>JBGSTO010000161.1:0-8502 GCA_041736465.1 Anaerolineales bacterium | reverse complement strand
AAACTACGAGCGCCTGCACACCATCATGCGCTCAAAATCCCTGCACACTGTCTGCGAAGAGGCCATGTGCCCCAACCTGGGCGAATGCTGGGGCAGCGGCACCGCCACCTTCCTGATGCTGGGCGATGTGTGCACGCGCTCGTGCGGCTTTTGCGACATCAAGCGCGGGCAGCCTTCGCCGCTAGACTGGCTGGAACCGGAGCGCGTTGCCCAGGCGGTCAAGGCGATGAACCTGAAGCACGCCGTGATCACCAGCGTCAACCGCGACGACCGCAAGGATGGCGGCGCGCCGGTCTTCGCCATGGTCATCCGCCGCATCCGGGAGATCCATCCCGGGTGCTCGATCGAGGTGCTCATCCCCGACTTCAAAGGCAGCCTGGAGGCGCTCAAGATCGTCATGGACGCCCGCCCGGAGATCCTCAACCACAACGTGGAAACCGTGCCGCGCCTGTTCAAGCTGGTGCAGCCGCAGGACCACTACGAGTGGGCTGCCGCCACGCTGAGCAATGCCAGGAAGCTCGACCCTGAGGTGCTCACCAAGTCCGGCATCATGGTCGGGCTGGGCGAAACGCTGGACGAGGTCAAAGAGGTGATGAGCGACCAGCGCGCCTGGGGTGTGGATATCCTGACCGTCGGGCAGTACCTGCAGCCCAGCAAGAAACACCTGCCCATCGCCCGCTACTACACGCCGGACGAATTTGCCGAGATCAAGCGCTTTGGGCTGGAGATCGGCTTTCAATGGGTCGAGAGCGGGCCGCTGGTGCGCTCGTCGTATCACGCCGCCGAGCAGGTGCGGGCGTTAAGTGTGGTGCACAGGCAGTTATATGGGAAACGACAGACCATCTGATCGATACAACCTTGATATATCTCCCGGGGAGGGCGCAACCCGCCCCTGGCAACCGGGGATGAGCCCGGCAAGGGAAATCGGGGTCATTAAACCACCCTCCTGCGGGAGAAGCATCCTGTGGGAGGGTGGTTTATTCCGATAGCTACGGTGGTCAGGGATCGAGGAAAACGAATGTTTTCCATTTATCCATCGATGATAAATTCCTCTCGTCATACAGGAGCAACAGAAGTTACGCGTACCCAATTAAGCGCACATCATGAATCTAAGGTATAGATAGCGGGCAAAAAGAGTGGCAATCCAACAAGAATATTATGTGACATGATCAGTGATCCCTGGTCACCGGTGGCGCTTAATGTGACCGTGTACATTCCGGCAGAAGTGTATGTATGGGTGACAACCTGACCAGCCGCATATTCACCATCGCCAAAATCCCATTCAAATGAAACACCTTCGGAAGAGGGGACAATCGCCTCAAATTGCACCTGTTGAGCAACAGGAGATGTACCTGGCGCAAGCAGGCGTAAATGACCGAATGGATGATTGGTCGCATAAAGAATATCCCCGAAAGTGTAGTATTCGTATAAAAGGTGAAGATATCCGCTCTGATCGATCTGAATCCCTGGGTAATTCGATACACCAGATGAAGTGATCTGATGAGTAACCCAACCCCCAGGTGTGGATTCGGCATAATACACCACCCCGCTGGAAATTGTCTCATTGATGTCACCCAGATAAGTTATATGGGGGACTCTATCTTGATCTATTGTTAAGTCTATCTCATAGCCTGTATCACCCCCGTTATCTACTGTTTGGATATTCCAGCTTCCTCCGCTTAGTTTTGCGTACCTTAAGTATTTGCTCGAGTGATCCTGGTAAGCAATGTGCACTTGGTCCAGGTCGTCAATAGCGATCGAGGAATACTGTCCGGTAAAACCCTGGTCATCGACAACCTCTAGTTGCCATTGGAAGCCGTTCCAATATGCATGCTTGAGATCACCTCTAGCATAGTCCATGTAGCTGATATGAGGAGAACCAAGTGTATCCAATGCCAAATCCGCCCACCTGCCAACCGTTCCATCCTGATCGATAACCTGGGATTGCCACCCATATCGATCCCGAGACAGGTAAATCAGGCGTCCATTGTCCTCATATGCGATGTGAGGATTGCCAGACATGTCAATCGCAATCCCCATTCCAAGATTGTAAGCGATATTCCCTGCCAAGGATACTTGATGCCATCCGTACGAGTCGCGATACGTATAAATTAACTGCATTGAAGAAAAGTCGTAGTGAATCATGTGTGGATTTCCTAATAAATCAAGGGTCATATCCGAATCGATTGGACTAACCCCGGGAGCGATCATAACATCTTCCCAATTACTACCATCATGAAACGAATACATCCACCCGCCATTTAGCTGCTCAAGCATGTAAGTAGCATGTATTCCCCCTGCGGGATCCACAATCAGGCAAGTATCGCCACGATAGTTGCTCGCTGTTTCGACCCTTAATAATTCCCAGGAATCTGCGCTGCTGTTTGCATACCACACACCATGATCCGATTGATCGTAGGTTGCTACATGAGCGATATTCTCGCGATCAACCTGCAAAGCAACCCCATAAAAGAACCCTGTCTTAATGGTTTCGTAGTTCCAGCTACCGCCAAGCTTGTTCGCATAAATTAAATCACCCGAAGAAGTAGCAGCAATATGTACGTTGTTTCCCTGATCTAATGCGAGCTGGTTGAATCCTGGATATTGAATGGAAATGGGTTCGGAATGCCATCCGGAAGAATCCTTAAATTTATATACCAATGCAGTTGGATACGTAGATATGTATATGAAATGGGGATAACCGGAAGTATCAAGCACAAAGGAAGCGTGGTCTCCATACCCAACGATCTCCTGGTTCCATACACTTCCAGATTTATAGCTGTAAACGATTCCATTATCCTGCAGGTAGGAAATGTGCGGCGTGCCGGACCCTGCGGTTACAATCGTTATCTGTCCATCAGATACAGTGCCATCCTGAACAATTTCAGTCGTCCATGCAGAATTTTCCTTAATAGAATAGAGGAGACGTTTACCATCCACATACGTAACAACGTGAGGCTGCCCCAGGTTGTCAATGTCCATCGACAACTTAAAAAATGTGTAGGTCGTAGATGTTATCGTCTCTGTTGACCACACATTTCCAGATAAATATGCAAAACGGAGCTGCGCGGCTGCATAAGCAATCATCGGTTGATCAACCGAGTCCAGACCTAAAGCATTGATTTCTCCAACCGAATTACCAGCATCGACGACGCTACGCTGCCACCCATCAGGTGTCTGATGAGCATAGTAAAGGTGATCACCGCCATAAGCCAGGTGAGATTTATTATGCGAATCAATTTGTAAGCTATCCTTGGAAAATCGGGTTACCTGAGCAGCACAAGCCACACAATCGTATTTGAGGAGGTCATGCAATAATCGAGGAGTTTCCTGCATAGCTAATGCAGGATTCAAAGTGAAGGTTACTATGAACGCGATTTGAAAGATATAACCAGTGATCCGATATGTCGGCTTGAAAGTGGCTTTCATCCTGCCCTCCGTTTGGATTGAATAAAGTGCTTCTCAGGGAGTGAAGTCATTTTCCCCCCAGGGTATTCTCAGTCTAGCACATGCCGGAATCACAATCAAGTGCCTTTTCAAATCGAATCGCTGTGATAAATATCACTTTTAGCAGGGTAATATTCCAGTTATTTTCTTTTGTGAATAAAAGGCCTCCCGCAGATCACTTCTCCTGCGGGAGGTTCTATTTTCAATGATTCTCTATTCCTCAAAACAGCTTCAACACCGCCTGCGACGCCCAACTAAACAGCGGCCCGGCATATAAACTGAGCACCACCGTCGCCACCGCGGTGACGCCCGCCGTCAGGCGCAGCCACGGTTCGGCGTGCACCTGCGGGTCGCCGTCGCGCATGTACATGATCACCACGATGCGCAGGTAGTAGTATGCCGAGACCAGCGAGGTCAGCACGCCGATCACCGCCAGCCAGATAAAACCGCCTTCCAGCACAGTGCGGAACAAATACAGCTTGCCAACGAAGCCCAGGGTGGGCGGCACGCCGGTGAAGGACAGCATGAAGACCGTCATTGCCGCCGCCAGCGCCGGGTACTTGCGCCCCAGCCCGGCGTAATCGTCCAGCGACAATCCCTTCTGCTCGGCTTTCTCCAGGGCGATCACCACCGCCCAGACGCCGAAGTTGGTCACAGCATAAGCCAGCAGGTAGAACAGCGCCGCCGCCACCGCGTCGCCGGCGACCTGGTCGTTGCCAAATGCTACCAGCGCCATCAGGATGTAGCCGGCGTGGGCAATGCTGGAATAAGCCAGCAGGCGCTTGATATTGCCCTGGGCGATGGCAACCACGTTGCCCAGGATCATGGTCAGCGCTGCCAGCGCCCACAGCACCGGCGTCAGGTCGGCTTCCAGCTCCGGTAGGGCAGTGACGAACACGCGCAGTAGGGCGGCAAACCAACCCGCCTTGGCGCCCACCGCCATGAAAGCCGTTACCGCGCTGGGGGCGCCCTGGTACACATCCGGCGTCCACATGTGGAATGGCACAGCCGCTACTTTGAAACCCAGCCCGATCAGGATCAGCGCCGCGCCGATGGTCAGCAGCGCCAGGCTGGCGGAGCCGGCGCTCACCGCCTGCACGATGCCCGCCAGGGAAGTGGTGGCGGTAGCGCCAAAGACCAGGGCGATGCCGTAGACGACAAAGCCGCCGGCGAAGGCGCCCAGCAAAAAGTATTTCAAGGCGGCTTCTTCGGATTCAACCTTCGGGCGGGCAAAGCCTGCCAGCACATACAGCGGGATAGAGAGCAGCTCCAGCGCCAGAAAGACCACGATCAGGTCGGCGGCGACTGCCATCAGCATCATGCCAGAGATGGAGTACAGCAGCAGGATATAGTATTCACTGCGCGCGATGCCCATGCGCTGCAGGTAGTTGTAAGCCAGCACGATGCCCAGCAGACCGCTGCCCAGGAAGAGCACCTGCAGGAAGATGGCGAAGCCGTCCACCACCGCCATGCCGTTGAAGGCCATGGCTGGCTGCTGCCCGGTCTGCGCAATGGCGAAGCCCATCGCCACCAGCAAACCCAGCGCCGCCAGAATGGGCGTCGCGGTTTGGCTGCGATCGCGGACGAAGTAGATATCTACCAGGATCAGCAGCGTGGCCCAGGTGACCAGGATGATCAGGGGAGAAATTGCGTACAGGTCCTGAAGATTCATAAGCCAGTTCCTCTCGCCTCGCGGCGGCTAGGGTATCGCCAGGGCAGCGGTTTGCACAATCTGCACCAGTTTTTCCACCGAGGGAGCCATAAGCTCAAAGAAGGGCTTCGGGTACAGGCCGATCCAGAAGATAAAGACCAGCAGCGGAACCAGGGTAGCGATCTCGCGCCAGTTCAGATCTTTCAGATTGCGGTTCTCGTCTTTATCCACCGGTCCCAGGAACATCTTTTGGAACATGAACAGCATGTAGACAGCCGCCAGGATGACACCGATCGCCGCCAGCCCGGCGTACCAGTACGAGCCAAACGGACCGCCCGCCTGTCCGGCCTCCCAGGCGCCGAGCAGGATGGCGAACTCGCCAACGAAACCGTTCAATCCGGGCAGGCCCATCGAGGACAGCGTCACGATCAGGGTCAGCGCACCGTAGACCGGCATGATCTTCCACAAACCGCCAAAGGCGTCCATGTCGCGCGTATGCCGGCGCTCGTAGATCATACCGACGATCAAAAACAGGGCGCCCGTGCTCAGACCGTGGTTGATCATCTGCAGGATGCCGCCCTGGATGCCCTGCGGGTTGAGGGCAAACAAACCCAGCATGACGAAGCCCAGGTGGCTCACCGAGGAATAAGCCACCAGTTTCTTTACGTCTTGCTGGGCGTAAGACACAGCCGCCCCGTAGATGATGCCGATCACTGCCAGCACGCCCATCAAAGGCGCAAGCTGCACCGCCGCCTGCGGGAACAGGGGCAGGTTGAAGCGCAGGAAGCCGTAGGTGCCCATCTTTAGCAGCACACCTGCCAGGATGACCGAGCCGGCGGTCGGCGCTTCCACGTGGGCATCCGGCAGCCAGGAGTGCAGCGGCCACATCGGCACCTTGATGGCAAAGGCTGCGGCGAAGGCCAGGAACAGCCAGGTTTGCACATTGGCAGGGATATTGTTCTGCGCCACCAGGTCAGGCACGGAGAAGGTACCCCCCTGGATGCCCAGCCAAAGCACTGCCAGCAGCATCAAGATAGAGCCTGCCATGGTGTACAGGAAGAATTTGATGGCGGCATACATGCGGTTCGGACCACCCCAGATACCGATCAGGAAGTACATTGGCACCAGGGTAAATTCCCAGAAGATGTAAAACAGGAACAGGTCCAGCGACACGAACACGCCCACCATGCCTACCTCAAGCAGCAGGAAGAAGATCATGAAATCCCTGACCCGGTCTTCAACCGCCGTCCAGGTAGACAGGATCGAGATGGGAGTGAGGAAGGTGGTCAGCATCACGAGCAGGATGCTCAGCCCGTCCACGCCCATGTGGAAGGAGATGTTCCAGCCCGCCACCTGGATCCATGGCAGGTTGATCACCATCTGCAGCTCCGGGTTGGTGCGGTCGAACTGCAGCAGCATCGCAATGGAGATGCCAAAGGTGATCAGGGAGGTGATCAGCGCCGTCCAACGGGCGGCGTCTTTCTGCTCCGGCTTCAAGAAGAGCAGCAACAGCACGCCCAGTAGGGGGAAGAAGGTCACCAGAGTGAGGGGATATAGAAAGAAATTCATGGCTCGTCCTCGGTTATTTTCTAAGTCGTTTCAATCGGCGCAGGGTTGCCTGCATGCTGCCGTTTAAACGCTGTTTTTCTTACCTCAGAATTAAATAGCCTAAGATAATAATCACGCCCACAAACACCGACAGGGCGTAGTTGCGTACGTAGCCGGTCTGCAGGCGGCGCATTTGTCCTGCCAGGCCCTGCGTAACCGTCGCCAGGCCGTTGGCGATGGCATCGATAACGCCCAGGTCAATGCGCACGGCGGTGAGGCGCGCGATCCATTTGAATCCGCCGGCGATGACCACATCGTGAAACCAATCGTGCCAGAAGCGCCAGTCGACCACCTGCGCCAGGAATTTTGAGATGGCAATGTAGGGGTTGAGGATCACTGCCCAGTACAGTTCATCCACCCACCATTTGTGCTCCATACCGGTGAAGAGCGGCCCCAGCACCCCGCGCAGCGGATCATCCGGTCGCCTGGCAGGCGGGATGTTCAGCATCTGCTTGTAGCGCCGGTCATACACAATCCATGCCAGCGCCAACGCGCCCAGCGCCAGGGCGGTGGAGATGGCAGCGATGCCGATATCGAAGCCGAGGGCTGTTGCCTCGGCGCCCGCCTCCGCGGCCGCCTCCGCAGTCTCGCCATGCGTGACTGCCTCAAGCGTGTGTTCCAGCCAGTGCCCGAAGGTGTGAATTCCCGGCAGGTTGAGCAGCCCGCCCAGGGCAGAGAGCCCCGCCAGGATCATCAGAGGCACGGTCATCACTAACGGGCTTTCCTTGGCATGGGCAGCGGGCTCGGTGCGAGGCTCGCCGAAGAACACCATCAAAAGCTGCCGCCCCACGTAGAAGGCAGTAAAGAAAGCCGCAATCGAGAGGATGATATAAGCCCAGGGGTACAGGTGGTTGGCTTCCAGCAGGATTTCATCCTTCGACCAGAAACCCGCCAGAGGGAAGATGCCCGCCAGAGCCAGCCCACCGATCATGTACACCCAGAAGGTGACCGGCATGCGCTTGCGCAAACCGCCCATATTGCGCATGTCCTGCGGGTCAAAGTGGTGCAGGGCCGCCTGGAGCTTCGCCTTCTTGCGCAGCACCGGGTCGTGCTCCACATGGTGGTGCCCCTGCTCTAGCCCCAGGATGACCGAACCGGCAGAGAGGAACAGCAGCGCCTTGAAGAAGGCGTGCGTCACCAGGTGGAACATACCCGCTACCGTGGCGCCCATGCCCACCGCCGCCACCATGAACCCTAACTGGCTGATGGTGGAATAAGCCAGCACTTTCTTGATGTCGAACTGCGCCACGGCAATGGTTGCAGAGAACAGCGCCGTCAGCGCCCCGACCATGGTCACCCAAAACTGCGCATCAGGTACCAGAGAATAGATGGGATAAGAACGCGCCACCAGGTAAACGCCGGCGGTGACCATGGTAGCAGCATGGATCAGCGCCGAGACGGGCGTGGGGCCTGCCATGGCATCCGGCAGCCACACGAAGAGCGGCAGTTGGGCCGATTTGCCGGTCACCCCCAGCAGCATAAACAGCGTGATGAGCATGATCGCCGAGGGCAGGATGGCGGCTACCTCCGGCGCCTGGCGGAAGACCGCTTCGAATTCGAAGCTGCGAAACACGCCGAACATGGTAAAAGCAGCCAACAAGAAGCCAAAATCACCAATCCGGTTGGTAACGAAGGCCTTCTTGGCTGCAATGGCATTGCCAATGCCGCCCTCGCCCTTGTCGTACCAGAAACCGATCAGCAGGTAGGAGCACAGGCCCACGCCTTCCCAGCCGACGAACAGCATCAGGTAGTTGTCGGCGCTCACCAGCACCATCATTGCCAGGATGAACAGGTTG
>JBGSTO010000153.1:0-5528 GCA_041736465.1 Anaerolineales bacterium | reverse complement strand
CTGGCGGTTGGCGACGAGGACCTGCGCGAGCGCATCCAGGTCTACGCTGCCATCCCCGACCTCAACCCGCGCCGGGAAAGCGGGCGCACCAGCGGTCGCTGGGCCATGCTGCGACTGCGCCTCAACCTGCTGCTCTCGGGCCTGACCTCCGAGAAGGTCACCTGGCAGCTGCTCAGCGCCAACTGGCCGGTTTCGGCCACCGAATACCTGCTGATCCGCTACGGGGCAGCCCTGGTCGCGCTTCTTTTCGGCTGGACGGTCTTCAAGTCCCCCCTGTCCGGGGCAGGGCTGGCCGCCATTGCCTACCTGGCGCCCGGTCTGTGGCTGAACCGCAGCATCCACCAGCGCCAGACGAAGTTCGAGCGCCAATTGGTGGATGTGCTGGTGCTGATCAACGGGGCGGTGCGCGCCGGCTTCAGCCTGATGCAGGCCATCGAAGTGGTGACGCGCGAGATGCAGGCGCCGGCTTCTGAGGAATTCCTGCGCGTGACACGCGAGGTCGGTTTGGGGCTGCCGCTCAGCCAGGCGCTGGCCAACCTGTCGGCTCGCATGCAGAACCAGGATCTAAACCTGATGGTCACCGCCATCAACATTCACAACCAGGTGGGCGGCAACCTGGCCACCATGCTGGAAGCGGTCAGCATCACCATCCGCGACCGCATCCGCCTGTTCGCCGAGGTGCGGGTCATCACCACCCAGCAGCGCTACACCAGCTACCTGCTATCATTACTGCCCTTTTTTGTGGCGTCGGCCCTGTTCTTTCTTAGTCCGGACTATATGGCGAAGTTATTCAACCGCGAATTAATTTGCGTGCCGGTGACGGCGGTGATCTTGATTGCCCTGGGTTCGTTCATCATCCAGCGCATGATCAAGATCGAGGTCTAGGAAAGGAAACCTATGCTGCAGATTAGCCCTACCCTGCTCTCCATGTCCGGCGTTGCCATATTACTGCTGGGCCTGGTCTTCCTGCTTCTGGGCTGGCGGGCGACCACGAATGATGACCTCGGCCGCCGCCTGCACGAATACGTTGCGCCGCAGGCCGCTGTTCCGCTCAACCAGCCGCGCCCGCAGCGCATTGAAAGAGAGCTTTCCGGCTCGCTGGGCAAACGCCTGCTGCTGCCCGGATTTCAACGCCTGGGACGCCTGTTCGGGCGGCTGACCCCGGCCGGGGTGCTGGGAGACCTACAGCGCCAATTGGCCATCGCCGGCAACCCGCTCGGCCTGGGAGCGCGCGAATTTTACGGCCTGCGCCTGCTGTTCAGCCTGCTGGGCCTGTGGCTGGGGTTCACGCTCTTGCGCCGGGGGTTTACCCAGATCAACCTGATCTATGCGCTGTTGGCGTATATTATCTGCAATTACCTTCCCAAATCCTGGCTGAAGCGGCGGGTGCGCGCCCGCCAGGACAAGGTGCGCCGCGGCCTGCCGGACGCGCTGGACATGCTGAGCGTGTGCGCCGAAGCCGGTCTGGGCTTCGACCAGTCGCTGCAGCGGGTAAGCGAGTACTGGAAGACACCGCTGGGCGCCGAGCTGGGGCGGGTGGTGGCGGATATGGAGATGGGCTCGTCGCGTGCCCAGGCGCTGCGCAGCCTGGCCGACCGCCTGGATGTGTCTGAGTTATCATCTTTTGTAGCGGTCATCCTGCAGTCCGACCAGCTCGGCATGAGCATCGCAGACACCCTGCGGGCCCAGGCCGTGCAGATGCGCGAAGAGCGCCGCTTCCGCGCCCAGGAGCAGGCCCGTAAGATCCCCTTGAAAATGCTGTTCCCAATGATGTTCTTTATCTTACCGGCTCTGTTTGTGGTGATCCTGGGTCCTGCTGTCCCTGCAATCATGGACTTCTTTGCATCGGTGAATTCCCAGTAAGTGAACCGGTATGTGCCTGGAGCGAATTAAGTATGCAAACCACACTTGAGATGGCCGATAGCTACCAGAAAGACCCGCTGTTTCACGAGGCACTGCGCTTCTTCCAGTCCGGGGCCTGGGAAAGCGGGCAGGCCGCCCTGGCCAGCCTGCAGGATAAATTCCCGCTGGAGCCTGATCTGCGCCGGCTGCGCCAGGAGATGCTGCTGCGCTCGCGCGTCGATATCGACGAGCAGGAAGATCGGGTTAAAGCCATGCGGCGCCGGATATTGCTGTGGTCGGTGCGCTTGGCCATCCTGGCGGCCGTCATCCTGGGCGGCATGACCGCCTTCCGGCTGTATGCCACCTGGATTCAAGAGAGCTGGGCTGTGGCCGGCGAAAACCTGGGGCGTGAAGTGCTGCGCGTCGAAATGGCCGCCCGCTTCCGCGACGCCCAGGAGCTGCTCCGTTCCGGCAGGACGGATGCCGCTCTGGCTCTGCTGGATCAAATCTCAGCCCAGGATGCGCAATACCCCGGCCTGCAGGAAACGATAACCCAGGCGCAGCACGCCCAGGATCTGGAGCGGCGTTATTTCCAGGCGATGGGGATGGTCGAAGCGGGTGATACACAGGGCGCTATGGCGATCTTGAAAGATATTTACGCCGAAGTGCCATATTTCAAAGATGTAAAACTGCAGATCGAAAACATCGAGAACCAGTTCCTGCTCGGCGACCTGCTGGAGCAGGCGGATGCGGCCTACACCGCCGCACAGTGGGAGACCGCCATCTCGGGCTATGAGACGGTGCGGGCTTTGAACGCTGATTTCAAGTCCGAGCACGTCGAGTCGCGGCTGTTCGAAAGCTTCCTCAACGCCGCCAATGATCGGCTGGTCAAGGAGCCGGACAGCCTGACTGCGATGGAGGTCGCTCAGAGCTATTACCGCAAAGCCCTGGTCTTGCGCCCGGGAGACGAGCGCATCAAAGCCGAGCAGGACGCCGCCCGCCAGACCATCGAAGCCCGGCTGGTGAAAAGCTATGTGGAAGCGGCGCAGGCGGCCATTGCCGGGCAGGGTGACTCGCTGGAGGCTTTGCAGAGCGCCAAGGAATATATCCTAAAGGCGCTCAAGATCTACCCGGAGGATGCCGGGCTGAAGATGCAAAATATACTGGCCGCGGCTTACCTGCGCGCCCAGGACAGCTTCGCCAAAGGGCGCTGGGATGTGGTCATTGACGATTTGGAGCTCGTCTACAGCGAAGACCCTGCCTATGCCAGCGGCACCGCCCGCCAGACCTTGTACGAAGCTTATCTGCAGTACGGTGATTTCGAGGAATCCGGCGGAAATTTCGACACCGCCCTGGACTTCTTCAAGAAAGCGGCCGGTCTGGCTGAACAGAACGAGCAAGGTTCCCTCGACCGCTACGAAGCCCAGGTGCGGGTGGCGCGTATTCTGGGCAGCCAGGGCAAGTACGCCGACGCCATCCCGGTTTTTCGCGCCGCTATCGATGCGGGCGGTCTGCTGGAGCAGGCCAAAGAAAACGCCAGGCTGGCTGCCGCCCTGGATCAGGCTGAGAAGACCGCCGGTTGGGGCAGTTTTCGCACTGCTTTCCGCCAGTTCCAGGATATTATCGCTGCCTACCCACCCGAAACCGAGCAGGTAGCCTACGTGGTGCAATCCGGCGAGTATCTGACCCAGCTGGCTAACCGCTACAACACTACGGTAGGGGCGATCCTGGAGGCCAACCCCAATATCAACCCCAAGAACGTCACCGCCGGGGATACTCTGGTGATCCCTGTTCCAACGAATCCTTGAACAAGTTGAGACGGACGACTGATCCGGTAAAGTATTCTTGAGCAATGTGAGATAGGTGGCAAAGTATGTTTCCGAACCGTCCCGCAATTAATAACCGCAACGGCGGCAGCCATAATACCGGCCCTGCCAGCTCAGCGCCGGTGGTTGAAAGCGTCGAGGGCATCAGCGCGGATGTGTACCTGATCCGTGACCGCGTACAGCGCAAACTGCTGTCCGAAAATCAAGGCGAGGTCAATCTCACCCACATCAACCAGATGCGCCAGATGATCGAAGCCTTCTTCAACCAGGTGCTGGCTGAAGAAAACTTGCTCTATACCCGCGCCAACCGCAACCGCCTGCTGGAATGGGTGATCGCCGATATCCTGGGATACGGCCCGCTGGAGCCGCTGCTGCAAGACGCATCCATCACGGAAATTATGGCCAATGGGCCCAAGAATATCTATGTCGAGCGCAACGGCATGATCGAAAAAACGAACGTGATTTTCGAAAACGATGCCCACTTGATGCGCATCATCGACCGCATCGTGTCGCCAATCGGCCGGCGGGTGGACGAGGCTTCGCCCATTGTTGACGCCCGCCTGCCAAACGGTTATCGCGTCAATGCCACCATCCCGCCCCTGTCGTTGGATGGCCCGCTGCTCACCATCCGCAAATTTGCCCAGACGCCCTATACCGCCCAGGATCTGATCGCCAATGGGACGATGAGCTCGGTTCTGGTCGCTTTTATGAAAGCCTGCGTCGAAGCGCGTGTCAACACCGTCTTTTCGGGTGGCACCGGCTCGGGTAAGACCACCCTGCTCAATGTGGCTTCCGCCTTCATCCCCAGCCGGGAACGAGTCATCACCATCGAGGACACGGCTGAGCTGCAGTTGAAGCAGGAGCACGTGCTGCGGGTGGAGAAGCGACCGCCGAACATCGAGGGACGCGGTGAAATCACCATCCGGCAGCTGGTGATCAATGCGCTGCGTATGCGCCCGGATCGCATCATCGTGGGCGAGGTGCGCGGCGGCGAGGCATTGGATATGCTCCAGGCGATGAACACCGGCCACGATGGCTCGATGACCACCGTGCACTCCAACAGCCCGCGCGACACCCTGCGCCGCATCGAAACCATGGTGCTGATGGCTGGCACCGAGCTGCCCTTGAAGGCCATCCGCGAGCAGGTTTCCTCGGCTATTGACCTGGTCATTCATATGGAGCGCGTGCACGATGGTTCGCGCAAAGTCATTCAGGTATCTGAAGTTCAGGGCATGGAAGGCGACAGCATCATCATGCAGGATATCTTCGTCTTCGAGGCCGCCGGGATCCAAAATGGGCGGCTGATGGGGTCGCTGAAACCCACTGGGTTGAGACCTAAGTTCTTTGAGAAATTTGTGATGCATGGTGTAGAGGTCTCCCCGAACCTGCTGATCAGCTCGTAGGGAAGGGGGAGGCCTGGAAAGGTGGTCGCACGATGTGGGCCACGCAGAAGGATCTGGATTCTTCGGTCGCGGAGTTCAGCCTGAGCTTGCGAAGGGCTCCCTCAGAATGACAGATCTATAAAGGAGTCTGCATGGCAGGTAAGCCGGTGGTACAGATTGTCAGACGGGCGGATGGAGAAGTTCTTATCCCTACAGCGCGCTGGTGCAGCAGCCATCTCTCCCGTTTGCGCGGCCTGCAATTCCACCGTAAATTACGACCCGGTGAAGCGATCATCCTGTCAAAGGAAAAAGACAGCGTGGCAAGCTCCTCGATCCATATGTTTTTCGTCTTTTTCCCGATTGCCGCAATCTGGGTGAACAGCCAGGGACGCGTCACCAGCGCCCAATTGGCCCGCTCTTGGCGCCCGTACTATGCTTCGCCGGAGCCGGCTCGATTTGTAATCGAGGCTTCAGCGGA
>JBGSTO010000145.1:0-4639 GCA_041736465.1 Anaerolineales bacterium | reverse complement strand
TTGAGCGACTCGGGCAGCCTGATCTGGAGCGATGATGAGTTGGATCAAGGGCTGAGGCAGGCGCTGAGTGAGTACAGCGCGGCGCTGCCGGACAGCCAGGAAAGCGTGTTGGAGCTGCCCGGCGATGGCTGGGAGGTGGCGCTGGATGGATTGGACGGCTTGCAGGGCGTGCTGGACTGCCGCTACCCGTATGATTCTACGCTCAGCGGGGCGCAGCAATTGGATAACCAGGTGCTCTCCTGGCGGTTGTGGTGGGATGACGCCCGCCCGGTGCTGGATCTGCGCACCGCTGGAGAGCGCCTGCCGCTGGAAGGTGAGCAGCTGCGGGTGTGGTACAGCACGCGGCAAACCATCCAGGACCTGGACGGCGCGGCAGCTACCAGCCTGCGCCTGGCTCACGAGCAGCTCCTGGTGAGCGGCGCCGCCGGGTACGCCGCGCTGCAGCGGGTGATCAACAACCTCGAAGTAGCAGGGCAGGATATGTTTGCAGTCGTGCTGATGGGTTCCTGGGCGCGCACCAGGCAGCGCGAGTTTCAGGCTGGCTTGCAGCGCCTGGGAGAAACGGAAGCGCGCAGCGGTCCGGCAGCAGTACCCTGGCGCATGGAAGCCTGAGGGCGGGTGTGTATGGCGAAAGAGTCTTCGTTTCCGGATTTCGATGAATTCGACGGCTGGATGAAGCGCATCCAACCCGGGCGCAATCCACTGGTCGTGCGCTACCGCAAAGGCGGGGACGGGCAGGATTATGCCATACCAGGCAGCGAGGTGAGCACCCCACTGGGAGGCTACTTTCAGGCGGGCGCCAGCCGCTGGAGCGGGACGGCGGCTGCCAGCGGCGGCTTTGGCGTGGCGCTGCCGCATGCCTTCAGCAGCGCGCCGGTTGTGATCGCTACGCCTACCTACACGCAGCCGCTGTTTACCGGCGTGTACGTGCTGGCTTCGCCGCAGGCATACCAGATCGAGCTTTACTGGTGGGCGTCGAGCGCCATCAGCGAGCTGCACGTGCACTGGCTGGCTTTCGGACCAGGGGCTGTCTAGTGGGGTCACTGCCCTGTGTCTCTCTCCTGCAGTCGGGTTGTAGGGCTGTCTCCCTGCCTGTGCCTGACAGAAGTGTTCACTCTATGGGATAAAAATGCAGTTATAATCCACTATTGTGCACGCAGCAATCCTGCCCGCACCCGGCAGGAGAAGCCGCTGAACTGGACAGCTTTCTATGACCTTCTCACCGCACTGGCTGCAGCTCAACGATCAGATCGTAAATTTTTACGCCGTACCTGGGGACGAACCGGCGGTGATCTTGCTGCACGGGGGCGGTTGGTGGCCTGTGCTGGCGGACACGCCGCTTCTGGCCTGGGGCCCGACCCTGGAAGTGCTGGAAGGGCGCCGCCGCACGATTGCCCTGGATTGGCCCGGGTGCGAAACCGCCGCCCGACCGGTCGATACGGGCAGCAGCAGCGCTTCCATGCCGGGACAGACGCTGCGCACCTGCCTGGATGACATCTTGAATGCCATGAGACTGGACGATGTGGTGCTGGTGGGACTTTCGATGGGTGGATCGGTCGCCATCGACTACGCCCTGCAGCATCCCAAGCGAGTGCGGCAGCTGGTGCTGGTCTCTTCCTACGGGCTGCACAACCGCCTGCCCCTGCACCAATTGATCTACCTGTATCTGAATATTCCCCTGGTCGATGATCTGATGTCGGGATTGATGCGGCGATTGCGCTGGGCACTGAAGCCGTCTCTGCGCTATATTCTCCGCAACCACCGTGTGATCACACCGGCCCTGCTCGAAACCGCCCGGGAGCTGACCCACACCTCCGCAGGCGGCAATACCTTTTTCACCTGGCTGAAGAGCGAGGTGACCTGGCGGGGGATGCGCACCAGCTACCTCGACCGGCTGAACGAGCTGCAGATACCCACGCTCTTAGTGCACGGAGATAAAGACCGCCTGGTGCCGGTGGATTGCGCCCACGCAGCCCACGAGCGCATCCCGAAATCCGAGCTGCTGGTGCTGCCCAACTGCGGGCATTGGCCGCAGCGCGAGCATGCGCCGGCCTTCCACCGGGCTTTGTTTGATTTTCTTGGGATTCAATAGAAGCATGCACACTTACCCACTCACTCGCCAGCAAATCGTCGCCGCGCTGATCCAGGCGCTGGAGCCAAATGAATGGATTCACGCCCTGTGGGAGGGCGGCTCGACGGCTTTCGGGCGCAGCGACCAGTGGTCCGACCTGGACTTGCAGGTGGATGTCGAAGACGAGCGCGCCGGCGAGGTCATACCGCAGGTAGAGGCTGCCCTGGCACAGCTTTCACCGGTCGAGCTGCGCTACGAGATTCCCCAGCCCGCCTGGCACGGGCACCAGCAGGTATTCTACCGGCTTAGAGACGCCGGGCCGTTCTTGATGCTCGACCTGGTAGTGATGAAGCACAGCAGCAGCAACAAATACCTGGAGCGCGAGCTGCACGGCGATGCGCGGGTATACTTCGACCGCTGCGGCGCCACCCAGCCGCCTCCCCTCGACCCGGCTGCGCTGCAAGTGCGCTTGCAAGCCCGCCTGGTTGAGCTGCGCCTGCGCTTCGAGATGTTCCAAAACCTGGTGGTCAAAGAGTTCTACCGCAAGCACCCGCTGGATGCCCTGGCGAGCTATCACAGTTTAACGCTGCGCCCGCTGGTGGAAGTGCTGCGCATGCAGCACCAGCCGGCCCGGCACGAGTTTGGCGCGCGCTATTTGTACGTCGATCTTCCTGCAGAAGATGCCCGGCGCCTGGAAGCGCTGTACTTCGTTGTGGATTTGGAAGACTTGCAGCACAAACACGCCAAGGCGGCGGTCTGGTTCCAACAAGTAAGCGCCGCGCTGGCAGACAATTACAAAACAAACCACTCAGACTGACCCATCTCCTACATTAAGCTGGTCTCACGTAGTGGGCCACACACAAGGATGTCATCCAGAGAGCCAATCCTGCGGATTGGACAGCGAAGGAACTAGATCCTTCACTCCGTTCAGGATGACAGATCAAAAAGGAAGACCGATGCGCGCCACATCTATTCGCACAGTACTCGTGAATTTGATTATCGTGCTCAGCCTGCTGGCTGCCGGCTGCACCCCGGAGGGCGCCGCGCCCAAGCCCGCCGGAGAGCTGCCAAACATCTCTCGCTGGCCGCTGGAAATCAAAGAAACCTTCGATCATGGCGCGGGCAGCGGTTTCTCGCTGTACAGCGAATCTTATGGGCAGATGGACCAATCCGGCGGCAACCTGTGCCTGCTGATCACCCAGCCGGGGCGCTATAACTGGGCCAGCCAGGGAGATTTCACCGATTTCGCCGTGGATGTGGTCATTACCAGCCTGAGCGAAGGCGCCTCCGGCGGCTTGATTTTCCGCGCCGCTCTGGCAGAGATCAGCTTTTATGCTTTCGAAATCAACTCGCGGGGCGAGTACCGTGTCGCCCGCCTCGATCCTGGCAAACCATCCGGCCTTACCCCGGCGGTGCCGGCTTGGATCCCGATCGTAGACTGGAAAAAGTCTGAGCACATCCAGACCGGCGTAGCGCGAAACCAGCTCACCGTGATCGCCGCCGGGGAGGATTTCTGGTTCTTCATCAACCACCAGGTGGTGACCAGCCTGCAGGACGAGGCATTGGCCTTTGGCGGGGCGGGCATCCTGGCGCAGAGCGGGGAAGAGTCTGGCGCGAGCGTGTGCTTCGATGATTTTCACGTGTTTTTATCGCTGAAGAGTCATTGAGATGTGCGCCAATCCGATAGTGAGTATTGAAATTTCCTGCCTGCTTCTATATAATCTAATTAGCCCCACTTACCGGTAAGCTTCATCAGCAGGGTGCTCCTTAACGGCGATCCTGACCCTGGCTCGGGAGATATCCCGACCGGTTCTGGCGCTGTCCTCACATTGCCGCGCGCATCGCTGCCAGCCAAACGGCCCGGCGAGATTCCCCCATCGAATTTGATGCGATTGGATTGCATTGGGCTGTTTTACGCGGCCAGCAGCCAACCACCAATAGGAACACGAATACCCAAAGGAGGTGAAAGCTCGCTCCAGTATGTTCGTGCAGATGCATGCCTATGATGCCAATCAGGAGGTGGCCTGTATGAAGACCGTATTCATTCACCCCGAGCGCTGCATCGGCTGCAAGCAGTGTGAAATCGCTTGCGCTGTGGTGCACTCTCAAACCAAAAGCCTGTTTTGGGCTGTGTTCGAAACCCCGGCGCCCAAACCGCGCATCCACGCCGAACCCGGCCTGCTGCTCAATACCTCTTTCCCCAACAAATGCCGGCACTGCAACCCGGCCCCCTGCCAGATGGCCTGCCCGACGTCAGCTATCTACCGCAGCCAGGAATTCCCTGAAATCGTGCAGATCAACCAGGGGCGCTGCATCGCCTGCGGCATGTGCGCGGTGGTGTGCCCGTTCGACGTGATCACTTATCATGCTTCGCCGGCAGCGCCGGAGCGCCCGCTGGTAGCGATCAAATGCGATCAGTGCGTCGAGCGCCAGCGGGTCGGACTCGAGCCAGCCTGCGTGGATGCCTGCAAGGTGAATGCGCTGGAATTCGGCGAGCTGAACGAAGTGCTCAAGGCGCAGCGCGTGCGCTACACCCACGCCGTTCTGGCAGGCGCCCAGCCGGAAGAC
>JBGSTO010000138.1:0-3157 GCA_041736465.1 Anaerolineales bacterium | reverse complement strand
GATCTCGGACGCCAATGCCTGAAGTCGTGCGGTGATGCGCTCGAGCTGCTCGTTGCTGGTCAATAGATCGGCGGGAACGTTCTCCAACAGAGCGACCAGCTCACCATTCGCGGCAGTTAGCTCCTGAGTCCATCCGGCTGCAAGGCGGCGGTATTCGCTCAAGCTGGCCCGGCGCGGCGAGAGCAGCAGCGGTTTGCCATCCGGGGAGGTGGGAGAGACGAATGCACCCAGCAGCAACAGGCCCAGGTGCAGAACCGACCACAGTAGGGAGGCCAGCCAGCGGCGCGAGACCTCAATCTCCAGTGGAGAGCGTGGCATCTTCGGGCAGTTCCAGCGCCAGCGGGTCGCTCAGGCTGCGTGCCGGGTTGTTGGCGGCATCGCCCGCCGCCCAGTTGATGTTTTCCAGGAAGGTCATGTTGTGGGCGGTAACTTCCACCGCCTGCTTGCCATTGGCGTGGTCGCGGGACTGCAGGTGACCATCCACTGCGATCTTCGAGCCGGTCTGCAGGTACGGGTAAGCCAGCTCGGCCAACGCGCCACGCACCACCACCCGCAGGCCCTGCAGGTACTCGTCGCACAGCATGCGCAATCGGAGCTGAGCGTATTCTCCGCCGCCGGATTCTGGGCTGCGCTGCGGCCAGGTCAGGCTCAGCTCGTCCATCACCCGCCCGACCAGAAAAACGTGGTTGTTGGTACCATCCAGCGCCGGCAGGTTGTGCTTCTGGCGGGCCTGTTCGCCGCCCTCCCAGTTCACATTGCGCAGCAGGAGCAGGCTCTCCGAAACCACCTCGTGGACCAGCTTGCCCTTGTGCTGTCGCGACTGGAACTGGCCGATCACTGCCAGCTCGGAGCCTTTTTTCAGGTAGGGGAAATACAGCTCGGCTTTTTCATCCCACAGCACCACACGCAGCCCGCGCACCGGACGCGGCCGCTCGGCCATCAGGATCAGGCGCAGAAACGAGCGCCGCCGGCTCTGGATCAGGAAGCGGTCGAAATAGATATCGCCGGTGAGATTGCCGACTACGAATACCCGGTTCATGCCTGCCTCCTCGCAAAGTGGGAAATTTACCGCGAAGGCGCGGAGTCCGCAAAGAAAAATAAGATAACTTCGCGCACTTGGCGACTTCGCGTTAAATATCTTGTGCTGGGATTGTACAGACATTACCGCAGCCAGGCAACCGGCGCATGCCCCGCCTGATTGGGGATGAATGTCCCGTCTTCATGGGATATGAAGACCCGCCGTGTGCAGGACAAATGCCCCTTCTTTCAATCGACCGGAGCGAAAGCAAGTAAAATATCCACATCGACCCCGAGATGGAAACGCCGCATCACTGAAATGAGCAAATCCCCGCAAGATACGATTGATAGAATGCCAGCTTCGGAGCCTTCGCGATTGGCGCGAATCTTCATCTCGCCTGATGATGGCTGTTTGCGGGTTGGCTGGCGTCTGATCGGGCAGCTGCTGTTGTACCTGGTTTTTGCCCTGGCGGTCTCGGCGCTGGTCTTTCCCTGGATCCCGGAGGGGGGCGCTTACCTCATCCTGGAAGAGCTGGTTGTCCTGGTGGTGCTCGTTGGGTCGGTGTACTTGGCGCGGCGCTTCCTCGACCGGCGCTCATTGGGCAGCCTGGGAATCGCCTGGCAGCCGGGCTCGGTGCGCCAATTTCTGGCAGGATTTGTTATAAGTGGGATCAGCATGAGCCTGCTGTTTTTCACCTTCCTGGGAATGGGCTGGCTGCAGGTGGAGGGCTTTGCCTGGCAGCAGCAGGCCTGGAGCGCTATTTTGGGCAGCCTGGGGATCTCGCTGCTGGTGCACCTGATGGTGGGCTTCTCCGAAGAGCTGATGGCGCGCGGCTACTGGATGCAGAACCTGGCCGAGAAGCTCGGCCTGCCCTGGGCGGTGGTGCTGAGCGCGGCGCTGTTCAGCCTGCTGCACGCCGGCAACCCGGGCTACTCGTGGATGGCATTCCTGGGCTTGTTCGCCGGCGGCTTCGACGTGGCGTACGGCTACGCCAGAACGCGCAGCCTATGGCTGCCGATTGGATTACACATGGGCTGGAATTTTTTCGAGGGGGCGGTGTACGGGTTTGCGGTCAGCGGCGCGCAGGGTGCCGGGCTGGTGCTGCAGCGCGTGGTCGGGCCGGAGTTGTGGACGGGGGGAGGGTTTGGACCGGAGGCGGGGTTGTTGATGCTGGCCGCGGTGGGGATCGATATTGGGTTAATATATTTGGTTACAAGGGCGAATAAGTTGGTCTTCAAGTGTGTTTATAGCCAATAGTTCACATCTATTGAAATTACTTATTAATCATATATTAATATATTTACGAGTAATTAGACCGAAATGGTGTTATATTATACTAATGATCTACTAATCTAACTAATTTTTTTACCGACTACGTTTACGATTACAGCTCCATAATCCCAACAAATCAATTATATAAAGTTTGTGGGGCTTTTCGTTAGTCAGCGCTGATCTATGGGAGGTCGAAATGCGAACTACTGACTGGTTGAAATCACGCCTCATTATCCTTTTAGCTGCCCTAATGGCTGGCCTATGCATGGCTGTATGGCTCTTGTCGGTCTTTTCCCGCCTACCTTCGGCCCACGCCGCCTGGTTGTGGAATACCGACGCCGTCCTCACCGTGGGCGGCGTGTGCGGCAATACCATCCAAGCCTGCCTCGACTATGCCAGTCCAGGCGATACCGTGCTGGTTCCGGCAGGCACCTATACTGAATCCCTGACCCTGGTTAAGGCAGTTAGCTTGCTTGGCGAAGGCGCAGCCACGACCATCTTGCAGGCGCCACCTCTCTCACGCGGGTTGTTGATATCCGGCACCAGCATCGCCCCCTCGGTGGTCATCTCCGGGATGACTTTTACCGGCGGCGACTTGCTCAGCGTGCAGTTTGAAACTGACTGCCCGCTTACCTGCAGCGGCGGCGCCATTTTGATCACGGATACAGCCCGCCCCCTGCTCTCTCACCTGGTCATTCGCAATAACGATGCCTATCAAGGCGGCGGGGTTTACGCTTATTCCGGCAGCCCCCTGCAGCTGGAAGGGGTTACTTTCCAGCAGAACCGAGGTCTGGTCCGCGGTTCCGGCGGCCTGTACGCCTCGGAAATCGTCACGATGACCGTAGCCGTGTTCCAAAATAATGAAGC
>JBGSTO010000104.1:0-13501 GCA_041736465.1 Anaerolineales bacterium | reverse complement strand
CAGTGGCGGACCGCTGTGCGCTGGTTGCATTATTACTGGGCGCAATCACCGGACCTGTCTCGCGACCGGATTCGCTATGCTAAGCAGCCCGAGGAATTCTGGAGAAACCACGCCCGCCGCCAGCTGCTGGCGTATGGCATTTCGCCAGCTCAGGCTGTCGAGCTGGCGCCGGAGGTACAGCGTTACATGGCAGAGGAATTTCTGCCGGAGAATTACGTGCCGCCAGAAGTGCCCGAGTCTCTTTCGCTGTTGAAATCGAAAGGCTACCATCTCTCACTGCTCTCTAATCGCAGCACGCCGTGCGACGAAGAGCTGCAGGAGATCGGACTGCTGCAGTTTTTCGAGTTTACACTGGTTGCAGGTGAGGTCGATGCCTGGAAACCGGACCGGCGCATCTTCCAACACGCGCTGGAGCGCACCGGCAGCCGGCCTGAAGCTACTCTGTATGTAGGCGATAACTACTTTGCCGATATCATTGGCTCACGCCGCGCGGGAATGCACCCGGTGCTGCTCGATCCGGATCGAATATTTTTCGAAGCTGACTGCACGGTGATCGCTTCGATCGGCGATCTGCCCGGAATCTTAGCCTGCTAAGAGCGTTCCCAGCCCGGCGGCGGCTAATGCGCCAGCCAGCGAACAGAAAAAATTGACCCAATCGTTGCTCAGCCACTGCCAGCCGCGGCGATGCTGGGTGCTGCTGCCGCAGGAATGTTGTGGGTGGCGCTCGGTTTCTTTGCGGCAGGTTGGGCAGTAATAAATCGCCTGCACGCTGGCGCCCAGGAGCGAGTCCAGGGTCGAGCCTGCCAGACCGCCTGCCAGGGCGATCGCGACCACTGCCAGCGCATTGCTTGCTGAGAACGGCAGCGCTGCCAGCCCGATCAGGCCAGCCCCACCCAAAACTGCCAGGTAGCCCACCAGCGATACACCGCCGGAAGTGCCTTGTTCCACCACTTGCCCGGTAGTGATCAGGCGCGGCGGGGTGGGATTGAGTACGCCCAGCTCGGTAGCCCAGGTATCTGCATTCACCGCCGCCATGGCGCCGATGAAAGCCAGCCAGGGCCAATCCTGACCCGGCAGCAGCGCGGTGCAGATTGCCAGAAGCGCCCCCAGGCCGCCGTTTGCCAGCACCTGCCCCCAATCGCGCTGCGAGCCTTTGGCATATTTCTCATCGATAACCGCTTTGTGGGCGCGGAAAACTCGCGACAGGGCACTGGACGAGATGAAAAACACCAGCAGCAGCACCGCCCAACCCAGACCGCCAAAGCCAAAGATGGCCCCGCCGGTGATCGCGGCAGCCCAGGCGCCGCTGGTGTTCAGCGCGCCGGCTTTATAAGCCCGGTAGCCAATCAAAGCCCCAAACAAAAAGCCGAGCAGGATTTGTCCGATCATGTGGGGATAAACCTGTGGATAACACCTGGAATTAAGTGGATAAAGCCGTGCAAACTGTGGATCATTTGCCCGCCTGTCAGCTATTGCCTACGATGAGGAGCACTGCCAGCAGAAAGATCGCTCCGGTGAGCATCCCACCGGACCAAAGAATGTATGCCAGCAGCCTGCCTGGAATGGGCAGTGCGCTGAAAACTCTTAACCATAAAGCTGCTAACAGGTTCGAGCTGCTGGCTGGCAGGCGTTCTGGCGCCAGGCTCTCTTTGCCGGGCGGAACGTCCCCACGCCGGAAGTAATACAACCCGGCAGCAAGGTCAAGCAGATAGAACAAGATGCTGATGATGGGCAGCAGCAGCAGCCTGACCGACGGCACAGGTTCACGCCCGGGGCCAAAACCCAACGCAACCGTGGCAAGCCCGGGCACTGCCAGGCTGACCCAGGCGAATGCTGCCAGGTTAAAGATCAACCCCACCAACAGCAAGCCGCGTGCCAGCCGGCTGCGCCAGACGCGCAGCAGCAGGAAGGCGGGATAATCTGATTTCCAGGGCAGCGGGGTGAGGGACCCCAGTTCAGCCAGGCGATGGAAGGCCTGCAGGAAACCAGCCGGATGCAGGGGAGAGATGAGGTACAGTCTTTCGCCAGCCGCAATCAACACCAGGTCGCGCCTGCGTGCAGCCAGGTACTCTGCCGATCGCCCATCTGGCAGACGGCGCTGCCCCAGGATCGCACCGGGCCAGTGCACCCTGGGCAGGGGCGCGGGCTGCGGGAAATCGCGCGCCAGTCCCACCCATACCAGGGCATCCATGGGGATTTGCTCGCTGCGCAGTCCCCAGCGCAGGCGCAGGCCGTCGCGTTCCAGTTGATAGGAGGCGGAGAACAGTGCGTAAGCCCGGTAAGCAAGCAAAAAAATAACCGGCACCGAGATCAGCGCCGGAAGCAGGTAGATGAGAAAGGTTGGACCAATCGATGCACTGGAGGCCTGCCACAGACCCAGGCCGCTGGCAGCCAACAAGAACAGAATCGCGCCTGCGTGGAAAATTAACCCAGAACGTCGAGGTGGGTAGAACTGGCGCGCCGTGTTCACAAAGCACATTTATACCATATTCGCAGTACCAAATTCCCTATTGCTAAATTCAGATAAATATAATAAGATTTATATTAATACATCCTTAATTTCTCTGCCCCACCGGGCATCAGCCTTTCCAAATTAACCGACTTCAGGAGGAAACCGATGAAATCCGATCAGCGTATGCTTTGGTTCATGATGCTGGTGGTTGCTCTGGGCATGGTAATCTTTGTGGCGCCCGCATTGGCAGGCGCCGCCGGCAGGAGCGGTCAAAACGTCGCCCCAGCCGCGAATCCACAACAAACGCAGCAGTGCACTGAAATCAAAGGTCCGGATGAAATCCCGGCTGCGGCTTTGATCAATTTCGATGATATGTCCAACGCCGCGGTGATCGAGGACCACTACCGCCCCTCGTTTGGGGTGCGATTCGAGAAAACCGGCACCACTCAGGCGATCATCTACGGCAATGAGCCAGCTGAAGCGGTTTCACCTCCCAATGTTGCCATCAACAATGCCATTTTCCCGAATACCAGCGCCAACGTGCCGATGAACATCTTCTTTGACGAACCCAAGACGCACGTGGGTTTTTACATCGGCAACGGCGAAACTCAACAGGCGACAGCGCTGCTCACTGCTTACGATGTCACCGGGGCGATCCTCTGCCAAGCGCGCCTGGCGGGTGTTCCCGAGCCGCACACAGCTTTTCTGGGGTTGGCGGATCCCGATGGGCGCATCATCTCGGTGAGCCTGACCTATGGCGATACATCCTTGTCTGAGTCGATCGACAACCTGTACTTCGCCCCGCGCCGCGGCATCCCGCCCACGCGCACACCTATGCCAACCTGGACGCCGGTACCCAGCCCCACGCCCACTGCTGGCCCCGCCCCGACGGCGACCCCTGTGATACCTGCGTTTCCTTACCTTCCCGTGAAGCCGGTGATTGTCTTTCCGGCGATCACCTATGACCTTTCGATCCAGGGCGTCGAGATCACCCAGGGAATCCAGTGCTTCGACACCAGCAAGGGTCTGGCTACCTGCCCGGATAACTCCATGCCGGTGGCGAATAAGAAAGACACCACTGCTCGCATTTACCTCAAGATCAGCGGCGGATGGTTGAGCCTGGCGAATGTACCGGTGCGCCTGCACATCTTTGCCAATGGCGTGGAGTATATTGCCAATACCTCGGGCAAGGCAGTTACGACGATCAACCAGGGGACTCACGATGCTGCTGAAGTGTATTTCAATGTCAACTTCACCAACGATATCCCGGTTTCCTTCTATGCGGAGGTAGATCCCAATAACGCACTAACAGAGAGCAATGAAGGAAACAACCGCTTTCCGGCAGTGGGCACGTTTGCTTTGAATTTCCGCAAACGCGACGCCCTCAAGATTGTGGGCTACCGGCTGTACTACCATCCCAGCGGCTACAGCGGCGACCAGTATGCTGGCGGTTGGGCGGTGAACGGTGGTGCGGCTGACTGGTTCGAGCAGATGCTGCCCATGCGCAACAATGGCATCAATTATTCGGTGCGCAGCGGCTACCTGAATTGGACCAAAGGTCTCGGCAGCGGGGATAACCAGCATGATTTAATCCAGACCTTGAACGGCCTGTGGCTGCTGGAAAACATCTTCCCCTGGCTGATCAGCGGGCAGTTCACCTACGCCGATCACGTCTATGGATGGGCGCCCAATGATGGTTACACTGGCGGGCATGCCGACATGCCGGTTTACCCGCATGCCGGCGGGCTGGGTAAGGTTGGCATCGGCACCGACCGTCCGGGCACCAGCACCGATAACCCCGGTGGCGGCGCATTGATCTTCGGGCACGAGCTGGTGCACGATTACGATGTCTTCCATACCAATACCTTCGATGCATGCGGATCGAACGACAGCAGCTCCGACTTTCCCTACAGCTCATCCAACATCCAGGAATTTGGCTTCAATCCGCTTACCGGGAAGATCTATGACCCGTCGCAAACCCATGATCTGATGAGCTACTGCCCCGCCGGCGGCTCGAAGCTGGGTTGGGTTTCGCCCTTCACCTGGAATCGCATGTTCAACGAGCTGGCAGCGGCGCTCGCTGAGCAGGAAACTCCTGCCAAACCGGGAAGCATTTACACCACGCAGGCGACCGAGTCGCTGCTGGTCGATGCCACCATCTACAATCCGCTCTACAATCCACCCCAGGCAGGTACGCTGGGCGTGCTGCACAAGGTTGAAAACGGACTGGCATCCGTAGTGCCGCAGGGCGAGTATGCCATTGAGCTGCGCAACGTCGATGGAACTACCGTGTACAGCCAGACGTTTGCTGTTGACTTCGAGAGCGAGTACGACGCCCACAGCGGCGGAGTTGAAGATGCGCCGCCCTTCCCGCCTGAGCCAACCTACCAATCCGATGTATCCTTTATCATGCCCTGGATGGATGGCGTTACTCAGGTGGTGCTGACTTCCGGAAAGGCGATCATCGACCAGCGCACGCTGAGCGCCAACCCGCCTCAGGTGCTGATCACCAACCCCACAGCCGCCGAAGAATGGCTGGCAGGCAGCACCCACACCCTGGAATGGCAGGGTCTGGACCTGGACAATGACCCGCTCAGCTACACGGTATTCTACAGCTATGACGGCGGCGCGAACTGGGGCCTGCTGGCGGGCGGCTTGAGCCAGACCGCGATCGATATCAACACCGATGATATGGCTGGCGGCAGCGATGTGCGCTTCCGGGTGGTTGCCAGCGATGGCATTCAAACCGCGCTGGACGAAACCGACCAGTCCATTACCATCCCCAATCATACCCCCTCGGCAGTGATCTTAAGCCCGGCTGCCGGCCTATTTGTCGAGCCGGAGGGCCTGGTTGTGCTGCAAGGCTCGGGCTTCGACTTCGAAGACGGTACACTGCCGGACGACAGCCTGGTCTGGGACAGCGACAAGCACGGTCAACTGGGCATCGGACCATCCGTGCCGATCAACAGCCTGCAGCCTGGAGCGCACACGATCACGCTCACGGTTACCGACAGCTTCGGTATCAGTGCTTCCAGCAGCGTAGAGATCTTCATCGGTTACCCGCTCTATCTGCCATCCATCAATCGCTGATGAGGGATTGATTAATTCAAAAACAGCCGGACGGTCCAACCGTCCGGCTGTTTTTATGTATTCAGTGCTACTCGATTGCGTAAACGATGCTGACATCTACCACTACGATGAGCTGCCCGGCAGAGATGGGTGCGGCAGCGCCCTGCTCGGCGAAAACGCCGCCGCCGCCTTTGCCCTCATTCATCGGTATCGGCATGCCGCTGGTGTAGGAGCTCATGGACTGGACAGTGCCCAGCGATACACCCGCGGCGTCAGCCAGCTCTTCGGCTTGCTTGCGGGCGTCGGCAACGGCAGCCTTACGGGCGTTGCTCAGCGCTTCTGCCTTGTCCTCGACGTCGAACTGGATGCTGTTGATCGTGTTGGCGCCGGCTGTTACGGCTGCATCGATCACCTCACCCACCGTCTCGATGTCGCGTAAAGTGACATACACAACGTTGTTGACCATGTAGATCACGCCGGTCAGCTTACCCTGCGGATCGTACTGCTGTTGAGGGAAAATGCTGAAGTTTGTGGTCTGGATATCCCTGGCTTCGATCTCGAATGCTTTGATGGCATTCACGACTTTCAGCGACTTGGTGTTGTTTTCAGCCACGGCTTCTGCTGCATCCGCGTTTTCCGTCTGTACACCGATATAAATATAGGCGATGTCCGGGGTCAGGTAAGCCTTGCCTGTGGCGTTGACAGACAGGGTGCGTACCGGCGGCTGGTCCGAGGCTTGCTGCAGACCGCTGGCAGCCTGCGCTGCGATTGCGGGGCCACAGCCGCTTAGCGCAGCGGTGAGCACCACCAGCACGAGAACACTGAAGAACGATTTGTTACGCATGGTAGAAACCTCCAAAAATTGTATGTTGATGTATCCGATTGTGCTGCCCGCCGGGAACAGGTGTTCCTGAGGGCAACAGTATAATGACGACCAATAGATCGAATTAGTTCCCTGGTTTTGAGTAATTGAGTAAAATGAAGCTATGACGACCGGTAATTCATCTCCTTCCATGCGTGTGCGAATGATATATGCTCTGCGGCGTGCGCTGCCGCGCATCAGCCGCGAGCGGCGTGGGGAACTCCAGGTTCTGCTGCGCGATTCGTCCAATTCAGATTTTAGCTTTTACCTGTTGGTTGTGCTTTCCAGTGTAATTGCCTCCCTGGGGCTGCTGACCAATTCTGCGGCAGTGATCATTGGCGCCATGCTGGTTGCCCCGCTGATGTCGCCGATCATTGGTATTGGTTTAGCCTCCATTACCGGCGACAGCGTGCTGCTGCGCACTGCCAGCGGATCACTGCTGCGCGGCGCGTTGCTGGCAGCGGCTTGTTCGTTTCTGATTGCCTGGGGGAACCTATACCTGCCCTTCATCTCCTTACAAATACAAGATTTGCCCGCTGAGCTGTTGGCGCGTACCCGGCCCTCGCCGATCGACCTGGGCATAGCGCTGGCAGGCGGGCTGGCGGCGGCTTTTGCCCTGGCGATGCCCAATATCTCCGCAGCCCTTCCGGGCGTCGCCATCGCCACAGCGTTGATGCCGCCTTTATGCACGGTGGGCATCACGCTGGCTCTGGGTCGCTGGTCTGAAGCAGGTGGGGCATTTCTGCTCTTCATTACCAATGCGGTCACAATTGCCTTTGCCGCCACCCTGGTGTTCTTTGTGCTCGGGTTTGCCCCGCGTTTCCAGGGAAACAGCCGCCGTATTCCCCAAAGCCTGCTGCTCTCGGCAGGTTTTACGCTCGCTCTGCTGGTACCGTTAACCTACCTGAGCGTGCAATTTGTTCAGCATGCGGCTGAGGATCGCGCCATCAACCTGGTGGTCAACCAAAAAGTCGCCGATATGTCCAACGCAGAACTGGTGGAATGGGAACCCCGGCGAGAAGGAGAAACGCTGAAGCTCGACCTGACCGTGCGCACCAATCGCCCGTTGCTGCACCAGGACAGTGTGGACCTCCAGCAGGAAATTGGCGCTGCCCTGCGCGACCTTGGCGTATTGACCGGCGAACAGGGTGTGGAGGTGACGGTGAACCAGATCCTGGCAGCCCGTTTAGATCCTCTGGTGCCGCCCACCAGCACGCCCACGCCCACCCCCACGCGCACCTCCACACCCGGACCTAGCCCCACGCCGACGCGCACGCTCACCCCAACCCCCACTCAATCCGCCACGCCGACTGAAACCGCCGCACCCACCGCAACCGCTACCGCTACTGCCACGCCAACCGATACAGCCACCCCGTCGATCGCGCAGGCGATCAACGTCACATTGCCAGGACTGGCGCTGCGCCAGCGGCCAAACGGCCCGGTGATTGGTCCGATCCTGCGCCAGGGCGCTGGATTGACCATATTGTACGGCTCTCAAGTGGTAGATGGGCTGGTCTGGGTGGAAGTGCTTGATGCCGAAGGTCGCGTGGGATGGGTGCCGCTGATCTATCTGCAGGTGGTCACCCCTACCGTGACCCAGACTCCTCGCGTTACTGCCAGTGCAGCGCCCCCACTGAGTCTGACGCCAACGCCGTGAAGGCTGCCTGCCGGCTGCAATCCCCCTGCTGTATTTCATATACAACTCTAACACACTGCGGGGCAATACTTTTTAGATCAAATGTTATAATTTAATCAACCGGCAGTGTATTTGCCGAAGGAAGGATTACCTGACTATGATGCGATTTGATCGTTTTACCGAGCGCGCTCAGGAAGCCGCCCAGCGCGCGGCGGAAATTATCCAGCGCTACGGTCATAACCAGATTGACACGGAGCACATCTTGCTGGCATTGATCGAGCAGCCTCAAGGTGTCATCCCGCAGATCCTGGAGATGTTAAAGGTAGATGCCGTCGCGCTGACTGAGCGGCTGGACTACATCCTGCGTACCAGCCCCAAGGCCAATATCTTTGGCGGTGGGGCCGGACAGATCTTTATTACCCCCCGGGTGAAACGAATCATCGACCTGGCGAACGAAGAAGCCAATCGCCTGCGCGATGAGTACATTTCTACCGAGCACATCTTCCTGGCAATCCTCAGCGAGCGCAGCACACCGGCAGCCCGCCTGTTGGAAGGCGCCGGGGTGACCCGCGAGCGGGTTAATGAGGCTGTGCAGCAGATTCGCGGTGGACAACGGGTGACCGACCCGCAGGCCGAAACACGCTATCGCACCCTGGAGAAATACTCGCGGGACCTGACCACGGCGGCGCGTGAAGGCAAGCTGGATCCGGTCATCGGGCGCGATACCGAGATCATGCGCGTCATCCAAATTCTCTCTCGCCGCACCAAGAACAACCCGGTGTTGATCGGCGAGGCCGGTGTGGGAAAGACTGCCATCGTGGAGGGCCTGGCGCAGAAGATCGCCGCCAATGATATCCCCGAGATACTGAGCGGCAAGCGCGTGGTATCTCTCGATCTGGGCGCGATGATCGCCGGTTCGCGCTTCCGCGGCGAGTTCGAAGAGCGCTTGAAGGCTGCCATCGAAGAAGTGCAGCGCTCCGAAGGCGAGGTCATTCTATTCATCGATGAGCTGCATACCGTGGTCGGCGCGGGCGCGGCGCAGGGCGCTATGGACGCATCCAATATGCTCAAGCCGGCGCTGGCGCGCGGCGAGCTGCAGTGCATCGGCGCCACTACCCTGGATGAATACCACAAGCATATCGAGAAAGACGCCGCGCTGGAACGCCGCTTTGCGCCGGTTTACGTGGAAGAGCCCAATGTGGAGGATACCATCCTGATGCTGCGCGGTCTGCGTGATCGCTACGAGGCGCATCACAAGGTGCATTTCTCCGACGAAGCCCTGGTTGCAGCCGCACGCCTTTCCTCGCGCTATGTCACCGACCGCCACCTGCCCGACAAAGCCATCGACCTGATGGACGAGGCCGCCGCCAAGCTGCGCGTGGCGCTGTACTCGCTACCCCCCGAATTGAAAGCCATGAAAAGCGAGATCGAGCGCCTGACGGCTGAGGAAGAACAGGCCGGTCTTGAACGGGATTACGAGCGCGCCGCCCAGAAAAAAGCTGAACGCCTGCGCCAGGAAACAGAATTCAACGAAAAGCGCGATCAGTGGGAAGCAGAACATGAACTGGACGAGGTGGTGGACGTCAACGATATCGCCGAAGTGATTGCACAGTGGACGGGCATCCCCGTCACTCAGATGATGGAAACCGAGGCAGAGAAGCTCTTACAAATGGAGGAGCGCCTGCACGAGCGCATCAAGGGCCAGGACGAGGCCATCGGCGCGATTTCAGACGCCATCCGCCGGGCTCGATCTGGCTTGAAAGACCCGCGCCGCCCCATCGGCTCGTTCATTTTCATCGGCCCTTCGGGCGTGGGCAAGACGGAGCTGGCCAAAGCGCTGGCCGAATTCATGTTCGACGACGAGGATGCTCTGGTGCGGATTGATATGAGCGAATACCGCGAGCAGCATACCGTTTCGCGCCTCTTTGGTGCGCCGCCCGGGTACGTGGGCTATGAAGAGGGAGGCCAGCTTACCGAAGCAGTGCACCGCCGCCCTTACCGCGTGATCCTGTTCGATGAGATCGAGAAGGCTCATCCCGAGGTGTGGAACGCCCTGCTGCAAATCCTGGACGATGGCCGGCTGACCGACGGGCAGGGCCGGGTCGTAGATTTCCGCAACACGGTGCTGATCATGACCAGCAACCTGGGCACCGAGTTTGTGCGCAAATCCGGCAGCCTTGGCTTTCTGCAGCGTACGGGCAGCAGCGAGGAGCGCGCCGAGCACGAGAAAATCGAGAAGGCGCTGAAGAGCACCTTCCGGCCCGAGTTCTTGAACCGAATCGATGAAATCATCACCTTCTCGCCGCTCAGCCGCGAGCAGATGCGTGAAATTGTTGAGCTGCAAATGCAGGAAGTTCAAGAAAGGTTGAGCGAACATGGCCTTTCAGTGATCCTGACCCAGGCAGCGCGTAATTGGCTGGCTGAAGTGGGCTACGATCCCAGCTTTGGCGCTCGCCCGCTGCGCCGCGCCCTGCAAAAGTACGTCGAAAGCCCGCTGTCGATCCGCCTGTTGAGCGGTGAGTTCGGTTCCAGCGATATCATCGAGGTAGATGTCAATCCGGATGAAAACACCCTGGTGTTTCGTCCTACGGGTAAAAAAGTAGTGATTGAAGAACCCAGGCCTGTTGAAGCCTGATTCACGCCACGCAGCTTTGATGCGGGGTTGGGACAGCAGCAGATGGGCTGCCTGTCCCAACCCCGCATGATTTTGTACGTAGAATCATTATTATTGTCACTCAAGTCACAGCCGAGAGGGTGATGTTTATCAGCGCTTTGAGGATATTTGCCACTACAAATTAATCTCTGGAATGGGTAAAGTGTATAGCAGGGAAATCTTATGTCTGGCGATCCTTTCACCCATCTCCCGGTTTTTGAAGGTTTCAATGAGCAGCAACTCATGTTGCTGCGTCCGTTGTTCTCTCCGGTTGACGCCTATAGCGGAGATGTGCTCTTCGAGCAGGGCGAGACTGCCGGATATCTGTACCTGGTGGTCAGCGGCGAAGTTACTATTCGCTACAAACCGGAGGATGGCCCTGCGCTGACGGTAACCCGCGTTCGTCCAGGCGGCGTGGTTGGTTGGTCGGCAGCTCTGGGCAGCCGCTGCTATACCTCCGGCGCCGTATGTGAGGTATACTCACAATTACTGCGCGTGAGCGGCCCGGATTTGCGCGACCTGTGTATCGAACATCCTGAGACGGGTGCGCTCTTATTGGAGCGTTTGGCCTCCATCATTGCCGCTCGCCTGCGCCATACGCACGAACAGGTTATGGCGCTGCTGAAACAAGGGCTGCGCAGCAATTTTTCAAGGATCGAGGAGACCTAGCTTATGGCGATTCCCAATCATGCCACCCGTGAGCAGCAGCTGCAGGCGCTGCTGTCAAAGATCAGCGCCTATATCGAGCATTTCCACGGCGGCTCGGTAGAGATGGTGGCGCTCGAAGGCAACGTTTTGAAAGTACGCCTGGGCGGCGCATGCCTGGGCTGCCCGCTGCTGCCCAGCACCCTGCACGGCTGGGTAGAAGGCACGGTCAAGCAGTTCTTCCCCGAAATTGAACGGGTGGAAGATATCTTGGACTGAGCCGCCTGGCTGTAAAAGCGAATTGCAACCGGAGGGTTTTTGGGCAGCCTGGCTTCCCGAAAGCCCTCGTTTTTTGTGGAGGCGTGCATGTATATCGTATTATTTGTTCTGGATAATCCCGGCTACCTGGATGCAGTGCTGGATGCCTGGGATACAATCGGCGTGAGCGGCGCGACAATCATCGAAAGCACCGGCATCAACCGGCGCAAACGCGCTGCTCTGGTGGGCAGCGGCTTGATGGCGGGCATCAACCGCTTGATGAGCAGCGATGTGGAGAATCACTACACCCTGTTCGTGATCGTGCCCGACATCGAGATGGCCTCTGCCTGCCTGCAGGCTGCTGAAGGGGTGGTGGGCAGCCTGGATGAGCCCAACACCGGCGTGCTGGCTGCCTGGCCGCTCACACTGGTCAAAGGTGTCCCGCCTTTACCCAAAGCCCGCCGATCGCCATGATCTGGCTGACCTTTATCCTGAGCGCCGCGCTGGTGGTCTTCGCCGCCACCCGGCTGGCGGAGTATGGCGACGTGATCGCCGTACGCACCCGCTTGAGCGGCATGTTCATCGGCACGCTGCTGTTGGCGGGCGCCACCTCGCTGCCCGAGCTGCTCTCAGCGCTGAACGCATTGTCGATCAATTCGCCGGACCTGGCTGCCGGCAGCATGTTTGGCAGCAATTTATTCAATATGTTCATGCTGGCGCTGCTGGATATGGTAGATCGCAAGGCGCGCATTCTGCGCCGCGTGGCGATGAATCATGCTCTGACCGCCAGCCTGGCGATCCTGCTGATCGGCATGGCGACCTTCTTTCTGATTGCTGATGTGGATGTGCGCATCGGCTGGTTTGGGTTGGACAGTCTTTTGATTATCGTTGGCTACCTGGCAGGCGTGCGCCTGCTGCAGCAGCAAGGCGGACCCCCGCCCACTGAGCTGCCCGCGGAAAGCAGCAAAATCCCTTCCCTGCGCCGGGCGCTGCTGGGTTTTGGCCTGGCGGTTGCCGCCCTGGTAGCGGTTACACCGCTGCTGGTGCGCTCTGCCGACCAGATTGGCGCCCAAACCGGGTTGAGCGCCGGTTTTGTAGGCGCCGCGCTGCTGGCAGTGGTCACCTCGCTGCCCGAAATGGTGGCGACCATCGCGGCTGTGCGCCTGGGGGCTTTCGACCTGGCGGTGGGTAATCTGTTCGGCAGCAACCTGTTCAATATGTTTGCCCTGGGATTGACCGACCTGCTGTACTTCGAGGGAAGTTTCCTGGCCTCGGTCGATGCCAGCTTTGCCCTGGTGGGCCTCCTGGGCATACTCCTGACCGCCCTGGGATTAATCGGCAACCTGGCGCGTATGGAGCGGCGCATCCTGTTTGTGGAAATCGATGCGCTGCTGATCATGATCGGTTATTTCTTCGGTATGTGGTTCCTGTACAGCCGAGGGATTGGGATGTAAACAACCCAATATAAAAAAACACCCGCCAGCTTAAGCTGCGCGGGTGTTTTTTTGTTTTACAAGCTAAATGGCATTAAGCGGCTTCGCCTGCGCCCCCAGCTTCGCCTTCGGCAGGCACGATTGGATTGCGCGCCAGGTAATCATCGGCAAACAGAACGTTATCCTTGGTGCGCTTGACGATGCTGAGCAGCTTCTCCATGGTGGAAATTTCCTCGAGCTGCTCCGAGACGAACCACTGCAGGAACTGCTGGGCAATGTGGTCGTGGTCGGCGATCGCCTGGTCCATCAAGCCATTGATCTGGCGGGTGACTTCCATTTCCCATTCCAGGGCGGCTTCCACCGCTTCCCTGGCATCTTCGAAATCGAACTTAGAAGCGCCAATGGCAGGGATGCGCACCTGCCCGCCGGCGTCCAGGAGAAAATGGGCGAACTTCATGGCGTGCATGTGTTCTTCGTCCGCCTGGCGGTAGAA
>JBGSTO010000085.1:0-3237 GCA_041736465.1 Anaerolineales bacterium | reverse complement strand
CATCCGCTCCAACCGCCAAAAAAAATACAACATCAGCTTCAAAACGCTCACCTGATCCACCTGGATCAGCAGCTCGCGGAACACTGACTCTGGCAGCGAAGTCTGGCGCTGTGGGGCATCCGGGAAGCCGTCGAAGCCGTGCTCGCTCATCAAGGCACCTGCGAAAGATTCACCACCCGAGTGGCAGCGTTTTCAAACTTCGCCAATGGGCTGCGAAATACCAGCTCGATCAGACCGGTGGGTCCATTACGGTGTTTGGCGATTTTGATCTGAGCGATGTTCTGCTTCAAGGTATCCTTTTCGTACATCTCAGGCCGGTGTAGAAAGATGACGATATCCGCATCCTGTTCTAGCGAGCCTGATTCTCGCAGGTCAGATAGCTGCGGGTCTTTGTCGGCACGCTGCTCGACAGCTCGCGATAATTGGGCTGCGGCAACCACCGGCACGTTCAGCTCTCGCGCCAGCACCTTTAGATTACGAGAGATATAAGATACTTCCTGAACGCGATTTTCAACCCGGGTGCCGCTGCTCATCAACTGTAAATAATCCACCAGGATCAGGTCGAGTTGGAATTCAGAATGCAGCCGGCGGCATTTCGTGCGCAGTTGCAGCGGGGTCAGGGCAGGGGTGTCATCCAGGAAGATGCGCGTGTCGCTCAGCACTTCGATCGCATGCGTGAAACGCGGCCATTCGTCATCATTGAGCTTACCGGTGCGCAGCCTCTGAGAGTCGATTCCCGTCTCTTGCGAGATCAAACGCTGCACCAGCTGCTCGTTCGACATCTCCAGCGAGAAGATGGCGACATGTTTCTTGTGAATCTGGGCGGCGTTCTTGGCCGCGGAGAGCATAAACGCAGTCTTTCCCATGCCTGGACGACCGGCAATGATGATCAGGTCGGAGGGCTGCAAGCCCATCAGCAGCTTATCCAGATCGATGAAACCCGTCGGTACGCCAAAAAACTCGTCAGGTCGCCGGGAGAGATTGTCAATCCGATCGTAATAATTGCTCAGCGCTTGCTGGATGGTTTGCAGGTCGCGCGTCAGGCGCCGTTCGCTCACCCCAAACACGGCGCGTTCGGCGCCATCCAGCACCTCGTCTAAACTCGCTTCCGTTCGATAGGCCAGGCGCGCCACATCATTGGCAGCATCCAGCATCCGGCGGCGGATAGACTTCTCTTCAACGATGCGACCGTAGGCCTGTGCATGCAGCGCGGTGGGTGTGCTTCCCACCAGACCCGTCAGGTACGCCAGACCGCCCACTTCCTCGAGCTTCCCCATCTGCTCTAACTCATCGGTTACGGTCAGCATATCGATCGGCTGGCGGCGCTCATACAAACGCACAAAAGACTGCCAGATCCACCGGTTGCGGTGAATATAGAAATCTTCCTCGCGCAAGAACTGGGCTACGTCATAGTAGGATTCCGGATCGATTAAAATCGACCCGACGACCGCTTCTTCAGCTTCTCGCTGGTAGGGCGCACTATCGACGGATTGTTGGTCGGATGTGGGCGGTGGGATTTCGTTCATCTGTATCCATTAAGATGAAAAACCGGGGAAGCTGACCTGGATCCCAACGTCGTGGGAATCGGCGCACCCCGGTTGGTTTGCTGTCTCTCCGAATCACTCTTTCGGTTTGCCTGGCTTTTCCTCATCATCGTCTTCACTATCGTCCAGAGTCAAGCCTTCCAGAAAATCCTCGAATATCGACAGGCGATCTTCACCCGCCTCTTGATCAGGTTCGCCTTGCACATCCTGCACCTGACCTTCTTCTTGTAAGTCTTCCTCGGGGATGATGCCCGCAGAGTCCATTACCGAACGAGCTACCAGTATGGGAACGTGCACACGCACAGCCAGGTTGAGCGCATCGGACGGCCGCGAGTCAATGTTGAGCGTGCGCCCATTTACTTCTGCAACGATATTACCAAAAAAAGTATCATCCTTTAATGCGCTCACCTCAACCCGCACCACCTGTGCATTGAGCGCTCCAAAAACATTCTTCAACAAGTCATGGGTCAGGGGTCGCGCGACTTCCACTTCCTGCAAGGCGATTGTAATCGCCTCGGCCTCATAAACACCAATCCAAATCGGCAGATATCGATCAGCGTTGGCCTCGCGCAAAATGACGATGCGCTGCTGCGACATCAAGCTAACCCGGATGCTGTCGATCACGACTTCAACCATATCAGACATAATCCACTTTTCCCTGCCGCATTACTCCGGCATTGGCGACGGAATGGCGCACACAGAAATTAGTAAGCTCTGTCTTTTGCCAAACCGGGCCGAATCTCTGATCTATTGAATGTATTCTAACACGCCGTATGCACAGGCGCAACCGAATCCTTTTTGAAATGTTAAAAAGTCAGCCAAAAATAAAGTCCCGCTTTTAAGAATAATGTGTATAATAGGTCAGCTTAACTCGCATTAATATTCTCTTTCGGATGGCAACCAAATACAGGATGAAAGCCCGAATCCTCTGGATCGAAGATAAACACGTCGAAGGACCCACGTTAGTCTCCAGTCTGCGCCGGAAAGGCCATGCCGTTGAGGTTGTATCTACCGGCGCGGCTGCGCTGGCGCGCATGCAGGAGTATTTACCTGACCTGGTGGTGCTCAACGCGGCTTCGATGCGAACTTCCGGCGCTCGCATCTGCAGATCCATACGCGATCTTACCGAAGGCCTTCCGATCGTAATCATTGCCAATTCGGGGCGCAGTGTCGCCAGCGATGCCTGCGCGAATGAAGTGCTGGTGCTCCCCTTCACCTCTCGCAAGCTGATCAATCGTATTACCCCGCTGCTGCCCTCCGAACGAGAAAACCTGCTCCACGCCGGGACGATTTCGTTAGATACGGCGCGCAAACAGGTGACTTGCGACGGTCGAGAAGCCCGGCTCACGCCGCGGCTGGCGCAGCTGTTGGAAATTCTGATGCGGCACGCCGGCGAAGTGGTGGCGCGCGATCAGATCTTCAAGGTTGTCTGGAACACTGCCTATATCGGTGATACCCGCACGCTGGACGTACACATCAGCTGGCTGCGGCAGGCTATCGAAGAAAACCCTCGCAGACCGCGCTACATCAAGACGATTCGGGGACTGGGCTATCGCCTGGATATCTAGCCAGGCATCGCCGCCAGTTCCCCTTGCTCCCCATTCGTTAGCACATAACGCACCCGAACCGCTGTATCCCCAGGGTTCAAGATCGATTCAAGCCTATCCGGCATCTGGTCGTCGCGCCTCACCCG
>JBGSTO010000066.1:0-6480 GCA_041736465.1 Anaerolineales bacterium | reverse complement strand
ATTTATTCTGGAACAGCCCGGGCGAATCCGCATCCTGCAAAATGGCAGCTTGCTGCCGGAAGCGTTCCTGGATATCAGCGATCAGGTTGGCTGCTGTGGGGAGCGCGGGCTTCTGGGTCTGGCTTTTCACCCTCGCTACGCCGAAAACGGCTATTTCTATGTGAACTACACCGACAGCCTTGGAAATACGGCGATCGCCCGTTTCCAGGCGGCGAATCCTCAGGATCAGCGCGTTGACCCCTCCAGCCAGATCGTACTGCTCAACATTGAGCAGCCGTATCGCAACCACAACGGCGGCGCAGTTGTATTTGGCCCGGATGGCTACCTCTACCTGGGGCTGGGCGACGGCGGTTCAGCCAACGACCCCCTGAACTACGGTCAATCCACAAACACACTGCTGGGGAAAATCCTGCGCATCGACATCGATGCTGCCCAACCGTATGCTGTACCGCTGGATAACCCATTCGCAGGCGGCGGAGGCCTGGCGGAAATATGGGCTTATGGGCTGCGCAATCCCTGGAGGCTGTCTTTTGACCGGCTGACAGACGATCTATACATCGCAGACGTTGGGCAAAATTCGATCGAAGAGATCAATTCCTTGCCGGCAGGCAGCCCTGGTGGCGCCAATTTTGGATGGAATTACCGTGAAGGCTCGCGACCCTTTCAGGGGAATCCACCTGCGGAACTTACCCTGATCGACCCGGTCGCCGAGTACGACCACAACCAAGGATGTTCGGTGACCGGCGGCTACGTCTATCGCGGTGCAGAGCTGCCGGAATGGCAGGGCGTTTACCTGTACGGCGATTACTGTACAGGGCGGGTTTGGGGATTGCTGAATACCTCCCAGGGCTGGCGTGATGCCGAGCTGTTCCGAACGAACTTCAATATTACTTCCTTTGGCGAAGACGAAGCCGGGGATGTCTATCTGGTGGACTACAGCGGTGGAATTTACCGGCTGTCGCGCAATCCTTAATACGACATGCTCGCTCTGGCAATGAGACGCTTCCTGCTGCTTGCTTTGGCCCTGACAGCCTTCTGGGCTGCAGGCTGCTCAACGCTGCCGACCAGCTCTGCTCCGTCTGACCTGCTCAAGACGCCGGTGAGCGCTCCCTTGCTGCCAGCCCGCCTTACACCCACACCCGTTATCCCCGTACAAACGAACACTGTTGAGCTGCCGATTGTGATGAACGCGGTAACTGCTCAGCCAACGGAGACTACGATCCCGACGCCGACCTCCACCCCGGAACTCGCGGTGCGCTTTGCCGTGATCGGCGATTACGGGCTGGCGGGTCAGTCGGAAGCCGACGTGGCTGCGCAGATATTGAGCTGGCAGCCAGATCTCATCCTGACCACCGGCGACAATAATTACCCGGATGGGGCTGCCAATACCATTGACGCCAATATCGGGCAGTACTTTCACAGCTATATTTCGCCATACACCGGCAGCTATGGCCCAGGCGGGGCTGTTAACCTGTTCTTTCCCACCATGGGCAACCATGATTGGCTTACAGCCTCTGCAGCTCCTTATTTTAATTACTTTACTTTACCCGGGAATGAGCGCTATTACGACTTTGTGTGGGGGCCGGTGCACTTTTTTGCCATCGACAGCGATTCACACGAGCCGGACGGGGTGGGGCGCAGCTCCGTCCAGGCAGCCTGGCTGCAAGCGGCGCTTGCCGGTTCGACTCAGCCGTGGAAGATCGTTTACATGCACCACCCTGCCTATTCGTCGGGTTACCACGGCTCGGTCGACTGGATGCGCTGGCCCTTCACGGAGTGGGGGGCAACCGCGGTGCTGGCAGGTCATGATCACACCTATGAAAGATTGCAGGTCGAAGGCATGACCTATTTCGTCAACGGCCTGGGTGGGGGACCAATCTACTCTTTTGGAGATACTCTCGAAGGCAGCCAGGTGCGCTATAACGACGACTACGGCGCCATGCTGGTACAAGCGACGCTGAAAAGCATTCGCTTCCAGTTCATCACCCGTGGGGGAACCGTGATCGACGATTTCGAAATCCAGGCGCCTTGATGCTCGCGGCCTGGTTGAACCAGACCGCAGCGTTCCTGGTATTCTAAGCAGCCAATCCGATTCGCGCTTTGTGAGAGATGATGCGCGCAAAGTATAAATTAACCGCAGCGGCAGTTTTTGTGCTTATCGCATTGTTGGCTTGCCGGGCAGCATTGACGCCTCCGACTCAACCCGCGCCAGCAGCCACTGCTGGCACGCCCACCGCTGCCGGATTGGTAGTGACTGCCCTGGCTTCGACGGCAGAGATCACACCTCCGCTCCCCACCCAGGATGTAAGCGCCGGTTTGAACGCCGCGCTGCTGCCGGGTGCCAGATCCGATGCTCCCGATCCGGCTGAATCAGCGCTGTATAACATCTCGCTGGAAATCGATGACAGCTACCTGCGGTTTGGCGGGCAGCTGCAAGCCAGTGTGCCCAATAACAGCGCCGGTGAATGGCAAGTCATTTACTTTCGCTTGTTCCCAAACGCCGGCAAAACCTATGGCAACGGGCGCCTGCAGGTCGATCGCGTGCTGCTGGAAGGAGAGTCCCTTCAGACACGCCTGAGCGTCGAAGATACGGTGCTGGAAATCCAGATTCCCGAGCCGCTGAGGCCGGGAGAGCGCATCACTCTCGCCATGGAATTTCATGGCCAGGTGGCGGAAGACTTCGGCAGCCAGGAAAGACCGGGCTATGGGATCTACAACTACAGCGAAGGGGTGCTGGCAATGTCAGGCTGGTACCCGATCCTGGCGGTGTACGATGACCAAGGCTGGCACCTCGATCCGGTATCCTGGCTGGGTGATTCGGTCTACAGCGAGATGGCTTACTACTCTGTCGAAGTAACTGCCCCGCCTGAATTGGTGCTCGCGGCGACTGGGACGATACTCCATCAAGAAATCTTCGCCGATCACGCTCGCTACCAGATAGAAACCGGCCCGGTGCGAGATTTTTTCCTGGCGCTGTCTCCGGACTTCAAGCTGCTCAGCCGGGAGGTATCCGGGACTGTGGTCAACGCGTACTACCAAACAGGGGATGAACAGGCTGCCAGTCATGCACTTCAAGTAGCAGTCGACGCGCTGCAGGTTTTCAACCGGCGATTTGGCGCCTATCCATACGCCGAATTGGATATCGTGCAGGCGCCGATGCGCATTGCTTTGGGGGTGGAATACCCGGGCATCGTTATGGTCGCCACGGATTTGTACCGCGATCCGGAGCAGTACGTTTTCACCACTGCAGTGGCGCATGAGGTGGCGCACCAATGGTGGTACAACCTGGTCGGGAATAATGTCTTCGCGGAGCCCTGGCTGGATGAAGGGCTGGCAACCTACTCGACCGCAGTCTATTATCAAGAAGTCTCTGGGCAGGCGGCTTATCTGGCATACAGCGATACCTGGCAGAAGCGCTACGAGCGCCTGCTGCAGGAAAGCGACGACGACCTCCCTACCCGTGACCTGGCCTATTTCGAACAGCCCGGCAAAGCACAGATCTACGGGGCTGTAGTGTATATCAAGAGCGCCCTCTTTTTTAAGGCGCTGCGCGAGGAGATTGGCGAGCGGGCCTTTTTCGAGGGACTGCGCAGCTACTATGAGGCGCATCACTACGGCGTCGCTGCCGGCGAGGATCTGCTGCAGGCATTCGAGGTCGCGGCGGGGCAATCTTTGCAAGACCTTTACCAGCAGTGGCTGTATACGGCGGATGATTGATAGCCGGTAACAGGCGTCAGGGTTAATAAATTAATACCCCTGAATTTTGAAAATCGGCTTGACAATCGCCGGAAAGCCGTGATAAGATTGCCTCGTTAATCTAACTCTAAGGAAAGGACAGGCGTTTAATGGCAATCACCAACTACGTAATGATCGGTCGACGCATCGCTGCCAGCAGCGGTTTCGTGTCGATTCCTTCGCGGAGTGCGCCTGTAGATCGTTAGGTCAGTTTTTTGAGACTTAAGGCCACGGGAGTGCTCCTGCCCCGTGGCTTTTTTTTATTCTGGTCAGCGCTTTGGCCACGGGCAGCCCCGTGGCCTTTATTTTTTTTGGAGGATCTTGAAATGGAACAGGCAATTATTGTTCAGAATGCTTATAAGAAATTTGGAAAACCGGCGGATCCCTTGTGGAAGCGCCTGCTTAAAACTCGAGGGCAGGTGAATGGAAACGGCACAGCGAAGGCTAACAGCGCAAATCACCAAAACGGCAGAGGAGCCAAACCCGAAGTGATTGCCGTTGACCGGGTCTCCTTCAGCGTGCCGGTAGGCGAGGTCTTCGGCGTGCTGGGTCCCAATGGGTCGGGCAAATCCACCCTCATCCGCCTGATCGCCACCCTGCTCCTGCCCGATTCTGGCAGCATCCGGGTGTTCGATTTCGATGTGGTGCGGCAGTCGATGCAGGTGCAGCGCTTGATCAACCGGGTTTCGGTGGAAGCCAGCTTCTTCAAGAAACTGTCGCCGATGGAGAACTTGCTGTACGGCGCTCGCCTGTACGGGATGGAAGGCGGCGAGACGCGCAAGCGCGTGGTGGAAATCCTGACCCGGCTGGGGCTGGAAAAGCGTTCGATCTACTCGCCGATGGAAGAGATGTCGCGCGGCATGCAGCAGAAGGTTGCCATCGCCCGCGCGTTGCTGAGCCGGCCGCGCTTGCTGCTGCTGGATGAGCCTACAACCGGTTTAGACCCCCGCTCAAAGCGCGAGGTGCAGGCGGTGATCCGCGAACTTAACAAAGAAAACGGCACCACCATCCTGCTGACCACGCACGACATGCTGGAGGCCGATCAGCTTTGCGACCGCATTGCCATCATCGACAACGGTAAGATCGTCGCGCTGGATACGCCATTGGCGTTGAAGGCGATGATCCCCAGCAATGGTCACGAGCCCACCCTGGAAGATGTCTTCCTGGAGCTGACCGGCAAGAAGCTGGTCAAAGAGGATGAAATAGATTAAAGCTGGCAGACGCTCCCCGCGCCGGTGCAAGGAAACAAACCCGGCGCGGGCGGCGCTTGCAAAGCGATATGGAGAACGAAATGGACATCAATACAAGAATGTTCGAAAGCAGCTTGATTAGCCTGGCTCCTATCGATTACGAGAAGGATGCAGAGGTCGATGTCCGCTGGACGCACGACCTGGATTTCTTGCACAGGCTGGGTGTGCGACCAGCGCGCCCGCTATCGCTGGCTCAGGTGAAGAAGCGCTACGAGCAGATCGAAAAAGACATGGATGAGAAGAAAAGCGGCTACTACTTCACCGTCCGGCTGCAAGAAGACGACCGCATGGTAGGTTTTGTGCAGATCCATTGGATCGAGTGGCCTCACGGCAGCGGTCATATCAGGATCGGCATTGGAGACCCGCAGGATCGCGGCAAAGGCTACGGCACCCAGGCGATGCATCTGCTGCTGAACCTGGCTTTCAATGAATTAAATTTTCACCGGTTGAGCGCTTCGATCCTGGAAGATAACCCCGAGGGGCTGCGCTTCCTGCGCAGGTTTGGCTTTGTCGAGGAAGTGCGCCGCCGCCAGGCGCTGCTGCGCCAGGGACAACGGTTGGATATCATCCACCTGGGTTTGCTGCATTCGGAATGGAGCCCGGCATGAACGGAAAGTACCTGCAAGGAAAACTGGTGAAACTGTGCAGCCCAGCCGACGCTGAAAGCATGGCGAAAGCCTGGTCGCGCTGGAACCGGGATATGGATTACTACCGCCCGTTGGACAGCGACCCGCCGCGCTTCTTCTCTACCAAAATCATCAAGGATTGGGAAGACAAGGGTCAAGAGAAGGTCGATTCCGACAGCTTTTTCTTCACGGTGCGCACCTTACAAGATGACTGCCTGATCGGATTTACTGCTCTATGGGAAATTTCCTGGCCTAACGGCGAAGCCTTCGTCTCGATCGGGATCGGTGAAGCCGAGTACCGCGGTAAAGGCTACGGCACCGACGCCATGCAGCTCACCCTGGAGTACGTCTTCGAGGAGCTCAATCTGTGGCGGGTGAGCCTGATCGTCTTTGAGTACAACCCGCGTGCCATTCGCTCTTACGAGAAGTGCGGCTTCGTGAAGGAAGGCGTCATTCGTGAGGTGATGCGCCGGGATGGAAAGCGCTGGAATTGGTACATCATGGGCGTACTGCGCCCGGAATGGCAGGCTCTGCGGTTGGCGAGATGAGCCGGGATGCTTGAAAGTTGGTCGCACTGCGTGGGCTTTGCAAAAGGATGTCACCCTGAGGGAGCGTACTGTGCGACCGAAGGGTCTACCCGGCTGGGAGGCGAGATTCTTCGCTGCGCTCAGAATGACATATTAAGGAGTGATTGCTATGACGACATTGACACATGAATTTCGAGCGACGTATGCTTTTATCGAGCGCAACGCGAATCTGGTGAAGCGCTACTGGTCGTGGGAGCTGGTCTGGCTGACCTACTCCATCGCCAACAGTTTATCGGTTAGCTATATCGGCATGGGTATGGAGCGTATGAGCGGCAGCGAAAA
>JBGSTO010000063.1:0-1674 GCA_041736465.1 Anaerolineales bacterium | reverse complement strand
CCGGCAGCTTGTACCTGCTGGTGTTCAGCGGCAACCGGCGCTGGGGCGCGGTTACGCCGCTGGGCGGGCTGTGTTTCATCGCCGCATGGATTTGCCTGGGCATCGCCGCACTGTAAACCCGCGGTGAATGCCTGCTTGCCGCACTGGTCAATTTCAACAAAACATCCGATTATTCTGATGACAGGAGAAAGTTCATGAGCACCAAGATCACCTGGTTTGGACACGCCGCACTGGCGCTGGAAACCGGAGGCTACAACCTGCTGGTAGACCCGTTCCTTTCGGACAACCCCGCCTGCTCTTGTGGACCGGAGGATGTGGACGCCGAGTTCATCCTGCTCAGCCACGGACACGGCGACCACGTCGGCGATACGCTCGCCATCGCCAGGCGCACCGGCGCGCTGACGATCAGCAACTTCGAGATCGCCACCTGGCTGCAAAAAAAGGGCGTCAAAAGCCACGCCCAGCACCTGGGCGGCGGGTTCAAGCATCCCTTCGGCTACCTCAAGCTCACCCTGGCGCTGCACGGCTCAATGCTGCCCGATGGCAGCTACGGCGGCAACCCGGCAGGCTTCCTGCTCACCACCCTGGATGGTCACAAAATCTACATGGCGTGCGACACCGGGCTGTTCGGCGATATGCAGCTCATCGGTGATGAGGGCATCGACCTGGCGGTGCTGCCCATTGGCGACAACTACACCATGGGACCGGCGGATGCCCTGCGGGCGGTCAAGCTGCTGCGTCCGAAGCACGTCATCCCCATCCACTACAACACCTGGGAGTTGATCGCCCAGGATGCGCCGGCGTGGGGCAAACAGGTGCAGGCTCAAACGGACGCCCAGGTGCACGTGCTGCAGCCCGGCGAATCCTTCACCCTGGATTGACTTTGCTACCCAGTGCCTATGGCTTCTCAAAGTCTCTGGATGTCATGCTAAGCGAGCCGCTCTTGCGAAGCGAAGCATCTCGCCTGCCGGCTTGAGAGACCCTTCGGCCGCACAGTACGCTCCCTCAGGGTGACATATCTCGACTGTGAGAATGCCATAGCCCAGTGCCCCGGCGCTGCTCAGCAGCCTTCATCATTTGGTAATATTTGGCACGGCAGCGTTTGATATAATTCCTCCTATTAGGGCAAAGCCCCGGAGGTTTTAATGTTTGGAAACATTTTTCGAAGGCGCGAAGACGAAGAACGAGTGCGCGAAGAAGGCCGCCTGCCGCCCGGGCAGTCGCTGACGCAGAAATTTCCCGTGCTGCACTACGGCCCTGTGCCGCGCTTCAGCCCTGCCACCTGGGATCTGCGCGTGTGGGGCGAGGTCGAAGAAGACGTGCGCTGGACCTGGGATGAGTTCATGCAGCTGCCGCGCCGCAAGATCTTAATGGACATCCACTGCGTCACCCGCTGGAGCAAATTCGATACCGAGTGGGAAGGCGTCTCGCTGCGCGACCTGATCGACCAAAAGCTGATTCAGCCCAAACCGGGCGCTCGTTTCGTGCTGCAGCACGCCGAATATGGCTTCACCACCAATCTGCCGCTGGACGTCATGCTGGCGGACAACTTCTTGCTGGCGACGCACTTCAACGGCGAGCCGATCTCTCCCGATCACGGCTACCCGCTGCGCGGCGTGATCGGCAATATCCCCGAGCGCGATGACCTGGCGACACCCTATTTCTGGAAGGGCG
>JBGSTO010000058.1:0-11507 GCA_041736465.1 Anaerolineales bacterium | reverse complement strand
CAGAGAGTTACCGCCAACCCCACGTAGTCGCGAAAGATTTGAAAACGACCATCTTGTTCATCCCCATCGGATGGCTCCTATGGTTGTGGAATGCCTTGCAGTGGCGGATGCGTTGGTGACGTTTTCTCCTGCCAGAATGGTGCGTGCGATCATGAGTTTTTTTCGGAAATACAAGACGTGCCACCAGAAGCTCGGTGGTTTTACGGCAATGAATACCAATAGCGAGAGACTGGATGAGTTTTCTACAGCCGATATTTCCTCACGTACTGCTCCCAAACCGCCCAAATCCCTGGATATGTAAAAGCAGAGCCTTTCCGTTGTGATTTGGGTTTGAAGGGCAGGCAATGAAAAAAATATCGCGCTCTCCCGCGATGATGACCTGGCTGGCCCTTGCGGTGCGCCTAGGTGGCTTTGGGCTGCTGCTGCCATTGGTTCTTGCCAATTTTACCGATGCAGAAGTCTCGGTCTGGCTGCTGTTTTCAGCAATTGCCAGCTTTCAGGCCGTTGCTGATTTTGGATTCGGGCCAACTTTTTCTCGCGAGATCGCCTATGGCTTTGCCGGTCGCTCACTCGTAGAGCTACAAAACCCAGCGGTGCTTCAGCAAGTCAACAACGCCGGTGTAACGAAAAGCCCTAACTGGCCCGCCATCGCTTCGGCAACCACAGCCATGCTCTGGCTGTACCGGCGAATTGCCCTAGCAACCTTCGTTCTGTTGGCAATATTTGGCTCCTGGGCGGCCATGGTGCCGATCGAGCGCATCACCCAATCACAATCTGCTTGGGTTGCCTGGAGCGCAGTCGCCCTGACGACGGCAGTAACTATCTATGGCAATGCCTATACCTCTTTTCTGATTGGTGCCAACCGGATCGAATTGCAGAAACGCTGGGAAGCTGCAATTAGCGGAATCAGCTTGTTGGTCCAGTCATTGGCCGTGCTGCTGGGTATGGGGCTGTTGGGGCTTGTCCTAGTCGCGCAAATTGGTCTTGTAGTGCAGGTGTTGGCCAATCGAATGCTTGCTTTTCACGTGTCGGATGGCAGTTTTGGAAGTGCAGGACAAAGCGAGCTCAATCGGCAGGTGTTGCGGTCGATGTGGCCTGCCGCTTGGCGAACCGCCATCGGTGCAATCATGAGCGTGGGTTTATCTCAGGGTATGTCTATCGCTATGGCCAACCTGCTTGCCGCAGCTCAAGCTGCGAGTGTCCAGCTTGCCTTGCGTGTCATGGAAGTCATTAGCCAGTTTTCTCAGGTGCCTTATTACACCAGGATCCCCCAACTTAACCGGCTTCGCGCCGGCGGCCAAACTGCACAGTTGGCGACGTCGGCAGCAGGCGCCATGCGTGCTAGCCTATGGATATTTGTTGCTGGCGCGATTATGGTCGATTTGGGGATTAGGCCATTGCTCACTCTAATCAGTAGCCAGACACAGTTTCCGGACAAGCTTTTTTGGTTGGTGCTGATGACCGCAGTCTATGCTGAGCGCTATGGCGCCATGCACATCCAACTCTTGCTGACCAGCAACAAGGCTATTGCACATGTAGCTAACGGGGTAACAGGGCTAATCTGGATCGGGGGTATGTTTATTCTTTTTCCATTGATGGGGTCACTGGCGCTACCGACAAGCATGTTTATCGCCTACGCCGGGTTTTACGCATGGTACTCGGCCGCCCATTCTTACCGAAGCCTGCAGGGGATATCATTTTGGCGGTTCGAGGGCGGTGTCGCTGCACTCCCATCGATCCTAATAATTATTTGGGCGACTTATATTATTTTGGGGCGAAAATGATGACTCATCACAACGTATGCACTGCCGATAGTGCATCCTTGCCTGGATTCCCGTGTGTCGAGAAGGTGTCATCCGCGCAAGTAATTCTTATTATGTGCCCCAAGCTAAGTCTATCTAATAAATCATGCCGTCGTGTGAATTTTCTTGTTTAAATGGTTTGTATGAATGAGCCAAACTGATATTGAAATCCCAATCCTTGCAGGCCGTCCGGCGTTAAATCCTTACCTAACGGCAGCTTTTGAAATTATCAATCGCTTAAAGTGGGATATTCAGCCCGAATCATGGCGCTCACGGGCGAAATTGCATCGCCGCAAAGATGAATACACAGGGCAAAAAGCTGTCATTCTTTGTAATGGCCCCAGTTTATTAAAAACTGACTTCGATCTGCTTCAGTCCTCTGGCGTATTCACTTTCGGCCTGAATAAAATCAACTTGCTATTTGACAAAACCAACTTTCGACCTTCCTGTATTGTTGCGGTCAATCCTTTTGTCATTGAGCAAAACGCTCAATACTTTGAGGAAACAAAAATTCCGTTATTTCTTGACACCTATGCATTGAAGTATGTGAAAAGCAGACCAAACACTATCTTTTTACATTCTTCGAATATCAATAAATTTTCTAGGAACTGTTCGATCAGTATTTTTCAAGGCTACACGGTGACTTTTGTTGCACTGCAGCTAGCTTTCCATATGGGATTCAAGTCCGTTGCTCTAGTCGGTTGTGACCATAATTTTGCGGTTAAGGGGCCAGCCAATGAAACTGTCATATCAGGCGAAAAAGACGAGAGCCATTTTGATCCTAACTATTTCGCAGGGGGGGTTAAATGGCAATTGCCTGATCTTTTCCAGAGTGAAGTTTCCTATGTAATGGCTAAGAATATGTATGAAGCTGACGGTAGATCAATTATTAACGCAACTCATGAAGGAAAACTCGAAATATTTAAAAGAGAATTGCTAGAAGATTTCTTAAGCCCCGTCTGATTAAATTTCAAAATATTCTCCAGATCCAAAGCACAACTTATAGTACAGACCCATGGCCACCTTGTAGTGGCATTTGAGACCACGGGGCTTCGTGATACGGATGCGCGCGGTAAACAGGCTAAATGGCATGTCCAGGTCTTAAACATTGATGGCATGGCTGAGGGGCTCTGGTGGACTCTTGAGGAAAGTGAACGACGGAGCACGTTGAGGCTAGCTGTAAGAGGACGTGCCTTGCAGTTATGGTCACCTGAAGTAGTGATACCGCAGTACCTAAAGGTTTATGAAACGGCTATTCGGTCATAGGGTTGGGTTTAGTGAAATCGAACATTTCTATTATTACAGTTACCTACAATGCTGCCCTGGTTCTGCCTGGGTTGATTGAAAGTTTGCGCCTTCAAACTAATAGAGATTTCGAGTGGGTGGTGGTGGATGGTGCATCAACGGATGCCACGGTAGAGATGATTCGATCCGCTGAGGATGTTGTGAGTAGCTGGATTTCGGAACCTGACTGTGGCATCTATGACGCCATGAATAAGGCTGTAAGCTTGGCGAGTGGAGAATATTATTTGGTATGCGGTGCTGACGATAGACTCTTTCCGAACGCGGTCGCTGACTACCGTCGAATTGTCTCGGAGACATCGGCGGACATAATCTCCGCTTGTGTTGAGACCAAGGCCGGGATAGCGCGCCCGCTTCGCGGGAAGCCATGGGGGCGAGGTCATCTTGCGTTCGTCTCTCAACATTCAGTGGGATCCTTAATAAGGAAGAACCTGCATCTGGAGTTTGGTGCTTATTCCCACCGCTTCCCAATCGCGGCTGATCAATATTTCCTGAAACGTGTTTGCATGTCGCCGAATATCCGGATTGCGCCAGCAGATTTCCTGGCCGGCTATTACTCCATGGAAGGTGTTTCTGGCGCAGACATTCCCGGCACGTTGGCCGAATTCTTCCGTGTCCAACTTGAAACGGAGCGTTATGCCAGTTTGCAGGTATTGCTCTACGGCTTACGCCTGATCCGCCATTACAGGAGCATTGTCGCCTACGGAAACTCCAAACGTTCGGCTATGCCATGAATTTGTTGGCGCCCTAAACCGTATGGATAATTCACTCGTCCTTTTCATAACTGCCTTTCATCCAGGCGGTAAGGGGTTAGTCGGCGCCGGTGAAGCAATCTGTGAGGACAGCCTTAGGGCTTTGCACGCATCAGGCAAGGCTGTGCATGTGTTGTCCCTTGCGCCACAGGGCCAAGTGGCGAACCCTGGTGTGGTTGGACTTTGCGAGTCTTATAGAACGCTTACACAAACACGAGGCCAGGATTTCCTCGGGGTTCTACGGGGATGGGCACTAGGTTCGGTATTCGCGCCATGGCTATTTGCGCGCGTAAGTCCACGGAATATCAGGGCTGCACGAGAAATTATCTTGAGAAATGGAATTGATGAAGTCTGGCTCGATTTTCCATCGACGCTGGCTTTCGCTCCACATCTTCGTGAGTCAACAATCGATTACTTTGTACATGATGTGGTTACCCAAAATATAGAGCGGCGCAAACTGCTCGGCATTCTGAGCCCCTTGGTACAAAAGATCGAGCGGAAGTTATTAACCTTTATAAGACGGTGTTTTGTTCTGTCGCAAAAGGATAAAGATCTATTGCAGGAAATGGGATTCCGGGGGGAAGTCCTAATTCACCCGCCCTCGCGGATCCGGGTCGGTGAGGTGAGCAATGCGCTCCCCGTTTCGCAGATTTTAGGGGAGTTCGCGGGGCGCAAGAACTTGGTATTCTTTGGCGACATGAGAAGGCCAGAGAACCATTGGTCAATCTTCCATTTCCTGCTCTTTTCTTACCCGAAAATACGGCGGTGCCGCAATGATGTTCAATTCTGGGTTATCGGTTTATTGCCCCGCACGACGCTGCAGTTGCTGGGACGTCTGATTCCGGGTGTCCGAATAGTCGGCGCGGTCGATGATCCTTACCCGGCATTTCGCGCGTCCTCGGTCTGTGTTGTCCCGTTGCGACTGGGGGCGGGTGTGAAGATAAAGGTTCTACAAATGCTGGATGCGGGGGCAAAGGTCGTTACTTCCCCTGTGGGTGGGGAAGGGATTGCCCCCAACCTAAATCTCGTCGTTGTGCCTTATGACGATATTCCTGAAGCGGTATGTCGGATATTGTCGAGTCCAGGTTGAGAAAAACTGATCATTCTCCGGCTTGCAACTAGAATCACAGTTCGTTCTGAATTACATGGGTATTGGGTTGAAAGTGGGAGTTGTGCATTTATGATTGATTGTTACGCTTTGCAGGCTATGCAAACTCCCCGGAAAAATTTCAGAGACTTCAGACGGGGCAATTCTATCTGTGCCTGACTGAGTTCAGTGGCTTGCGCACCGGTTGATGAATCCATGAATTTGATGAGCCAAGATTTGAGGCGGGGAGTGCTCTCTACGAATTTACGGAGAGACCGGATGCGGCCCGCAGGTAGTATGAATCGGGATGCAAAACTATGTCTAACAGCTCGACGGTTCGCAATGTCATCCACGGCAGTGTAGTCGACTAAAGATTTGACGAACCCAACCATTCCAAAATTATGACTTTTGATCGACTTGGGAATTCTTCCGCTTGGGGAAGGGATATTGCGATCTTCGAATTGACCGCCATCAACCCAAGTGTCCCAATACCCAGTGCCCCAGTCCTCAATAATATAGAGGCCGCCACTATTGACGTATGGAAAAACGTAATTGAAGGTCAGCCTTGAGAAATGCCCTATATGAGAAGCATCATCGATCACAAGGTCAACGCCATTCGGAAAGTTGTCCTCACAAATAGCCTGGAGCGTGGCCTTGTCAGTTTGGTCGCACTGAAGATAGTGAACATTCTCGTAACCGGAAAAATCGATGTTTTTCAGATCCAGATCCACCGCAACAATAAGTGCGGATGGAAAACATCTGGAGAGGGCCTTCGTGCTCTCACCTTCGTATACGCCAATCTCCAAAATAAATTTCGGTGACAGACCTTCTTCGCGCAACGCTTGCTCGTAAATCTCGTAATACCGCAACGGCTTGGTGACGGGATCGCTGGAATAATTGGATTTGGCGAGTTCGAGCAAAGAGGACATGGCGTTGAAGCTACGCTGAACTTTAGACGGGTTCCAGAATACCATACGGCTGTTGACCTTATTGCTGCTGCTTAGGATGAGCAAGAAGATGGCTGAATCGGATCGCAAAGACAATCATCGGATATTTGCGTCAGTGATTATCCTGACCAAAAACGGGGAGCGATATTTGCATTCCCTGCTGGAAGGCTTGTTGGCACAGAACCTTGCCGAACAATTCGAGATCATTCTGATTGACTCCGGTTCCACTGATGGCACTTTGCAAATTGTTGCCGACTATCCCGCCGTCAGGCTTCACGAGATCCATCCCGAGGAGTTTGGCCATGGCAAGACCCGCAATCTGGGTGCCCGGCTGGCGGGAGGTGAATTCCTCGTTTATATCCCACAGGATGCGACGCCTGTCGGAGACAATTGGCTCGACACACTCTTGAGGCCATTTGAAAATCCTTCTGTTGCCGGGGCCTACGCCAAACAAGTTCCTCGGTCTGACGCGAGTGCAATGGAGAAGTTTTTCCTTCTCGACGCTTATCATCTCAATCCTGAAATAAGGTCGCTTGCACAGGGGGAAGAATCTTCATTGGCGCGTTGCTTTTTCTCTACTGTGAGCGGTGCAATTCGCGCCTCGATATTGGCAAGTCACCCGTTTCGTGAAGACATCATCATGAGCGAAGATCAGGCTTGGGCAAGTGAGGTCATGCGGGCGGGATATTCCATTGCCTATGAGCCCCGTGCATGCGTGCTGCATTCTCATCAATACGGGGTGGTGGAGATTTTTCGCAGGAATTTCGACAGCGGATACTCAATACATCAGATTTTTGCGGGCAAAACGGGCATCCCGCTTTTTCATGCATTGAAGAAGTTGGGGAAAGAAGCAGTCTTTGTCTTGCGTAACGGAGAGGGCGCTGATTTGTTGCGATTCCTGCCCTATGAAACGGCACGCCATACCGGATTCCTGCTTGGTCTGCGGGCCGAAAAGCTTCCTGTTTCGATGCGCAAGGCGTGCGGAAATCTCAGCTATTTCTGGGAACAGTCCGCCCCAGTGATACTCAAATGACTCTGGTGAGCGATCGGCCCAAGCCGCGAAAACGCAGTGTGTGCTGCTGCGGCAGGCTAACGCATTCAGCCACATGACACTTCGGCGCATCAATTTCCTGGCCATCGGCATTACTCTCCTGGCCATCATTTTTATTCTGAAGAATAGTGAGACGAACGGCCCTATCTTTTGGCATCTTCTAGCGGTTTATGATTTGCCCGCCGCCTGGCTGATGCTTGTGATATTGATGTTCGGCCACTGGTTTAGTACACGGATTTCAGGTGACGGTTTCTGGTTTGAGCGGCTCCTGCTGACACTTGATCGCAGGCGCTACGTTGCTGCGTTTGTTCTGTGGGTGGTTCTGTGCGTGGGGTCGCTCTGGGTTTATCGCAGTCATCCGCTGTCGATGGATGAATATGCGGCCGTGTTTCAGGCCAAGATATTCGCGGCGGGGGCCATGCATGGTCAGTTTCCTCCCGACCTGCTCGACAACTTGATTCCACGCGGTTTCCAGAACCATTTTCTGATGGTCAACCGGAATACCGGTGCCGTGTTCTCGGCCTATTGGCCTGGATTTTCATTGCTGCTTGCGCCCTTCGTCTGGCTCGGCATTCCCTGGGCCTGCAATCCCACGCTGGCAGTAGCGAGTTTTCTGCTGATTGGTCGTATCGCACGTGACCTGAGCGACTCGCCGCTCGCGGTGGGCTGGGCGATGTTGTTCGCCCTGGCTTCACCGGCATTTGTGGCTAACGGGATAACGTATTACTCGATGACGGCTCACTTGTTATTCAATATGGGCTTCGCATGGCTGCTGTTGGCGCCTTCGCCGCTGCGGATGTTTCTCGCGGGTCTCGTGGGTGGCTTCGCATTGTCGTTGCACAACCCGTTTCCTCATACGGTGTTCGCCATGCCGTGGATTCTGTGGCTTGCCTCACGGCGTAGCCAGCGTTTGCGCAACATGGCTAGTCTGCTTGCGGGATATTTGCCAATGGTTCTACTGCTGGTGGTTGGTTGGTCACTTTGGAAGCAAGATGTTTTGCATGTCGGTGCACAGGCCAAAGTTCTGGTAGAGGTGGGTAGCAACTTACATCCCACAATATTGCAGCGCACGCTTGGCATGTTCCATGGATTTTTACGTGTTATCAGTTGGCCTGGTGATCCTGAAATTATCCTGGCCCGATTGGCTGGTTTGGTGAAGTTGTGGTTGTGGGCTGCGCCCCTACTATTGCTGCTTGCATTGTGGGGGTGGCGAGGTGGCAAACAACCAGCTTTACGGTTGTTTGGCGCCTCGGCGCTGTGGACCTTTTTCGCCTATTTTCTGATCCTTTTTAATCAGGGTCACGGTTGGGGCTATCGCTACTTTCATTCAGCCTGGGGCGTTTTACCGATTTTGGCCGCCTTGGGTGTGATCAAACTGGCGGCGGAGGATGGTCAACGCGTATTCAGGCAGGTTGCCATGCTCGCACTTGTGAGTCTGTTTGCGGCGAATGCCCTGCGCTTCGCCCAAATTGGCGATTTCATGGCATCTCACTTGGATCAGTTTCCTCCGCGCGTGACGGCTGAACAGCGAATCGTGCTACATAACGGCCTTGGCTACTATGCCTATGATCTGATTCAGAACGACCCTTGGCTGCGGGGGAGTGAAATCGTATTCATCGCCAAGCCTGCAGACAAGGAACGCCTGCTCAAACATTTCCCAGACATGCACGTAATCGATTCGAATAAATATGGGGCCACATATAGTGGGGCTGTATCTAAGACACGGCCGTGAGCCGGAGGCCATGGATAAATCCAACTAGTTGCTTTCGTATTGCTGAAGCATAGGGGCGTCATCCGTCCTTTTGGAAGACCAGAACTCTTTCCTTGACGCGGGTTACACCGATCAACTTGAGTTTCCAGCCGTAGTCATGCTGACCTTGGTCAAGCGTAGCGACGTGCTTGAATTCCGGAAACATGGCGTGAAGTTGAGGTTCGGACATGTAATAGATGCCGACCCCTGCGATTGCTGCGCCATCGCGCATGCGTGAGATAACCGGCTTAAGCAGTCGTGATCCGGTAACTTTAAACAGGGCGGCAGAAGCAAAACGTTCAGAGAACGTGCTTTGAATAAGATTTTCAGACACAACGATTAAACCACCTGGCTTCAGGGCACGAGCAGCGACTTCGGTTGCTGAACGGATCAGCTGAAGCGTTATCGACAAGCTATTGCCAACAAGGTGATGAAGAACCCAATTGATTAAGATCAGATCGAATTTCGCATGAGCATCGATAACCAAGAAGGACTCTGCCGAAACGGTCTTGCGTGGTGAATGGGCATTCAACGACCTGAGGTGCTTTGATATTTCATAATTTGTTCCATGCGCATGTGGCAAGCGTTTCAGCAAACGATCCAGCAACCTGCCGTTGCCGCCTCCAAAATCTGCAACCTCGTCAATTTGAGGGTTAACCGCAAGAATCACCTTTAGCAGACGATCGAGAGAGTCGTCACTTATATAATCCTGATCGAAACGTTCTATAGATTGCTCATCGACCAATTGTTGATTTCGTGCGGAGATTGTCATGCTGCCCTACTTTCGTGTGTCGGTATTTTGCCAAGAGTCATCCGTGAAAAATACCACAGCAGGGCGCAACAGCCTGCGTACAAACAATCCGGTTTGACTCACACAACTAACCGGATTTCTTCGAGTGCCCAGCAGCCTGCCCTCACTTAGTATTTTGTGACATTGGTCCAACTGTTCATTCGGCTGTGTCTTCACTTCTCAGTGCGCGCTGGATAACGCTCTGAGAGAATCCCCGCCCCTGTAGGAACCTGATCTGCCGTGCGCTCTCATGGGCATTGGCAGGAAGTGTGTCGAATTTCTTCTTCCACACGTCGCGCGCACGATCGATTTCGCTGTCGCGGTTCGCGCGCAGTACGGCTTCGATAATGCCGTCGCTCACGCCGCGCTGATGCAGGTCGTATGCCAGCTTGATGCTGCCAGCCCGTGCGCGATGGTCCGCCACATAGCTTTCGGCAAAGCGGCGGTCGGAGAGCCAGTTCTTCTGCGCGAACTCGTCGAGCAACGATTGGATATCGCTCGTATCAAAACCCGCCTGTTCCAGTTTGCGGACAAGTTCGGCCCGGCTGTGCTCGCGCCGCGCCAGCAGGCGCAGGGCGCGTTCACGCAGGTCGCCGGGTTCAGGCTTCGACTTCAATTTCGGCGGCGGCAGCCGGGTTGCTGACGCCGACGGCGGCGCGGATCTTGGCTTCGATTTCCTGCGCGATTTCCGGGTGCTCCTTCAGGTATTCGCGCGCGTTGTCCTTGCCCTGGCCGATCTTCTCGCCGTTGTAGGCATACCAGGCGCCGGATTTGTCGATGAACTTGTGGGTGACGCCGAGTTCGATGATTTCCCCCTCGTGCGAGATGCCCTGGCCGTAGAGGATGTCGAAGAAGGCTTCCTTGAACGGCGGCGAGACCTTGTTCTTGACGACCTTGACCTTGGTTTCGTTGCCGATGATCTCGTCGCCCTTCTTGATCGCGCCGATGCGGCGGATGTGCTGCCGGGCCTGCCACTGACAATTTTTGTCTGTGCTTCAGGCAAACAGCCGCTTCCCTGCCAAATAACGGATTCAAACCAGGATGACGCTGTCGCTATAAAGACGGAGTGTGGCGTCGTGGGTCAACAATCTGAGGGGCTCGGCAAGCGCTTGCGCTATTAACAGGCGGTCGAATGGGTCGGCATGATGGGGTGGCAGGGTTTCGATCTGTGCAATGTGCGCATTGACAATGGGGAGTTCGATATAGCCCGCTGCCCGAAAGTAGGTGGCTGCTTGCATGCCGGACACCGGCATGTCGCCCTTGCCGATCATATGCTTGATGGTGATTTCCCACACTGAGGCTGTGCTGATGTAGATGCTGTTTGCGGGATCGAGAATCAGACTGCGGGCGTGAGCCGCCAAACGCGGTGAATCGGTGATCGCCCATAGTGCGACGTGCGTGTCCAGAAGCAGACGCACGTCATGCGCCAATCATCAAATTGAGGATGTCTGCGTTATGCGCATCGATGTTCTCGGGCACTTCAAACAGGCCGGCTGCAATGCCGATGCGCTTGGCACTGTCGGTTCGGGGGATAGGAACCAGGCGGGCGACCGGTTGGCCGTGGCGCGCAATGGTGATTTCGGTTTCATCGCCGTTGACTATTTGCTCGATCAATCCGGATAAATGGGTTTTGGCATTGAACAGGCTGACGGTTTGCACGGGACATCTCCATAAATTGGTTTAACTAGTATAACCAATCGTTTGCCGGTGGCAAGGTGCAACGCGGGGATTCGGCGTGGTGCACGCACTGCCGCGTACAGTATCGGTACGCACCTATGACATTTCCAACGGGAGATCCGTTTTTCTACTCGTCGATTGCGCGCCGAATAATATCGGATGTGAAGCCCCGACTTTGCAGGAAGCGCATCTGCCGGGCTTTTTCAGTCATGTCGGAGGGTGCTGTGCCAAATTTCTTCTTCCACACGTCGCGCGCACGATCGATTTCGCTGTCGCGGTTCGCGCGCAGTACGGCTTCGATAATGCCGTCGCTCACGCCGCGCTGATGCAGGTCGTATGCCAGCTTGAT
>JBGSTO010000056.1:0-4398 GCA_041736465.1 Anaerolineales bacterium | reverse complement strand
CGATGGCGGGCCCGGGCTGCCCTTGCTGGGCTGGAGCACCACCGGCGGCGACCTGCGCGTGCCGCATTTCTTCGGGCTGCACGCCATGCAGGTGCTGCCGGTCGCAGGCGCGCTGCTCGGATTGGATACTGTGCGTCGCAGGCTGTCAGAAAAGCGGCGCCTGGCGCTAGTGTGGATCGCCGGTCTCGGCTACCTGGGCCTGGTGATCTTGCTCACCTTCCAGGCGCTGAGCGGGCAACCGTTCATTGGCTAAGGAGCACTCTGCCATGGAACTTATTTTCAACCTGAGCAATCTGTTCATCATGCCCTTCTGGCTGCTGGTGATCCTGCTGCCCCACTGGCGCTGGACGCAGCGCATCTTTAACACACTCCTGCCCGTGGTCGCCCTGGCGCTGCTGTACGCCGTGCTGCTGCTCACACAGATCGGCGCAGACGCCGCTGCTCTGCTCAACCCGAGCCTATCCGGCATCGCCGCCCTGCTGGGCACGCCGTCCGGGGCTGCGGTGGGCTGGGTGCACTATCTGGCTTTCGATCTCTTCGTGGGGCGCTGGATCTACCTGGACAGCCGGGAGAAGCAGCTCAGCACCTGGTGGGTGTCGCCGGCGCTGTTCTTCGTGCTGGTGACCGGTCCCTTGGGGCTGCTGCTCTACCTTGCCGGTCGCGCCATCGCCCTCCGCAGGCCATAAACCCGCACCCCGCCGCGCACGGTTCGCTGACAACGGATTTGCGGCACGGATTTCACGGAATCATGCGCACGCACCTCCCGTACCCCGGTAGGGGCGACCCACGCGAGTGAAAACCGGCGCTGGCTGGCAAGCACCGCTGGCCTCTTCGCAAACATTCTGGGAGGAACTGGTCGCCCGATGCCTTCCCACGCGAGTGAAAACCGACGCCGGCTGGCAAGTCCCGCTGCCCTCTCCGCATACATTCTGGGAAGAACGAGTCGCCCTTGCCCTCGTACGCAATCGGCCCAAAATTCCTTTCCCCAAAATTCAATGTGCCAATCACCTTGTCTTTGTATAAAATAATGGCGAAACCAGTTTTATTCACCTGACAGCACAACTGATGAGAGGTGAGGGCATGAACAGAATGCGTTCTTTCATCGAAAAATTCGAATTACCCTCGTTTTATGTATTGGCATTGCTGTTCAGCTGGTGGGCGGCGCCATTTGCTGGCGGCGGTCTCATCCCGCATGGACCGGCAATTGCTGCGCTTATCATCCTGGCGCTTTTGAAAAACCGCCGCGTCAGTGGGCAATTCCGGCAGCATGTGCTGCACTGGCGGGCCGGCTGGTGGTACCTGATTGGCCCGGCTGTGATCCTGGCATACCAGGGCGCCGCCTTATTGCTCAATTTGCTGCTGGGCGCCAGCCTCGCCGAGCTCCCCCGGCTTCCATCGCTGGCACTCTTTCTCAACCTGCTGCTGCTGGGCGGTCTGTGGGAAGAGATCGGCTGGAGCGGCTATGCCCTGCCCAGGCTGCGGGAGCGATTTTTAGAGCGCCCCAACGGCCTGTGGATCGCCACGCTGGTTTTGGCATTGGGGCGAGCCTTCTGGCACCTGCCGCTGTTCTTGAGCGGCACGATCTACTGGTTCGATATTGCCATATTCTCTATCGGCTACCAGGTCATCATCGCCTGGCTCTTCTACCGCAGCGGCGGCAGCGTCCCGGCTGTGATGGTTTTCCATTTCTTCTCGAACTTGCTGGGTGCTGTTCTGTCGCCAGTCTTTGCCGGTGCGGAGCGCACCACGTATTACGCCATCTTCATGTCACTGGCGTTTCTGATCGCGCTGGCTTTGGTTTATGTTGTCGACCAGCGGCTGTTCTTGCGCGGCGCAGGATCAGCGGCTGCCGCAGGCGACACACATGCCGGGCACGTCGTCGAGGGCTAAGCAGCGGCAGTACCGCTAAGGATGGGTTTGCGCCGCTGCGATCGAGTTTACTCCGATCTGAGGAGCGCGGTTAAATTGAACCGGTTCAGCCACCAGGCAGGGATGGACGTGCCGCCTACGCAAATCAGCACCGCAAAACCCAGGCTGGTGAGCATCACCCGTTGGTCGAAAAGCGCTTGAATCGAGATGCCGGCAGTCTTGATCTCGGCCAGGGTGCCCAGGGCCTGCGCGCCCAGGCTGGCGGTCAAAGAACCGGTTAAGGTGATCACGCTGCCCTGCACGAACAGGTAGCCCGCCAGGCTGCCCTTGCCAAAGCCGATGCTGCGCAAGATCGCCAGCTCGCGGCGCTGAATCCAGGCCAACCGCCACAGAATGCTTGCCAGGGCGACCGCAGCAGCCAATCCCAGCGCTGCGGTGATGGTGGTCAGCAGGCGGAAAAACGGCTGCCATTCAGCTAGCAATGCTGCGCTGCTGTCGCCTTTGCGCACTACGGAAATTCCCCCCGGCAGGGTATCGCCTTCCTGGAAAGTCTCGCCGTTGGGAATCACATACACCGAGACATCCGTTCCCCAGCCGAGCAGCGTTTGGGCAGCTTCCAGCGAGATCCAGGCTTCGTTGCCGGCGTAGGTGTCCGTTTCAAAGATGCCCACCACTTGAAAATCGCGTGCCCGGATCGAAATGACATCCCCGGGCAGCAGGTTGAGCTCTTCTGCCAGGCGGGCGCCGATCATCGCCAGACGCGGCGCGTCCCCCGGCATCAGCGGTCGCCCGGCAGCCATGTGGTATTCCTCGACCAGCGCATAATTTTCGAGCGGGATGCCGCGCAGCAGCAGCGCATTCTCGGTGGTCGTACCCACAATGGTGTGGATTTCCGGCAAGACCAGGCTGGCTCCCGCCGCCCTCAAGTCTTCGCCCACCGAGGCCAGCAGCCGGCTGCCGTAGAATTCCCCCAGGCTGCCGCTCACCTGCACCACCAGGTAGTCGCCATAGCCTTGCGGGTAGCGCGACTGCAAACCGGCCTTGAAGGCATCCAGCAAAAAATAACACATCAATGGGATTGCCACTGCCAGCGACATGACCAGCATCAGCCGGCTGTGCTTGGACAGCTCACGCAGGCCCAGGCGCAGTGCGCTCATGCCTCACTCAACAGCGCTGTCACCCGCTGGCGGAACATGCCGCGCGTGGACAGCCAGGCGCCAAACAGGCTCAGGCACACAACCCAGGCGAAAGTGTTGATCGCCATGCCGGTGGTCAACCGCATTTCGAACGGCACGCCCAAGACGATCAGCGGGGCGAGCGCCCGCTGGCTGGCAAGAAATATGGCGGTGAGTCCCAGGCCAAAGAAGTATGCCAGTACAGCCAGCACGGTAGATCGCAGCCACAGAAAGCGCTGCACGGTCGGGCGGGCGAAGCCAATCCCGCGCAAAATTCCGATCTCACGGCTGCGCTCCACGCTGCTCAGCGTGCTGGCGTTGTACACCCCAAACACGATGCCCAGCAGCGCCAACCCGCTCACGATGCTCATGAAACTGCTCAAGTCTTGCAAGGCGCGGATGTTGTGGCGCGAGTAGTTGTCTTCGAAATACACCGCGTACGCCTGTGCCAGGCGCGGGTCGTTTTCCAGGCGCTGCAAGGCAGTTTCAGGGTCAACGCCGGCTGCCGCCTGCACGATCATCGCCTGGTACAAGTGCTGCGTGTCGAACAGCCTCCAGAAGGTGTCGACCGGCATCCACACGGAGGCGAAAGCCACGCCAGGCGAGCGAAAAATGCCCGCAATGCGGAAATCGCTGCCAAAGATCTGCACCACCGAACCCACCTGCCAGCCATTCGCCAGCGCCAATCCTTCTCCAGCCACGACTTCGTGCTCACCGGCAGGCCAGCCGCCTTGCAGCAGCTCCAGCTGGTGAATTGGCTGCCAGTCTGCCTGCGCCGCGGCGCGCAGCTGCACCACGTGCCCGCCAACCCGCGTGTGGCGAAAGGCGAGCGGTGAAATCCGGCGGATGGTGCCCGGGATCAGCTCCTCCGCCGCCTGGATCACACTGGGGTCCAGCACCGCATCCGACGGATCGATGACGTCATTTTGGATCACAATCAGGTTGCGGCTCAGCGTGGTGGCATGCAAAGAGCTGGCGACCGCGTTTGCCAGGGCGATCAGGATAAGATAGCTTGCCACCACCACCGCCAGTCCGGTGATGCTCAGCAAGCTGCGGCTGCGGTCGTGAGCCAGGTCTTTCAGCGCAAAGTCCAGCGCGGTCAGCATCTATCTCTCCCGCAGCTTTCCGGCATGCAGCTCGAAGACCCGGTCGCCAGGGCAGGTCAGCCCCTCGTTATGCGTGGCAACGATAAAAGTGATCCCCAGGCTGCGGTTCAGCTCGCGCATCAGCGCCATCACCGCCTGCGCGTTGGCTGCATCCAGGTCTCCGGTAGGCTCGTCTGCCAGCACCAGGCTGGGCCTGCCGACCACCGCCCGGGCAATCGCCACCCGCTGCTGCTCGCCCCCCGACAGCT
>JBGSTO010000033.1:0-2658 GCA_041736465.1 Anaerolineales bacterium | reverse complement strand
GCGGCGGTACAAAAGCACCTGGAAGGCCGCCAGCCGGGCAAGGTGATCTACGTCCCGGGGCGGCTGATCAATTTGGTTGGCTGACCAATTTGGCCGGCGCACCAACCTGGCCGATCTCAGCCGTTCTCTGCCCCACAGCTGGGGATGCCCTCTGGTTTCACCGGGAGCATCCCCAGCTTTTTACAAGGATATAACAACCCGGATAAACTTATAAACAGCTTGACGTGTACACTGAATGCATGTAGGATGCACAGTACAACGCAGCCGTACAGGAGGATCTATGCGCCTGGAAGACTTAAATTGGATGGATGTCGAGCAGTACCTGAAGCAGGATGACCGTCTGGTGCTGGTGCTGGGCGCCTGCGAGCAGCACGGCCACCTGAGCCTGTTGAGCGACGTACGCATCCCGCTGGCGCTGGCAGACGCCGCCAGCTTGCAGATGGGTGTGCTGGTAGCACCGCCGCTCAATTTTGGCGCTTCACCCTATTTCCTGAGCTACCCTGGCACGCTCAGCTTGCGCGCCTCAACCTTGCTGGATGTGGTCGAAGACCTGGTGCGCTCGGCGTATGGGCAGGGTTTCCGGCGCCTGCTGGTGCTGAACGGGCACGGCGGAAACGACGGCGCCCGCACCCGCCTGTACGAGCTGGCAAACCAGCTCGATGGGCTGCGCCTGGCATGGTATGCCTGGTGGACCTCGCACTCTGTGGTCAGCGTCGCCCAGCAGCACGGTCTCAAACCCAGTCATGCCAACTGGCTGGAGGCGTTTGCCTTCACCCGGGTGGCGGATCTGCCGCAAGGCGAGAAGCCGCCGCCGCACATCCCGGGTCTGTTGAACGCCCGCGAAGCCCGCCAGGCTTACGGCGATGGCTCCTTTGGCGGGCCGTACCAGGCGCCGCAGGTGGTGATGGACGAGATCTTCCAGGCGGCGCTGCAGGATATCCTGGCGCTGCTGCGCTTCGAGTAAGCATATCTTGAGTACCGGAGGTTAAAATGGCGCACAAACATATCATCCAAAGTGATGCTGCTCCCAAAGCTATCGGCCCCTATGCAGTTGCCAACCGGGTGGGAGATCTGGTCTTCACTGCCGGGCAGCTCGGACTGGACCCGCAGTCGATGGAGCTTGTCCCCGGCGGGGTCGAGGCCGAAACCCGCCAGGCGCTGACCAATCTGTCTGCAGTGCTCGCCGCGGCCAACAGCTCTCTGGCGCAGGTCGTAAAGACGACGGTCTTCTTGAGGGATATGAACGATTTCGCCCGCATGAATGCAGTCTATGCCAGCTTCTTTACCCAGGATTTCCCGGCTCGCTCGGCAGTGCAGGTTGCCCGGCTGCCCAGGGATGCCGCCGTGGAAATCGAAGCCGTGGCTGTGGTTGCGGGCTAATGTGAATGAATACGCCAGCCATACCGGCTGCAGATCGAATGCCCACCGTTTCCGTCATTGTCCCATGTTACAATGAACAAGCGACCATAGGCTTGCTGCTGGATTCGGTCTACCAACAGACCTATCCCTGTGAAGATATGGAAGTCCTCATCGCGGACGGCATGTCCGGCGATGATACCCGGCAGGTGATCGGGCGATTTACTCACGACCACCCTGATTTGCGTGTGCACATACTAGACAACCCCCGGAAGAATATCCCTGCAGCGCTCAACCTGGCGATTGCCGCAGCGAGCGGTGACTTCATTGTGCGCCTGGATGCTCATTCGGCGCCGCAGCCAGATTATGTACAGCGCTGTGTGTGCGCTTTGCAGACGGGCGTTGGAGATAATATCGGCGGCGTTTGGGAAGTGAGGCCTGGAGGAACAGGTTGGATGGCTGAAGCGATTGCCGCGGCAGGTGTACACCCCCTGGGGGTTGGAGATGCACGCTACCGCCTGGGGGGTGATGCCCAGGCAGTGGATACCGTGCCCTTCGGCGCATTCAAGCGCGGCCTGGTCGAGAAAATCGGCGGGTTCGATGAGAGCCTGCTGACCAATGAGGATTACGAATTCAACGTGCGCATCCGCCAGGCGGGCGGCACGGTCTGGTTGGATCCAGCCATTCGTTCGGCTTATTATGCCCGCTCCACGCTGGCAGCGTTGGTGCGCCAGTACTGGCGCTATGGCTATTGGAAAGGACGTATGCTGCGCCGCTACCCACAAACGATCCGTTGGCGCCAATTCTTACCGCCTGCTTTTGTGCTCAGCCTGATCATCCTGGCGCTGGCAGCGCTGTGGCTGCCGGCTGTCGGCTGGCTTCTGGCTGCAGAGCTGAGCCTTTACATGCTGGCGCTGCTGGCAGCCGGCCTGATCGAAGCCCGGCGGCAGCGGAAACCTGCGCTGGTGATTGGATTACCCCTGGCAATTGCGAGCATGCACCTCGCCTGGGGCAGCGCTTTGCTCTGGAGCCTGCTGCCATGATGGGAAAATTTCCCCAAAAAATGCGCAAGCCCAATCCCTGGATGCTGCGGCTGGGTGAGCGTCGATGGCTGCTGGTCAGCGGGGATTTCATCATGGCGCTGCTTTCCCTGGCTGTCTCGCTTTTTTATTGGGGCAGCTCAGTCCGCTTTATTGAGTTTAACCTGCAGTTTTTACAGGAACGCGTCCCGCTGTGGTTCTATCTGCTGCCCGTTTTCTGGCTGATCTTGCTGCTGGAGCTGTATGATCTGCACCGCGCCGG
>JBGSTO010000030.1:0-4050 GCA_041736465.1 Anaerolineales bacterium | reverse complement strand
AATGATTTAAGGATTAATGCGGCGCGGCGTCGAAAAACAACTCCGTTAACTAGATCGCAGCCGCCGCATAATCCACAATTGGACTAAGCCGGTGCTGGAATTAATCCCGGTTGATTTGGAAATTGATGCGAATGATCGCCCCCCAAAAGCCGATCCTACCCTGGCTTCTTCCCCTCTTTTGTTCCCGGCTGCTGCAATTGAGCGAACCGCCGATCTGAATTAAGCACCTCTGGTCGCCCCATTTCCGTCTCCGAGAATCTGAATTCCGGAGCGCCGAAAATCCGGATCGGTGCTCTGGAAAGGGGCAGTGTCCAAGGCCACTTCTGTCACTCATGGTGGAGACCGCCCTTTGGCTGGTGGGATAGGCTTTCCAGGCTGCATCGGGCGACCACAGACGGGACAGAGATGAACCGTCTCACAGACTGGGGCTGTCTCCTGGGCCTGATCAGCTTGGATAGGGATCTGACCAAGCTGCTGGCGGATAGTGGCCAGGCGCTGGCGTGAACCCGAGCTGAAGAAACCATAGTAACGGACCTTGACGAAGCCCTTGGGCAGAATGTGCTGTAAGAAGCGGCGGATGAATTCTTCGGCCGCCAGGGTACACAGCCGTTCCTGACCAGTATCCGTTGCCCGGTACCGGAAAGTCACCCGATCGTCTTCCAGTTTGAGGATGCGTTTGTTGCTGATGGCCACCCGAAAGATGTAAGGTGCCAGGTACTTCAACGCCAGCTGTCCGCAGCCCAGCGCTTTGCAGTGCACCACCCAACTTTGCCGCCAAACCTCGACTGGAATGTGCCCATCGGCGTCGAGCTTTCGCAAAGCCTGGTGCATTTTGGCGCGAAAGATGCGCGAAAGCGCCTTGACTGGCAGCAGGAATTTCTGGTGAGCTGCCAGCCAGGTTTTCCCATCGGCTGCCAGGCCCCCAGCCGGAACCAGGTAATGCACATGGGGATGATAGGCCAGGTTGCGTCCCCAGGTATGCAGCACGCCCACCATTCCCACTTGACCACCGACAAAACGCGGGTCCCGAGCCAGCTGCTGGGTAGCTTCCGAGGACATACGCAAGAGCAGGTCATAGATCAGCCGCGGCTGACGCCGGGCAAGCTCCCGCAGACCGGCCGGTAGAGTGAAGGTGAGCAAAAAGTAGGGCACAGGCAGCAGCATCGCCTGCTGCTGCTCCAGCCAGGCCTGGGCATTCTCATTCTGGCATTTGGGACAGTGCCGGTTGCGGCAGGAGTGATAGCTGTATTGCACCTGCTCGCAATCCGGACAAACATAAACCTGCCCACCCAAGGCTTCGGTACGGCAGGTTTCAATGGCCTGCATGGCTTGTAGATGGTTGGTGGGGATGTGTCCGGCGTATTTCTGGCGATAAGCAGGTCCACAGAGACGGAAAATATCAGCCAGCTCTATCCCCACAAGCTGCTTACCACAGTGTTGATGGCTGCGATGGCGGGCGCCTCCACCAGAGGCGTGAGGTGGGTGTAGAGGATGGTGGTATCTGGAGAAGCGTGTCCCAGATAGGCCTGGATCAGGCGCAAACTGACCCCAGCTTCAAGCAGATGGGTGGCATACGAATGTCTTAAGGTGTGCACGGTGGCATCCTTCTGGATGCCGCTCTCAACCAGGGCCAATTTGAAGGCGCGTTGCACCCCACGATAGTGGACCGGACCGGCAGGAGCTACCGACGAACCACCTTCCCATCTGGAATCCGGGAAAAGCCATATGGGGTGATGATGGCTGCTCCAGTGCTGTCTCAGCAGTTCCAGCAGGCTCCTCGGTAATGGCACATAGCGTTCTCTGTTGCCCTTCCCCCGGTGTATGTGGATGAACATGCGCTGGCTGTCGATGTCCCCCACTTGCAGGTGGATCCCCTCTTGCAAGCGTAGCCCGCAGGCATAGATGGCGCTCAAGCAGACCCGGTAGCGCGCCCGATGCACACGGGCCAAAACCCGCCCCACTTCTTCCACCGAAAGCACCGCTGGCAGCTTCGTCTCCCGGGCTGGACGTACCAACTCAAGCGTGGCCCACTGCCGCTGCAAGGTGTACTCGAAGAAGAACTTGATCGCACTCAGCGCAATTTGGAAGGTGCTACGGGAGACCTTCCTGACCTGACTGAGGTAGAGGAAGTACTGGCGCAACTCTTCTTCACTGATTTGGTCGGGGGATTTCCCATAGTACTCGGCCAGCTGCCGTACAGCGACTACATATACTTCCTGGGTCCGGATGGATAACCCGTGCAGCTGCATATCTTCGAGCAGCTTCTGCCGCAAAGGTGTAGACATAGTTTTACCTCCTGTAAATGGATGAAATGGTTTACAGGAAATATAGCCCTAATCAGGCTAAATGGTATGTTCTTGGAATGAGTTTTAGGGGGGAGGTTTTCTGCGCGAAGCGCTTAGTCCAATGATGGATAAGCGATTAAAAAGTGAGATCGCCCAGCGCGAACTGAGCGATCTCGGTCGCAGATCCCTTGCACCTTGACAGTCCTACCACCAGAATTATTAAGTCCGGCAGTAAGTGCAGCTTACGCTGCCTTGGGGGATCTTATAACCTGCGGAGAGGGTGGGATTCGAACCCACGGTGGGGACAAGCCCCACAACGGTTTTCGAGACCGTCCCATTCAACCACTCTGGCACCTCTCCGATCGACGCCCGCTATTATAGCAAAGAATCAAACTTTAGGGTTCACAAAGCGAGCTCCGCCGCCTTTTGAACCCCAAATATCTCCACCTTCGCGCCTTCCCACCTTTGCGGTTAACTTGACAACTTTTGTGCCCTTCGAGCTTCCTTAGCGTCCTTTGTGTTTCAATTCCCTAATAATCTCCCTCTAACCCTTTCGTAAGCCTTTCGTGGGCTTCACCCCGCAGAATGGACACCAAGTTAAGGAGCACATATAATCGACTTGGAGACCATGATGAGCGTGAAGCGGAAGAAATACAGCAAACAGTTCAAACTGGATGCCATTCAGCTGTATGAGAATGGCGAAAAATCAATGGCACAGATCGAGCGGGAACTTGGGATCACCGATGGCCTGCTTGCGAAATGGCGGGACGACTTACAGCGAGCCAAGAGTCCAGGGAAAGCTTTTCCTGGGAATGGGAATTTACCAGAGCAAGAAGCACGCATCCGGCAGCTGGAGCGGGAGAATGCCCAGCTGCGACAGGAGAAGGAAATCCTAAAAAAAGTGCTGGGGATCTACTCAAAGGATGCGTGATGAAATACCGGTTTATTGAGAAGCACCAGCCGAAGCACCCAATTGGGCAGCAATGCCATGTGCTGGGTGTATCGCGGAGCGGTTATTATGCCTGGCGGGAACGACAGAAGCAGCAGAAGAAGCAGGATACACTGCGGGCATTGATCGCACATATCCATCGCATCCACCGGAAAAGCCGTCGAACCTATGGCAGCCCACGGGTACACGCTGAACTGCGAGCTGAAGGGGTGATCTGCAATCACAAGCGAGTAGCCCGTTTGATGCGCCTGGAAGGCATCCAGGGACGCAGAAAACACCGAAAAGTGGCCACGACGGATAGCAATCACGCATTCCCGGTAGCGCCCAATCTGCTGAACCGTGAATTTACGGCAGATACACCGAATGAAAAATGGGTAGCGGATATCACCTACATTCCGACGCAAGAGGGCTGGTTGTACCTGGCTGTGGTGCTGGATTTGTACTCTCGCAAGATCGTTGGCTGGAGTATGAGCCATCAGATCACCGCCGATCTGGTTGAGGATGCGCTGCGCATGGCGTTATATGAGCGACAGCCAGACGCAGGATTGCTCCACCACTCCGATCGCGGCAGCCAGTATGCCAGCGAGCAGATCCGGCGGATCCTGGCTGCCAACCATATCGAGGTCAGCATGAGTCGCACCGGCAATTGCTATGACAATGCCGTCATGGAGAGCTTTTTCAGCACTCTGAAATGTGAGCAGGTTCATCACCAGAACTACCAAACACGAACGGAGGCTAGCAGAGATATTTTCGAATACATCGCCGCGTTTTATAATACCGTCAGACGGCACTCGACCTTGGGCTATCAGTCGCCGA
>JBGSTO010000027.1:0-19862 GCA_041736465.1 Anaerolineales bacterium | reverse complement strand
GCAGGACATCCTGCCCACAACCCCAAAAAATTTGCTCATCAATTGTGTAATATTTCACAAAATAAAGGTGATTTTTATCCCTTGCCAGACCAGGCAACTGGGAGTAAGGTATAGGGGTATCAGGTTTTATCTGTAGCAGTAACGCTAATCCAATAGGAGTAACCCTGTATGAACACTGAAATTCGTATCGATGCCTTACTCCCTGCTGAAATGGCCCGCCGGGCCGAATACCTGGGTGTGCGTAAGGCTGAGGCGCCCATCCTGCAGATGTTCGCCCTGTCTGTGCTGGCGGGTGGTTTTATCGCCATGGGGGCGGTATTTGCCACCACCACAGCCGCAGGCGCCAGCGGCATTCTGCCCTTCGGTGTGACTAAGCTGCTGATCGGCCTGGTGTTCTGCCTCGGCCTGATCCTGGTGATCGTAGGCGGCGCAGAATTGTTTACCGGCAACAACCTGATTGTGATGGCGTGGGCCAGCGGCAAAGTCAGCACGCGCAACTTGCTGCGCAACTGGATCATCGTCTACATCGGCAATTTCGTCGGGTCGCTGGGCACTGCAGTGCTGGTCTTTCTGAGCAGGCAGTACACTTTCGGCGGCGGCGCCGTCGGTCAGGCGGCGTTGAGTATCGCCAATGGCAAGATGCAGCTAGATTTCTTCCAGGCGCTGATGCTGGGCATCCTGTGCAATGTGCTGGTCTGCCTGGCAGTCTGGCTGACCTACAGCGCGCGCAGCACGATCGATAAGATTGCCGCCATCATCTTTCCCATCACCGCCTTCGTGGCTGCCGGTTTCGAGCACAGCATCGCCAACATGTATTTCATCCCCCTGGGACTGCTGATCAAAGATTTCGACCCCGCCTTTACGACTGCCAGCAAGCTGGACCTGTCAGCCATGACCTGGGGTTCATTTTTAATCAACAACCTGCTGCCGGTTACGATCGGCAATATCATTGGCGGATCCCTCCTGGTAGCTGCGATCTACTGGGCGATCTTCCTGCGAACAGACAAATCCTGACCCACTTCATTCCTGGAGAGAAGCGCATGAAAGCATACGTTTTGATGAGAACCCGAACCGGCGAGATCCGCGACGTAGTCCGCACGGTGCGCCGCGTCGCAGGCGTCATAGAAGCCAACATGACCTTCGGCCCTTACGATGTCGTCGCTATCATCGAAGCCGACGACGTGCGCCATCTGGGCAATATCCTGGCGATGGGCATCCAGCCCATCCCCGGCATGCTGGAAACGCTGACCTGCCTGGCGGTGGATGTAGATTAACCGGTACTGGTCGGCAGTTTCGGCATCGCCGGACCTGGGATGCCCAGGTTTTCGCTCAGCGCGGCGCGCAGGGCAGTGCGGTCGTCCCAGGGATACTCGATATCGCCAAAACACATCGACTGCTCGTGCCCTTTGCCCAGCGCCAGGACGATATCGCCGGGCTTCGCCAGCCGGACGGCAAAACGCAGCGCCTCGCCGCGGTCTTGAATTCGCCAAAAGCTGCGCCCCTCCACCCCTCCCCGGCGGCGCGCACCTTCTGCCATCTCCTCTAAGATCTCCCCCAGCGACTCGCTGCGCGGGTCTTCCGCCGTCAGCACGCTGAAATCCGCCAGCTCGGCGGCGGTCTCCGCCATCATGCGCCGTTTCAAGCGGTCGCGCAGCCCCGCCGAGCCAAACACGGCAATCACCCTGCCGCCCTTCCCCCGCGCTACCAGGATGTGGCGGGCGGTTTCCAGCGCAGCGCGCAGCGCGTACGGCGTATGCGCAAAATCCACATAAGCCAGAAATTCCGTCCCCAGGTCGATGCGTTCCATGCGTCCGGGAACCGGCTGCATCGCCGCCAACCCGCGGCGCGCCGCTTCCGGTGAGATGCCCAGACCAACCACACTCGCTGCCACTGCTGCCAGGCAGTTGTACACGTTGTACAGCCCGTGCAGGGGACAATCCACCCTCAGGTTGAAATCAGGACCGGCAACATCGAAGTGCAGCCCATTCTCCCCGGCTTGCACGTTTTCAGCGCGCACCTGCGCCTGCGCGCTTAGGCCATACGCCACCTGCTGCACGCCGGCTTGTTCCGCCTGGGGTGAGGCAAGCAACGAGTGCAGATACTCATACGAGCCGTCATCACGGTTCAGCACTGCCTGGCGCGGATTCCCGCCCGATTTCCGCCCGGTCTCCGCCAGGGAAGCGAACAGCATGCCCTTGGCCTGGCGGTAGGCTTCGTACGAGCCGTGATAATCCAGGTGCTCGTGGGTGATATTGGTCACCACGGCAATATCGAACTCGCACTGCGCCACGCGCTGCTGGTGCAGCCCATGGGAGGTGGCTTCCAAAATGGCGTGCGTGAGACCGGCATCCAGCATGAGGCGCAGGTAGCGCTGCACATCCGGCGCTTCGGGTGTGGTGACGTGGAAACCGGTATCCTGGGTCTGCCCGGCAATGACTGCGCTGACGGTCGAAACCATGCCTGCTTTCAAGCCTGCTGCCTGAAGAATGTGATAGATAAGCGTGCTGGTGGTGGTCTTGCCGTCCGTCCCCGTGACGCCCAGCACTGCCAGCCTGCGAGCGGGGTAGTCGTAAAAAGCCGCTGCCAGCCTGGCAAGCGCCCGGCGACCGTCCGCCACCTGCAGATAAGGCACTGCCAGGCCTTCGAGCGGCTGGGTGCCCACCACGGCAATCGCCCCGCGCCGGATGGCATCCGGGATGAAGCGATGCCCGTCGGCAGCTCCGCCTTGCAGGGCGACGAAGAGGCTGCCGGGCTGCGCCTGGCGGCTGTCCAGCACGACAGCTTGCACCGGCACGCTCGTTTCTGGCGACACGCCAATCAGGCGGGCATCCGGCAGAGCAGAGATCAGTTCGGAGAGGGTTTTCTCAGTCACAGCAGTAGTCAGAGCGTATCACTTCAACAAGCAGGTTCTACTGCGAGCAGCAGAGCTGTCGTAGGGGTATATATAAAAAAACGGCCATACGACACCTGCAAGCAAGCATCGTATGGCTGTTCATTCGAATGGTTACCGGCGCGACCCCGGCAGGCGAGCCGGCTAGTGCAGCGCGCTGCGCAGAGTCTCCAGCTGCCCGGAAACGGAGCCGTCCAGCACTTTGTCGCCGACGCGCACCACCAGACCGCCCAGGATGGAGGGATCGACGCGGAAGGTCACGGTTGCCTGCGCGCCAATCTTGGCGAGCACGTCTTTCTTGACCGTCTCCTGCTCTGCGGGGGTAAGCGGCAGGGCGCTGGTCACCTCGGCGGAGGCGCCGCTGACCGTGCTGCTTTCCAGCAGCACCACTCTGCCAGACTTGACGCCGGAGAAGAACTCGTCGATCAGAGCGCGCTGGCGCTTCTCGTCCAAAGCTTCTCCCACCAGGCGCTGCGCCGCAGCCATGCTCAGGGCGGCGATCTGCCCGCGCACGTCTGCCAGGACGCGGTCGCGTTCCAGGGTGGCTTCTACCGCGGCGCTCTCGCGCAGCTTGGCAGTGTCGGCCTCTGCTTGCGCCATCACATCCCGCGCCGCTGCGGCAGCCCGCTCGGTGGACTCACGCACTTTCTGATTGGCTTCTGCCTGGGCCTTGGCGATGATCTCGCGCGCTTCTTTCTCTGCGTTGGCGCGCGCCTCGGCAGCTACACGAGCATCTTCCAGGCCCTGGGCAATGGTGTTCTTGCGGTTTTCAAGCATATTGGTGATCGGCCTGTACGCCCATGCGTACAGCAGCACCACCAAAATGGTGAAGTTGAAAACCTGAAATAGGAAAAACCCAAGGTTGATACCTAATGCAGCCATGGAATTTCCTTTCTGGCGGCTAGGCGGCGAAGATGATGATCAGCGCCACAGCCAGGGCGTAGATCGCCACGGCTTCAGCGAAAGCCATACCGAGGATCATGTTGGTCTGGATGGTGGGGGTGGCGTCCGGGTTGCGTCCCATAGCCTGCACACCGCCCGAGGCGGCAATACCCACGCCCACGCCGGCGCCGATCGCGCCCAGCATCGCCAGACCTGCGCCCAAAACCTTCATGCCCGCTACAAAAGCTGCTGCATCATTCATGGTCAGTCTCCTTAGTCCTCTGTTTGTAGATGTATGATTCCAATAAGTTTAGTGGTGCTCTTCGGCGTGATGGCTGACCGTAGCGCCGCTGATGAACACTGTCGCCAGCAGGAAGAACACGTACGCCTGGATTGCGCCGAAGAATACTTCGAACAGGTACAGGAAGGGCGGAACGACAATTGCGGTCAGCGCTCCCACGATGGAGAGCAGCAGCGTACCCGCAAAGATGTTGCCGAACAACCGGAAGCCAAACGACAGGATCTTGGCAAATTCCAGGATAATCTCCAGGAAGCCCACGCCGAAGTTGATCAGGCCGAAGATGCCGCCGCTGACCAGCTGGCCCACCGGCAGGTACTTCGAGAAATACGACGGCCCCAACGCCCATACGCCATACGCCTGCGTCAGCACCACGGTGATCACCGCCAGCGCGAAGGGAAAGTTCAGGTCGGTGGCAGCGCCGCGCAAGAAGGGCACTACCTCGCAGGCGGTGCACATTTCCGCAGCCATCGCGCCTTCTTCACCGTGCGATTCGGCTTCTTCGCCGTGCGCTGCGCCGATGATGGGATGATCCTTATCCAGCGCATATACCGGAATTGAGCCCAGGTCGAACAGCTTCACCGGGGCGTAGCCGGTCTTGCCCTCGTGGATTTCCTTCATGTAGCCAATGGCCTCATACCCTGGGAGAAGCTTGGTCATGTTGGCTGACAGGACAAGTAAAAAGATGGTGGCTACCACCGGGAAGATGCGGCTGGCCCACTTGCCAGCAGAGCCTTTCACCGAATTCCACAGAAACTCCACCAGGAGTTCGAAGAAATTGTACATGCCGGAAGGTACCTGCTTGCCGCTCTTGCTGAACCGGTAGGCGCCCAGCGCAAGCAGGATCAGCACCGCGTCGGCAACCAGCGTAGCCAGAATGGTATTGGTGATGGGAAAGCCGAGTATATTCAGCCCTGTCGGCTCGGCTGGCAGCACCACCACCGGACTGATGGGTTTTAGAATCCCGATGCTGCCGAACGCTGCATAGCCGCCGATCACAAATAGGGCCAGCACAATCCAGCGCTTCACCGGAGTTCGTTTCTTTGGCGTCGCCTCAGTCGTCACTCGTGTCCTCCTTTGAAATATTTGCTTGCGGGCTTTTTTGATCTGGCTTGGAAGGCAGATCGCGCACCGCCCGCATCGCTACCCATACGGTTAAGAACAAGGAAAGCGGCGCAGATGATACCACCAGGATCACCGTCAATATCGGTTTGGTGCCCAGGATGCGATCCAGCCATAATCCGCCAAACACCGACAGCAGCACAATACCCAGGGTGATAAATGCCACCTGCACCCCAACCTCCGCAAACTTCATCGGGATGATGGGTTGAGCGGGTCTTTGCTCTGGCGGTTTATTGGCTTGCGTCATGGCGCACGAATTTTATCACAGGCCTTTTGGCATCGTCAACCGGCTGATCAAAGCTTCACAATCACAGCCATCCGGCAGCTTAGAAAAGCGCCGCCGCGGCGCTGCTGGAGAAGCTGAACCAGGGGGCAAACACGGTGCCGATCAGGATAATGCCCAACGAGAGCACCAGCAATCCCAGGGCATATCCGCCCGAGATGGGCAGGGGTTTACCTTCCTCTTCCGAGCGGTACAGGTACACCACCTTCAACACCGTGAGATAGTAGTACAAACCGATGATCGAGTTGAGCACACCGAGCACTGCCAGCCAGATCAGGTTAGACTCTACTGCGGCGGCAAAAACGGCGAACTTGACCACGAAACCGCCGAAGGGAGGCATACCAGAAAGCGAGAGCAGCGACACCATCAGCACCAGTGCCAGCCACGGCGAGCGCCGGCTGAGGCCGGCATATGAGGCGATCTCATCCGAGCCGGTCACCCGCCCGACGGCTGCCACCGCGCCGAAGGCTGCCAGGTTGGTGACCACATAGGTGATCAGGTAGAAGATCACGCTGGTAGCGCCCAGGGTCGAGCCGGGAACGGAGATCGCCGCCACACCAATCAGGGCATAGCCGGCATGCGCAATGGAGGAGTATGCCAGCAGGCGTTTGATATTCTTCTGATTCAGGGCAAAGAAGTTGCCCAGGGTCATGGTGGCGGTCGCCAGGGCTGCCACGATAGCGCCCCAATAGGGTTGGATTGCCGGGAAAACCGCCATCAGAACGCGCAGCAGCACGGCAAATCCGGCTGCTTTAGAGGCCGTGGACAGGAAACCTGCCACCGGCGTCGGCGCGCCCTCGTACACGTCCGGCGCCCAGAACTGCAGCGGCACCGCCGAAATCTTGAATGCGAAGCCGACCAGCACCAGCAGCAGGCTGCCAAACATTGCCACGACGGGGATCTGCCCGGCTTGCGCCAGGGAAGCCAGCTCGTACAGGTTGGTGCTGCCGGTGAAGCCGTACAGCAGGCTGAAACCGTACAGCATCACTGCCGAGGTCATGGCGCCAAACAGCAGGTACTTGAAGCCAGACTCGGTGGATTTTTCATCTTTGGTCAGGAAACCAGCCAGGACATACAGCGGGATGGAAGTCGTCTCAATCGCCAGGTACAGCATGATCAGATCGGCAGACGAGCCCATCAGCATCATGCCCAGGGTGGAGGCGAGCAGCAGCAGGTAGTATTCGCCGCGCTTGCCCAGGCGTGCCAGGTCCATGGAGAGCAGCGAAGTGGCTGCGGCAGCGAACAAGGCTGTCATCTTGAAAGCGAAGCCCAGCCAGTCGTGGCGCAGCATCCCGCCCCACATCAGGCGCGGCTCTCCGCCCGGCATCGAAACGGCGATGCCAACCAGGATGATCGCTACCAGACCGCCGGCAGTCAGCCATCCCAGCCCGCCGCGGCGCTCCTCCGGCAGCAGCATGTCCACTGCCAGCACCACCAGCGCCAGCACCACTACCAAGATTTCGGGCAAAATCGCCAGGTACATCCAGGGTTCGAAGGTTACAGTCATAACTTATGCACCTCCCAGCAGACGCAGGATATTGTCCACGCCCGACTCGACCAGCGGCACCATGATCTGCGGGTAGACGCCGACGCCGATGAGGATAGCAGACAGCAGCACCAGGGCGACTTTATCCAGCATGGTGACATCGCTGATATGGCCCTCGAATTCCTCCGGCAGCTGCCCGAAGAACACTTTGGTGATGATGCGGATGATATAGGATGCGGTCAGGACGATCGAGATAGCAGCCACGATGGCAATCCAGGGATGGGTGGCCCACACGCCCATGAAAATGGGGAATTCGGCGATGAAACCCGAGAAACCCGGCATGCCCATCGACACCAAGCCGCCGACGATGAAGGCTACCGCCACAACCGGCATGAACAGCCTGAAACCCGCCAGCCGGGGAATTTCACGCGTATGCGCCTGGTCGTAGATCATACCGACCACAGCAAAGAAGAGAGCCGTCATCACACCGTGCGAGAACATCTGCACGCCCGCCCCGATCATACCCTCCCGGTTCAAGGTGGCAAAACCCATCGCCACCAGACCCATATGCGATACCGAGGAGAAACCGATGACGTATTTGAAGTCGTTCTGCACGCTGGCGATGTAAGCGCCGTACACCACGTTCACCAGGGTGAGCAGGATAATCCAGGGCATGTGCGTCTTGGCCCCTTCCGGCAGCAGCATGATGCCGACCCGCAGGGCAGCGAAGGCGCCCAGCTTCATCAGCACACCGGCGTGGAACATGGAGACTGCGGTAGGTGCAGCAACGTGACCATCCGGGCTCCAGTTGTGGAAGGGGAAGATGCCGCCCAGCACCGCAAAGCCGAAAAACACGAAGGGGAAGGCCACATTCTGGAACCATACCGGGAAGTTCGCCCCTTCCATGGCGATCATATCGAAGGTGTTGAGACCCGACATGAAGTACATCGCCAATGCACCGACCAGGGCGACCACCGAGCCGATGAACAGGTACAGGGTCAGCTTCATCGCAGCGTATTCGCGGGTTTCTTTCCAGCCCCAGATGGCGATCAGCAGGTACATGGGAAAGACGGCGATTTCGTAGAAGAAGAACAGCATGAACAAGTCCAGAGCCACAAACACGCCAAACACGCCCGTCGCCAGGATGAACAGGAAGGCGAAGAACTCGCGCGGCCGGTCGTCGATCTTCCAGGAGATAAGCACGCCGGTGAACATGACCACCCCGGTGAGCAGCACCAGCGGGGCGCTCATCCCATCCACGCCCACGTGGTACGAGATGCCCAGGTTTGGCAGCCAGGAGTATTTTTCAACGAACTGGTAGCCGCCTTGCGGCAGGCTGTATGAAAAGTACAGCCAGATCGAGAGCGCCAGGGAGATGGTAGCTGCTGCCAGGGCTGTGACACGCACTTCTGTCTTACGGTCGGCGGGGAAGAGCAGCATCAGCACGCCCGCCAGGATGGGTGTAAAAACGATGAAGCTAATGATTGGAAACTGCATCTGCATCTGCATCCTTCACCTCACGGTTAGAACAGCATCGTAACAGCCCGGTTGATGACATCCAGGATCCAGGCAGGATATACACCGATCCACAAGATCAGGATCATCAGGGGAACGATCACAAAGATTTCGCGGGCATTGATCTCGCTCAAGTGTCCCGCCCATTTCTCATTCAGCGGGCCGTGCAGCACCTGGCGGATGCCTTTCAAAATATACGCACCGGTAAAGAACAGGCCAATCATCCCCAGGGCAGTATACACGCTGAAAACGGGCCAGGCGCCTCGCACCACCAGGAATTCGGAGATAAAGCCGTTCAATCCCGGCAGACCCAGCGAAGCCATGGAGGTAAAGATCAGGATCCCTCCGTACACCGGCACCAGCGGGAACAAACCGCCGTATTCGTTCAGGTTACGCGTATGGGTGCGCTCATAGATCACGCCCACCAGAAAGAACATGCCCGCCGCAGACAAACCGTGGTTGAACATCTGCAGCACAGCCCCATTCATGGCGATGCGAGCGTCCTGGGTGCCGGCTGTAGCCGCCGCGGCAGCAATTCCCAGCACCACAAAACCCATGTGATTGACCGACGAGTACGCCACCAGGCGCTTGAAGTCGTTTTGTCCAAAAGAGGCCAACGCGCCAAAAATGATTGCCATCACCGCCAGGAAGGCCAGCGCGCCGGCAAAGTAGCGCGACTCCGCCGGAAAGAGCGGCAGCACCAACCGCAAGAAGCCGTATGCGCCCAGTTTCAGCAGCACACCCGCCAGGATCATCGAGCCGGCGGTAGGCGCCTCGGTATGCGCATCCGGCAGCCAGGTGTGGAAAGGCCACACCGGAACTTTCAGCGCAAAGGCGATGGCGAAAGCCCAGAAGGCAATCGCCTTGACCGTGCCGATGGTCAGGCCGAACAAGGGCCGGTCCAGGCTGGGCCATATCCGGTACAGCTCGGTCAGGTCGAAAGTGCCCGCCACCACACCGATCATCTGGATCGCCAGCAGCAGGCCCAGCGAACCCGCCATAGTGTAGATCATGAACTTGAAGGAGGCATACGTGCGCGCAGGGATTTTGCGCCCGCCCCATACTTCGCGCTCGCCTTTTTCGCTGCCCCACTGGTTGATCAGGAAGTACATCGGGATCAAACCGATTTCCCAGAAAACGAAGAACAGCAGCAGGTCGAGCGCCAGGAAGACGCCCAGCATTCCGGTTTCCAGGAACAGGAACAGCATCATGAATGCTTTCACCCGGTCCTGGATGCCAAAGGACGCCAGGATCGAAAGCGGGGTGAGCAAGGTGGTCAGCAGCACCATCGTCAACGAAATACCATCCACACCCAGGTGGAAGGAAGAATTGATGGCGTCATACCAGACCGCCCGCTGCTCGAACTGGAAACCCGCCTGCGCCGAGTCAAACTGGAACCACAGCGCCAGCGAAAGCGCCAGCGGGATAAAGCTCAATAAGAAAGCCGCCCAGCGAATCAGGTTCTTGTTCTCGCCCGGTAAGAAGAACAGGATCAGAGCGCCCAGGGTAGGCGTAAACAAGATGAGCGTGAGCAGGTAGTTGTTCAGGATGAAATCCATCTTTTGTTCGCTCCTCAGACCTACGGAGTCGACACCCTTAGGGTGTCAGCACCAGCAGATAATAGAACAGGACGCTGAACGCTGCCAGGCTGACCAGCGCCATAATCATATACTGCTGCACGCGACCGGTTTGGACCACCGGCGGGAAGACATGCCCCAGCCATTTCATGAATTCTGCCAGCCTGTCAGCCATGCCGTTAATGATCGGCTTGTCGATCGCATCGCGGAAGAAATTGCCGATGCGCCCGGTGATGAAAGCCACCCAGTGCAGGAAACCGTCGATCACACCGCGATCCATCCAGGCCGAGGTAAAGCTCTCGGCGATCCAGATGGCTGGCTTAATGAAGACCCGGTCGTACAGCTCGTCGAAGTAATATTTATTACGCGGCAGGTGGTACAAACCGCCCAGGGCTTTCTCGGCTGTGTCCACGCGGTTCTGCGAGTAATTGCGGTACGCCATCCAGCCGGCGTACAGGCCGCCCAGCGCCACCACCAGCGAGGTCAGCAAGGGGATGGCATTGAAATCGACCGCTTCCGGGTGCTCGAGCAAGGTGCCGCCGACGAATTCGTGGAACCAGTTGGGGATCAAGCCGCCGATGACCGGGAAATGTTCCGGAATGCCCACCCAACCGGCTGCCACCGCGAAGACTGCCAGCACCACCAGCGGCAGGGTCATCGTCCAGGGCGTCTCGTGGGCGTGTTTGGCTTCTTCGCTGCGCGGCTCCCCAAAGAATGTCATGGTGATCTGGCGCATGGTGTAGAAGGCAGTCAGCAGCGCCGCCAGCGCCAGCACCCCGAAGACCACATAGTGCCCATGCCCCCTGGCGTCCGCCAGTATTTCATCTTTAGACCATAAACCAGCGGTTATCAAAGGGAAGCCCGACAGGGCGAAGCCGCCGATCAGGAAGGTCCAGAAGGTGACCGGCATCTTGTGGCGCAGACCGCCCATATTCTTCATGTTCTGCGGGTCAACGCTGTGATCCCCAGTGTGCAGCACGCCGTGCTCCATGCCGTGGATCACTGAGCCCGAACCGAGGAAGAGCAGCGCCTTGAAGAAGGCGTGCGTGATCAGGTGGAAAGCTGCCGCCACGTAGGCGCCGATGCCCAGCGCCGCCACCATGTAGCCAAGCTGTGAGATGGTAGAGTACGCCAGCACGCGTTTGATGTCGTCCTGCGTAACGGCGATCGTCGCCGCGAACAGGGCGGTGAAGGCGCCGATAATGGACATGACCAGCATTGCCGGAGTCGCTGCATGTTCAGCGCCAGCGGAGAGAAGCGGGAAGATGCGGATCACCATGTACACGCCGGCGGAAACCATCGTCGCAGCATGGATCATGGCGGAGACCGGTGTGGGGCCTTCCATGGCGTCCGGCAGCCAGACGTGCAGCGGGAACTGCGCCGATTTGCCGATCGTACCGATGAACAGCAGGATGCCGATCAGCGCCGCCGCCGACAGCCCCAGGAAGCCGGAGCTGTGCTCCGCCAGCATGTGCAGGGTTTCGGCATTGTACAAGATATCGCGGTAGTTGAGCGTGCCGGTCTGTGAGTACAGATAAGCCAGGCCGAGCAGCATGAACACGTCGCCGACACGGGTGGTGATGAAGGCCTTGATCATGGCAGCGCGCGCCGAGGGTTTGCCGTACCAGAAACCTATCAGCAAATAAGAGCACAAACCCATAATTTCCCAGCCCACGAACAGGGTGAGCAGGTTGTCGGACACCACCAGCGTGTACATACCGAAGGCAAACAGCCCGATGAAGGCGAAGAAGCGCGAGTACATCGGCTCCACCGAGAGTACGCTGTGCTCGTGCCCGTGGGCGTCCTTCACCGTGGCGCCGTGCGGCGGCAGACCGGGCAGGTCGTGGTCGCCCTGGGGCTGCCCGTAGTTGTGGTAGCCGACGCTGTAGACAAAGATCATCAGCACCGTCCAGGAGACGAAGAACAGCGACACCGCTCCAAACGGGTCGATCTGCACGCCGATGCGCAGGTAGGTGTCACCGGTCGCCAGCCAGGGGATCGAGGACAGGAAGGGGTGTTCTCCCAGGTGCTCCACCTGGATGGCGCGCAAGAACACCACCATGCTGCCCAGCCAGCTTAGCAGCGCGGCGCCCACCGCAATCGTGTGGCTCAGCGCCTTGTTGCGGGTGGTCAGCAAAGTAATGATGAAAAACGCCAGCAGCGGCGGAAGAGGGATCAACCAGATCAAAAGTTCAGTTGCCATTAAACGCTCTCCTGCGGACCAGGTTTTATCTAGAACTTCAGCAAATCAATTTCGTCCGCCACGACCGTATTGCGCCGGCGGTAAATGGAGATGACCAGCGCCAGACCAACGGCTACTTCGGCAGCTGCCACAGCAAAGACCATCACGGCGAAAGCCTGGCCCGCGATCTGCGCCGGGGTGATGTAGCGCCAGAAGGCGACCAGGTTGACATTGACCGCGTTCAGCATCAGCTCGACGCCCATCAGGATGGCAATCGCATTTCTACGCGCCAGCACACCGTACAGGCCGATCGAGAACAGCCCCGCAGCAAATACCAGGAAGTAAGATAACGGGATCATGCTGCCACCTCCCTATTTGCGTTCCCAGGCAACCATGATGGCGCCGATCAGGGCTGCGGTCAGCAGTACCGAAGCCACTTCGAAGGGGATCACGTACAGATTGGACGAAACCAGGGCCATACCCAGCTCACGCAGCGGGTCGGCTCGCTCGCCCATCACCGGCGCCTGGGTGAAGAAGTTGCCCCACCCGGAGAACATCCAGATCAAGCCGCCGAAGAGCGCTGCCGCAATTACCAGCGCCCAGGGCCAGGATGAATTGGTCTGCGGGCCAAATTCCTGGGACACGCGGCGGGTGAGCATGATGGCGAAGATCATCAAGATGGAGATGGCGCCGATATAGATCACCACCTGAGCCACCGCCAGGAAGCTGGCATTCAGCAGCACAAAGGTGACGGCGACGCCGAACAAAGATACGATGAGCCACAGGGCGGCGTGCACAAGGTTGCGGGTGGTCACCACCATCGCCGCTGCACCCAGTGTCGCCACCGATACAATCAAAAAGATGATTTGCAAAGCTGTCATAGGCCTCCTCCAGGATGCGGTCGCATTATCACATGCGGTGCGAGCACCATCAGGACGTTGCAGTTCCAGCGCCGGCGGGCGGTCGGGCGGTCGGTCGCGGCTCGCCAACCCGCTGGCGCTCCTTGCGCGCCCGGGAACGTAGAATTTGCACTGTGACCCAGGCGATGACCAGGTTTGCTGCCAGCATTACCAGCACGTACACCCAGGACTGCGTACCTTCCAAAGCCTTATCCAGCAATGCGGTCACTACCAGCACCACCAGGGATAACGGCGTGAGGAACTTCCAGTTGAGATTCAACATCTGGTCGATGCGAATGCGCGGCAGAGAATACTTGACCCACATGATCACCCAATACAAGAAGAACGCCTTGGCAAAGAAATACAGGATGCCAAGGATGGGATAGGTTTGGGCGCCTGGGCCGCGCCAGCCGCCTAAGAAGAGAGATGAGATGATGCCCGAGATGGTCAGGGCATGCAGCAGCTCGCCGGCGTAGAACAGGCCGAATTTCATACCGGTGTATTCGATGTGGAATCCAGCCACAATTTCCGATTCGGCTTCGATCAAGTCGAAGGGCGCGCGGCCAAGCTCCGCAATCGAGGCAATCAATACCAGCAGGAAACCAATCGGAGCAACCAGCACAAACCAGTAGCCGTCTTGCTGGTTCACAATCGTGTTGATACCCATGGAGCGCGCCAGCAGCACCGGCACCAGCAAAGCGATCACCATGGGGACTTCGTAGGATACCATCTGCGCCACGGTGCGGAAAGCGCCCAATAGGGCATACTTATTGTTCGATGCCCAGCCCGCCATGAGGATACCCAGCGTTCCAATTGCGCCGACGGCAACGATGTACAGTACGCCGATGTTGACATCGGTGCCTACCACCGTAGGCGCCAGGGGGATGACCGCCCACAAGAGCAGCACGGTCGCCAGCGCCATGATCGGCGCGAGGTTGTAAACAACCCGGTCGGCGCCAATCGGAGTGATATCCTCTTTGATCAGCAGCTTGATCACATCGGCGAACGGCTGGATCAAGCCGAACGGCCCTAGCCGGTTTGGCCCCAGGCGGTCCTGGAAGCGGGCAACCACTTTGCGCTCTACCCAAACTAAAAAGATATCCACGAGCAGCACTGCGGTTGCGATCGCGGCAACGCTCAACAGGGTCTTGATCACCAATGCCAGCTGCGCTGCCAGGCCCCACCCGGCAAACAGAGCATCCAGCCAAAGAGAAATCGCAGTAATCGGATCACCCATATAATTTCTCCTCTCAATATAAAAGGCTGAAGGTGTTGCGGTGCCGTCACCGTCGCCATCAGCCTTTTATGGATTTTGTGGATTCAGCTTACTCCCACTCCAATGCGCCTTTGCGCCAGGCAAATATCAATCCATCTACCAGCAGGAAGATGAAAAGGATGCCCGCAATCACTGCAAACATATCCAGCTGCTCATACGCAACCGCCCATGGATAGAGGAAAACAATTTCCACGTCGAAGATCAGGAATACCAGGGTAAATATGTAATACTGTATGCGAAACTGCACCCAGGTGTCACCTACAGTCTCGATACCACATTCATAGGTCTGAGACTTGAGTGGATTCGGTTTCCTTGGAGCGATAATTTTGGGAATGACCAGCGCAAGAACCGGGAAAACAGGGGCCAGGATGAGGAAGATACCGATGAACAACCAATCGTTAAGCATGAAGGCTCCTTTACGTATGATTGGGTGCCGGCGCACAGGTATTAGCCTATACGCACAACATGTACAGGCCGGCGCTCGCCCTGGGTGTCGCCGTCTGCACATGCCCCGTGGTCAACGCCGGTCATTTTACCATACTCTGCGCACTTTTTCACCATCCATTAACCTTACTGGCAGCGATTATCGATCATACTTTGTAGTATGATCGATTAGCATCTCTTATAATTCAAGGCCGGTGCTCGCGTTGGTCGATAATGTGAACCTGTACCCAAGGTACATACGTATTGTTAGTGACATGTATGCCGGTATCGTTCTCTAATAGAAATCAGGTGACCTGATGACCCCAAACTTTTCGACTGCCGCCAACCGTCGTTGGTGGGATTTACCCTCGCTCTTGCTCCTGGTGGTGCTGGTAACCACTGCCTATTCCCGGCTGGTAGCCACCGGCTGGACAGAGAATTTGAGCATTACCGGTGTAATCGGCTACCTGGGAATCATATCCGGAATCGCTCTCGGCGCCAGCACCTTCCGGCCGCGCACAGCCGTTTTCTTCGCCAGCGTTTATGGCGTCTTCATCGCCGGCTGGCGCATTGGTCTGCTGATGGGTGAAGAGATCCTGTGGTTGGAGCGCATCCAGATAATGGTGGATCGCCTGCTCGCCATCTTCGCCCAGCTCACCCGCCAGCAGGCGGTTACGGACAACTTCCTGTTCCTGACGCTGATGGCGCTGCTGTTCTGGGGATTGAGCACCTATGCCGGGTACCAGCTCGCCCGCCATGCGAACCCGTGGCGCACCTCGCTGCCGATGGGCCTGGCGTTGGTCGTCATCCATCACTATGACGCCTTTTGGCCCGGCAGGGTGTGGTACCTGGTTTTATATTTATTCTTCTCCATCATCCTGGTCGCGCGGCTGGCGTTCCTCAAGTACCAGGAACGCTGGCAGCGCTCCAACACCTATATGCCGCCCTATCTGGGCGTCGATTTCGTGCGCATCGCGCTGATCGCAACCACCCTGCTGCTGGCGCTTTCCTGGGCGGCTCCTGCTCTTGCCGACAGCATGCCGGCAGCCCAAGAACTCTGGCAGCGCGCCATTCGTGAACCGTTTACGGGATTCCGCAATATCTTTGATAACGCTTTTGCATCCCTGCGCTCCTCTGTCGGCCTGGTTACCGATTATTACGGGCCAAACCTTTCCCTGGGGCGCGGCAACCGCCTGACCGACGAGGTGGTGATGTACGTCCAGGTTCCTGAAGAAGATGTGCCCAGCACCACGCGCTACTACTGGAGAGCCCGCGTCTACGACAATTTCGACAACGGCTGGAGCAGCACCGAACTTTCCTCGCGCCTGTTCGAAGCCGGCACCCTGAACTTAACCTTCCCAGATTCGAGCGATGACGCCCCAGAGGAGCCTTTGTTTGTCTACACAATTGGCACACCGATTTCCACCCTGCTGACGCCGCACCAGACCATCTGGGTCAGCCGCCCTGTACGCGTGGAATTTAACAACACCCGGGATGGCGCCGCCGACCTTTCCACCATCAACGCCTCCCCTGCGCTGCGCGCCGGCGAAGCCTACAGCGCCCGCGTCTCCTTCAACGATGTCACTGTCAAGAAATTGCGCGAGGCAGGCAGCGAGTATCCCGAATGGGTGCGCCGGCGCTACCTGCAGCTGCCCGACAGCACCACCCAGCGCACCCGCGAGCTGGCGCAGCAGATCGCAGCCGGCAAAGAAACCCCCTACGATATCGTCGTGGCGGTCACCGGCTACCTGCGCGCCAACATGGAATATGTCGAGACCGTGCCGCCCTTACCCATCAATCAGGATTTGGTCGACTGGTTCTTGTTCGAAACGCAACAGGGCTTCTGCAACTACTATGCCAGTGCAGAAATCATCCTGCTGCGCACGCTTGGCATCCCGGCGCGCATGGCTGCCGGCTATGCCCAGGGTGAGGACCTGCCCAACGATGCCGGTTTCACTGTGCGCCAGCGAGACGCCCATGCCTGGCCCGAAGTCTATTTTCCAGGCATCGGCTGGGTAGAATTCGAGCCGACCGCCTCTCAACCGGTGCTGGTGCGCCCGCTGGGAGAAACCGCTGCGCCGTCTGATGCTGCCAACCTGCCGGATGTGCTCCCACTCCCCGAGGATGAGCTGCCGGTTCCACCGGTAGACGATCTTGGTGACGCCTCAGCAGGCGACGATGGAGAAGGCAATCTGACTCTCAACCTGCTGGTAATCGGCGTCTCGCTTGCCCTGGTTACCGCGCTGGTGGTCTTGTTGATCCCCGTGGTGCGTAAGAGCAAGATGTACGAGCGCCTTCCCCCCCTGCCGGTCGTGCTGGAAAGCAGTCTGCGCAGGATTGGCCTGCACCCGCCGGCTTTCCTCCTCAATTGGGCGAGCCTGGCGCGGCTGGATCCGCTCTTCCGCGCCTACCAGGAGATCAACCTGGCATTGGTGCGCCTGCGCCGCAAACCCGGTCCAGACGCCACACCCAACGAACGCGCGGCTGTTCTGATCAGGTCGCTGCCCTCCACCAGGATTCCTGCAGAGGTGCTGGTAGACGAATACCAGAAAGTAATGTATGGGCATGCGCAGGATGCAAACCTGCCGGATGCCAATCATGCCAGCGCAGAGATCCGCCGCCTCTCCTTTCGCGCCTGGTTCCGGAATCTGCTCTCCGCAGATGACAGAACGCCTGGCTCGCCTGACTGAAGCTGGTGGTAAAATTCCAGACGGTTGTGTGACAATCCAAAGCTTACTATTAAGCGCCCAGGCCGGCAAAATCACCTCCGGGTGTGTTTTGCTGCCTGCGCCATGAGAGACGCGCATGCAAGAGTCTCAAACTCCCGAGGCGGTTCCTCCTGACACGCGGTTGAGTCACCTGTTGAAGCTCGCCGAACAAGTACGCAGCTACTTGCTCAAGCGAGAACGCACCGCGCCGACTGCACTGTTGGAGCAGCTGAGCCAGCTCACTCACGGTCTAAAAGACCTGATCGCCAACCAGCCGCCTGCGGTGCATGCCAGTGATAACCTGGTCGCCCTGGCGGGCATCAGTCAGATCATCAATTCCACACTGCAGCTTAATGAGGTATTGCGCATCGCCATGGATATGATCGTGCGCCTGACAAACGCCGAACGCGGCTTTCTCATGCTGCGGGAGGCCGATGGGCGCCTGGCGATTCGGGTGGCTCGCAACTGGTCGCAAGAGTCGATCGATCCAGCGGATTTTGCGATCAGCCGCACGGTGGTCTCACGCGTGCTGGAACAGGGCCAACCGGTGCTGACCACCGATGCACAGGAAGATCCGCGCTTTTTGGGTCACCAGAGCGTGATGGCGTACCAGCTGCGCTCGATCTTATGCGTCCCCTTGAAGCTCAAGAATCAAATCATCGGCGTGATCTATGCCGATAACCGCGTGCACTCAGGCATTTTCACGGAAAGCGCCCGCGACTTGCTGACCGCCTTCGCCAACCAGACCGCTGTTGCCATCGAGAACGCCCGCCTGTTCGAATCGGTGCGGGCAGCCCTGGCTGAAGCTACCGAGCTGAAAGAGCTGATGGATAATGTGTTCGAATCAATTGCCAGCGGGGTAATTACCACGGATGACAAAAACCGGATTACCATGTCCAACCGGGCGGCTCAAGAAATCACCGGTCAGCCGGCGGAGTGGATGCGTGATCGGGCAATCGATGAGGTTTTCCCTTCCTTTGGGGAGGCGCTGACGCAGCACATTCAAACCGTGTGGAAGACCCAGGCCAATATCATCGGTGTCGAGTTAGAAGCCAACCTGCCCGGCAGACCCACAGCCACCCTGAGCTTGAATTTGTCTCCGCTCAACAACGCCGACCACACCCCGCAGGGTGTCACCATCGTGCTGGACGACCTGACCGAAAAGCGCCGCCTGCAATCTCAACGGCGCTTGTTCGAGCGCATGGTATCGCCAGCGGTCATCGACCAGATTGATCCCGACCAGCTCAGTATAGGGGGGCGTCGCAGCCGCATCACCACATTATTTGCCGACATCCGCGGCTTCACCCAGTTCAGCGAGGGCCAGGATCCTGTGCAATTAGTGGCAGTGCTCAACCGCTACCTGGCGGTCGCCGCCCAGGCGGTGCTCACCCACCGGGGAACCATCGACAAGTTTCTGGGAGATGCCGTCATGGCATGGTTCAACGCGCCGGTGCCGCAGCACGATCACGCCCTGCACGCCGTCATGGCAGCCCTGGAAATGCAGGCAGCAGTCAGCCGGCTGCACAAGTCACTGCCGGGCGAGCAGCAGCTCTCGGTGGCGGTTGGCATCCATTACGGTGAAGCCGTGCTGGGCCTGGTGGGCATCGAGGAGCGGCTGGACTACACCGCAATCGGCGACAGCGTCAATACCGCCAAGCGAATTCAGGAACATGCCGCCTCCGGGCAGATCTTGATCAGCGCGCGCGTGCTGGAGCAAATCGGCTCAGCCGTGCATGTGCAGGCGGTCACCCCCATCCAACCCAAAGGCAAAAGCCAGTCCATTGAGGTTTATGAAGTTCTGGGCCTGGTATGAAGATCCCCGCCCGGCTCTCAGCGTTTCGAAAACCTCAGAACAGCTGGCGATAGGCATCCGCGAACAGCGCCGGGGTGCCGCCGGTATGCCAGAACAATACCTGCTCGCCCTGACCGAATACGCTGGTGCGCGCCAGAGACACCAGACCAGCCGCAGCCCGTCCGGTGTAGACCGGGTCCAGCAGCAGCCCTTCGTGACGAGCAAACAAGCCAATCGCCTCAATCTCTGCCTCACCGGGGATGCCATAGCCCGCTCCCAGGAACTGGTCGTTCACCAGGATATCGTCAGCCGACAGCCGCAGTGCGTCCCTTTGGGACGCGCCTTCCCCCAGGACGTCGGCGGTGGCATTCGCCAGGTGGGCAACCCTTGCCTGTAAAGTCTGCGCCTGCTCATCCACGCTGATCCCCAGCAGCTTACCCTGAAAGCCCGCCAGCCGCGCCCCCAGGGCCAATCCAGCCTGTGTACCGCCCGACGAAGAAGCAAACACGATCCAATCCGGCTGCACGCC
>JBGSTO010000024.1:0-1655 GCA_041736465.1 Anaerolineales bacterium | reverse complement strand
CCGCGCAGGTGGCGGTAAGTATCGTGCGAGATCAGCACCCCGTTGACCGGCGCCAGGGCTTGCAAGCGGCTGGCCAGATTGACCGTGTCGCCAACCACCGAAAAATCCTGCCCGGGCAGCTGGCCTCCCAGGGTTACGATTACCGGGCCAGTGTGGATGCCGACCCGCAGGCGTAGGTCCACGCCAAAGCGCGCCTGCAGCTCGGTGCGCAAGCGCCGGGTTTCCTCACCCAGCTCCAGGCCGGCGCGCACTGCACTACGCGGGTCGTTTTCCTGGGAGCGGAGCAGGCCAAAAACCGCCATCACCGCATCCCCGGCGTATTTCTCCACCACGCCGCCGTGACGGCGCAGCACCCCACTCCAACGATGGAAGATGGTGCTCATGATCTCACGCACATCTTCTGGATCCAAGCGTTCTGCCAGGTGGGTGAAGCCCACCAGGTCGACGAACAGCACCGTCACCAGCTTGCGCTGCTCGGCGCTGTCTTGCAAGCGCAGGGCTTCCACCTGACGGTAGAGTGGAGCCAGGGCGGCGTCAACCACAGCGTCGCCGAGCACCCGGCGCTGCGCTTCAAGGGCTTCAATCGCGGTTTGCAGGTGAGCTAATTCGGAGTCTCCAACAGACATCAGGGTCCTCCCCGCCAATTCAAACATCCCAAGGGGTATTCGGGGTGCACATCGATCAATTATTGATATTATAGATCAAATTATACTGTTTTGATATTCGCACTTCGAGACGATTCTGCGTTGATGTGCAGCCTGATCTCCAGGTGTACAATTAATGGATGCAAACATCGACATTTAACCTGCGACCTCCCGACCCCGAGAACGATTTCGGGGCTGTTGCCGAGATGTTCTCTGCTTTCGAAACCGAGCCAACCTCCGAGAGCGGCTTGCTAAAATGGTACCAACGGCAGTTGGAACAGGGATTGCGTATGTGTGTGGCGCAGGGGGAAGGCGGCGAGGTGGCCGGCTTCCACTGCCTGTACTCCCGTGGCGACCCAGCGGAGCGGCATTTCAACCTGTACCTGATCGCAGCTCCCCAATACCGCCGACAGGGGCTGGGCGCGCGGCTGTACAGCGACCTGGAGCAGATCGCCATCGGGCTGGATGCACGCAAGCTGTTCGCCGCGGTACGCGATCATGATCCTGAAAGCCTGGAATTCGCCAGACGGCGCGGCTTCAGCGAGCGCGCTCACAGCATCGAGATGATGATGGACCTGGCGAGCTTTGACTCAACCCGCTTCGACGGCTTGATCGCCGCGCTGCAGGCGCAGGGTTTCCACTTCACCAACATGGCAGAGCTGGGCGATGGGGAAAACGAGCGCCGCAGGCTGTACCAGCTCAACGATTCCACCGCCGCCACCACGCCCGGCAGCGAGGCTGAGCATCCCTGGGCCAGCTACGAGGACTTCAACAGCAGTGTGTGCCAGTCCGACTGGTACCGCGCGCAAGGGCAGGTGGTTGCGATCGATACCCGCAGCGGCAATTGGGCCGGATGAGCGCCATCACTCGTTTCGAGGGCGCCAGCCATGCCTACAACCTGTTCACCGGCGTAGACCCAAACTACCGCGGCCGCGGGCTGGGGCAGGCGGTCAAGGTACTGGCGCTGCGCTATGCCGTTCAGTACCTGGATGCCTCCCAGGTGCGCACCGG
>JBGSTO010000023.1:0-22301 GCA_041736465.1 Anaerolineales bacterium | reverse complement strand
GAGGAGTATATACAATGATGGGTAAGCGATTAAAAAGTGAGATCGCTCAGCTAGAACTGAGCGATCTCGGTCGCAGATCCCTCGCACTTTGACAGTCGTACCACCAGAATGATTAAGTCCGGCAGTAAGTGCAGCTTACGCTGCCTTGGGGGAACTTATAACCTGCGGAGAGGGTGGGATTCGAACCCACGGTGGACACAAGGACCACAACGGTTTTCGAGACCGCCCCATTCAACCACTCTGGCACCTCTCCAATTGACGCCCGTTATTATAGCAAAGAATTGTGGTTTCGATGGGTGCGATCCCGGTATAATTCTCCCAACCCATGCTCGATTCCTCCGATCCTCCCGACACCCACGGCCTGTGGGCTGACCTGCACCGCCCAGGCAGCACTCCCGCCGAGACCACTTTCACTATCATTGGACTGCCCTACGACCGCGGCGCCAGCGCTCGCTTCGGCGCCCGCCATGCACCAGAGCACCTGCGCCGCTGGTCGCACCACCTTACCCCTTTCACCGAAGACCGCACCCGCCTTTCCGGTCTCAGCATCTGCGACCTGGGCGACATCGCCATCCACGACCCCGAGCAGGATTTTTCTCGCGTTCGGGATATCGTCGCCGCTCTTCCCAATATCCTCATCCTGCTCGGCGGCGACCACTCGGTCACGATCCCTATCCTCGAAGGCCAACGCCAGCGCTTCAGCGGTAAACGCCTGGGCTTGCTATGGGTGGATGCGCACCCCGATCTGTGCGACGAGTTTGCCGGATCACGCCTCTCCCACGCCTGCGTGCTGCGCCGCGGGCTGGAAGCCGGTATCCGCCAGGAAGATGTGTGCCTGGTCGGGCTGCGCGCCTGGGAGGGGCAGGAGATCGATTTGATCGAGAATGGCGGGATGCACGTCTATCCCATGCCGCGGGTAGAAGAAGATGGCATCCAGCAGGTGTCTGCCGAGGTGCGCCGGGTGCTCTCCGGCTGCGACGCGGTGCACATTTCGCTGGACATCGACTGCCTCGACCCCGCCTACGCACCCGGCACCGGCATACCCGAAGCCGGCGGGATGAGCACCCGCCAGGTGCTCACTCTGCTCAAATCGCTGCAGGGCCTGCCCCTGGTAGGTCTTGACCTGGTCGAAGTCGCCCCTGATCTCGACGCCTCCGAGGCGACGGTCTTCGCCGCGCTCAAGATTATCATGGAGTTCATTGGTGTTGTCTCCCGCAGCACTTCTTAAATCGCCCGCCATAGAAGGCGCTATTCCAGGCTCAAAGGGCGTAGGATCAGGCGCAACAACGCCGCGCCTTCTTTAACTCCATTCTTATCGAAAGGTCGCCCGCCAGTTCAAGGTTGACCGGCCACTGCTCGCTGACAATCCAACATAATTCGGTCAAAGACACCAGTTCGTGGTAGGCAAACTTGAACAATCGCCGGCGCCCGATAAACCAACCCGGGCGCCGGCAGGTGATTATCAATCCCCCTAGGGAATGAGCACAAAACCATACGTTTCGTAGGTGGTTTCGCCAGTTGCCTGAATTTGCACTTTCTGCAGCATGCCCTCTAGATCACCGGTGCCATGCGAGATGGCTTTGCCCGAATAAACAAAGTTCTCCATCTTCCCGCTGAAGACACCCTCCCAGACGCCATCGAATCCATCTGCGGTGATGGTGTGCTTGCCATAAGCATTCCCCGCTCCGGTGACCAGGTTGAGGTTGATATTCACCACCATCACCATTTGCCCGCTCGAATACGCCGGATCGCACTCGGGGTGCCCTGCCAGAGGCTCGATATCTGCATACGTGATTTGCCCTCGGATATGCATGATCGTGCCGTCGTCGGAGAACCATGTCTTGCCAGGGATCTCGGCTGTGTTGGTCTGCGTCGCGCAAGTTGTGATTTTGGTAGCTTTGGCCGCGCCTGGGGCTGCGGACATCACCGCCAAAACCAGGATGAGCACAACTGCCAGTGAGAATAAAACCGCCTTTTTCATGATCTTTTCTCCTTTCTAAAAAAGACTGATTGTTTGATGCTGCCTGGAGAAGCATCGCCTCGCATTGCTTCCTCGACCATCAGCAGCATCATTCTTGCATAGCTGCGTGGCGGGAATGTAGCCCGCCGCGTGGCGAGAATGTGAGCTGTGAGGGTTAAATCGCTATATAATCAATAGAGCGGATGCCATTCAGGTGTCAGCAAGGTGGGGTTATGATGATGCTGGAAATCTCGCTTTTTGGCCCTTTCCAGGCTCGCCTGGACGGAGAAGAGATTTCTGCGTTCAAGTCGCAGAAAGTGCGTGTTTTGCTGGCGTACCTGGCTATGGAACCGGGTCGCCCGTACAGCCGGGAGGCGCTGGCAGCCTTGCTGTGGCCCGATTACCCGGAGCAAGAAGCGCGCAGCAACCTGCGCTATGCGCTGTACAACTTGCGCCAGTCCATTCAGGATCAGAAAGCAGAGCCGCCTTTCCTGGTCATCGAGCGTGAAACCATCCAATTCAATCCGGAGAGCCATTACTTTCTGGATGCAAGCCGTTTCACTCAGTTGCTGCGCCGGGGAAAAGGCCAGCCGGTAAACCCCGAATACTTACAGGAAGCCACCCGGTTGTATCGCGGCGATTTTCTCGAAGGATTCGCCCTGGCAGACAGCCTGGAAGTGGACGAATGGATCACATTGAAGCGCGCTGAAATGCAGCGTATGCTGGTCGAGGCCCTGGGGGCGCTGGCAGATTTTCACGAAGCTTGCGGCGAATATGGGGAGGCGTTGGGCTATGCCCGCCGCCAGATTGAGGCGGAGCCGTGGCAGGAAAACGGGCACCGCCAGGTGATGCGCCTGCTGACCTACATCGGGCAGCCCGGTGCAGCCCTGGCTTACTATGAGCAGTACCATCTGCGATTAAACAGAGAACTGGGCGTCGGGCCTGCGGATGAAACCCGGTTGCTGGCCGAACTGATCCGCACGGACAGCCGGGCGCTGAAGCCGCCGGTCAGGACAACTGAAAAACCAAAACTTGAGATCAAGCTGCAGGAGTGCCCCTACCGGGGGCTGGCGGCATTCCGTGAAAAGGATGCGCCGTTCTACTTTGGGCGCGCAGGCTATGTCGATCGCCTGCTGCACACGCTTAAAGAGCAACCCCTGGTCGTGGTGGTGGTTGGATCTTCGGGTTCTGGTAAATCCTCCTTGATCTTTGCTGGCTTGCTGCCGGCGCTGAACAATGCCGGTGATTGGCTGGTGGTGGATTTTCGTCCAGGGCAGCGGCCTTTTCACAATCTGGCGGCAGCTCTGCTCCCCTGGCTGGACTCGCAGATCAGTGAAATCGCACGCTTGATCGAGGCGCAGAAGATGGCAGAAGCGATTGTGCGTGAAGAAATCACGCTGCAGTCAGTCATCGAGCGTATATTGGCGAAACATCCCAAGTTCAAACATGTGCTGCTTTTCACCGACCAGTTCGAAGAGCTGTATACCCTGTGCCCGGATGCCGGCACGCAGCAGCGCTTTCTCGCTGTGCTGCTGCAAACCGCCCAGGGTATTCAAGCCCAGCGCAGCGCTCCACTGCGAATTTTGCTCACCCTGCGGGCTGACTTCATGGGCCGGGCGCTCAATTACCGGCCTTTTGCAGATGCCATTCAGCAAGCCTCTCAGATGTTGGGTCCGATGAACCGGGATGAGCTGCGCCTGGCAGTGGAGAAACCGGCTGAGATGCAAGGCGCCTGCTTCGAGCCCGGGCTGGTCGAGCGCATCCTGGATGATGTGGGCGAGCAGCCCGGCAACCTGCCGCTTTTGGAGTTTGCGCTCACCCTGCTGTGGGATCAGGCAGATGCTCGCGGTGCGCTCACGCATGCCGCATACGAGCAAATTGGGCGGGTGGAAGGAGCGCTAATGCGCTACGCTGAACGGGTATTCAGCGATCTCAAGACGCAGGATCAAGGCGCAGCTCGCCAGATTTTTATGCAGCTGCTGCAGCCGGGCCACGGCACCGAAGATACCCGGCGGGTAGCCAAACGAGATGAAATCGGCGAAGAAAATTGGGCGCTGGTGCAGCACCTGGCAGATAGGCGGCTGGTGGTCACCAACCGCGATTCCGGTGGTTTAGAGACTGTCGAGGTCGTCCACGAGGCGTTAATCCAGCGCTGGGAGCGGTTGAATGCGTGGATGAACGCCGACCGGGATTTCCGTACCTGGCAGGAGACGCTGCGCGCCGGCATCCACCAGTGGCAAGCCGCCCATCACGATGAGGGAGGGCTGCTGCGCGGCGTTCCACTGGCACAGGCTGAGAGCTGGCTCGCTGAACGCAGCCGCGAACTGAGCGAGGTCGAGAAAAACTTCATCCATACCAGTGTCGCTCTGCGAGAGCGGCAGCAGACGGAACGCCAGCGCCAGCAGCAAGGAGAATTGGAGCAGGCCCGGGCGATGGCTGCCGCGGAACGCCGCTCACGCCGCTTTCTGGGAGCGCTGGCGGGTGTGTTGGCCCTGGCTGTCTTGGTGACCGCCATGCTGACCGCCTTCGCTAACCGGCAGCGCGTACAGGCGCTGCAAGCCTACAGCCTGAGCCTGGCAGCCACTGCAGAGCAGGCTATGGCAGACCTGGACAGCGGCACGGCGCTATGCCTGGCATTGGCGGCTAACCGCATTACAGACCCGCCGCCTCAAGCGCAGCGCGTACTGCTGGACGCCGCCTATGCCCCCGGCGCCCGCAGCCGGCTGCTACTCAAAAGCCTGCTGCCAGATTACACAGGGTCAGCGAGCAGCATGGAGATCAGTCCGCAGGGCGACCGCCTGCTGCTTGGCCTGGAGGATGGGCGGCTGGCGCTTTGGGAGCTTGAGAATGATCAGGTATATATTTTGGCGGCACACACAGGCAAAATCAAGAGCGTGGCTTTCTCGCCTGATGGTTTGCAGGCCCTTTCCGGCGGCGAGGACCGGCAGGTAATTTATTGGGACCTGAGCACCAGGCAGGAAATCCTTCGTCTGGGCGGCGGCTCTCCGGCGCACAGCGGCGTGGTGCGCTGCGTGGATTTCAGCCCTGACGGCAAACTGGCACTCAGCGGCGGGCTGAAGGGCAGCGCTATCACCAACCCGGGCGAATTGTTTCTATGGGATCTGGAGAGCGGCCAGCTAGTCCGCCGCCTCGAGGGCCACCTGAACGGTGTGGTGGATGCTCAATTCACCCCCGACGGGCACCAGGTGCTTTCCAGCTCGGGGGATCAGGAGCTCCTGATCGAAGGTGAAAAGGTTGAGGGGCAAACCACCAACAACGACTTAATCTTGTGGGAGGCTGCCAGCGGCGAAATTCGAACCCGCATCGGCGGCTTGAGCTACGACATCTTCGATCTCGCCATTAGCCCAGACGGCTCACAGGCGCTGCTGGCCTCATATTATGATAATGTCATCACGATCCTGGATCTCGGGACAGGCAAAGAGACCGGCGTGTTGAGCGCTCACCAGAATGCCGTGCGCTCCATCGCCTACCTGCCGGGCGGCATGCAAGCGGTCTCAGTTTCGGACGATGCCAGCCTGATCATTTGGGACCTTACCAGCCATATGCCGCAGGCAATCCTGAAAGCCGGGGAAAGCAGCCAGGCAGCCCTGGCAGTGCTGCCGGATGGGCGTGCGGCGCTCTCAGCAACCAGCGCCGGCGAGATCATCCGCTGGGATCTGCAAGATGCCGCTCTGCTGCAGCGCTTTGGCAGTCATGAAGATACCATCTTCGATGTGGATTACAGCCCTGATGGCAAGGCAGCGCTGTCCTGCGCTGGCGCTGGCACCCCGAACATGCCGGCTCGCGATGCCAGCCTGCGCCTGTGGAATATACAAAGTGGGCGACTGCTGCAGACCATGCAGCCGCGGGTGCTGGTGAACTGGCAGTGCGCCGTCAGCCCAGACGGGCGCTGGGCGCTCTCCGGCGCGTACGATGGCTCGGTACGCTTGTGGGATCTGGCGAATGGGCAGCAAATCCGCCTGCTCAGCGGTCACACCGACTGGGTTGTATCGCTGGCCTTTGCCCCCAACGGTAAGAAGGCGTTGAGCGGCTCTAAAGACGGTTCCCTGATCTACTGGGATCTGGAAAGCGGCGAGCCCATCTACCGCCTGTCCGGCGCGCCCAATGATAACTGGTCGCTGGCGATCAGCCCGGATGGGCGTACGGCTCTGTCGGACGCGGCCCAAGGCGGCGCCATCTACTGGGATCTGGAAAGCGGTACAGAGATCCGGCGCCTGATACGTGCGGATGCCATTCCGGGCGCCAGCGGTCTGGCTTTCTTGCCGGACGGGCAGAGCGCAATCAGCGGAGAAAACGACGGCGCAGTGATCCAATGGGATTTGAAAACAGGCAAAGAAATGCGCCGCTTCGGGAAACATGACGACATCCGCACCCGGATAGAGGTCAGCCTGGATGGCAAGCTGATGCTGACCAGCGGTATGAACGGCGTTCTGCGTCTGTGGGATCTGATAAGCGGCGAGCTGGTGCGCGAGTTCGGATACAGCAGCCCGGCAGTCGTCTTCGATATCGCCCTCAGCCCGGATGGACGCACGGCGCTATCCGGTTCGATAGACCAGACGATTACCCAGTGGGCGGTCGCGAATCCCAGCCTGGAGGAGCTGCTGGCGTGGATCGCTGCCAACCGCTTTGTGCGCGAGCTGAGCTGTGAAGAGAGAGCTCGCTACCAGATCGAGCCGCTGTGCCCACGGGAATGAAAACGAGAAACGCCGTCCTGCCTTAATCCCTCTGCAGCGCCTTCACCAATCCGTAAGTGCCGGGCGTCTGCACGTAGCCCAGCTTGCGATCGATGGCGATCATGGGCGCGTTGAGGGCGTTGTGACCGGTGCGCACCTGGGAGGCATCCAGGTACTGAACGGCATAGCGCAGCGCCAGTACCTTGACCGCCTGCCCCAGCCCGCGGCCGCGGTAGTTTGGGTCTACGCCGGTGAACAGGTTGTAGGCATGGCTGGCGCCCTCGAAGCGGGTGATGGCGCTCATCCCAGCCCAATCGCCGCTGCGGGTATCGATCGCAACCACCTGCCCTTGCGGGCGATACCAGTCGGACTGGCACACGCTGCGGTTGAAATCCTCGAAGCTGGCCCAGGGATGCTCCCCCTCACTGCCGGGCGTGGTGGCTGAGGTGGAATCGTTGAGCTGGTACAGCCTGCGGCGCTCGTTTTCGCCATCGCCCAGCTCCGCCATGTTGGTGAAGTGGAAGCCCTTCGCCTGCAGTGCGGCGATCAAGTCGTCGAAGCGGGTTGAGTCGAAGCTCGCCAGGTCCATCATCATCTCGATGCTGTGAGCGCGCTCGCTGAAGCCGCGCCGCCTGGCGAATTCCAGGCTTTCAGGATCATTATCGCGCACCGCGGCGAACAGCTTGCGTGCATCCAGCCCGGCGGCGATCTGCTCCAGATCGCTGTACAGCTGCGCGCCCAGCCCCTGACGGCGGTATTGGGGAGCTGCGATCAGGTACAGGTTGAAATGCCGCTCCGCTGGGTCGCCGCGGCGGTACAGGCAGTGGAAGCCGGCCACCTCGCCGCCTTCACCCTGCGCCACACACATACGCAATCCCTGTTCCAACTGTCGTTGGTACCATTTCAGCAAGCCGCTCTTGGAGGTTGGCTCGGTTTCGAAAGCCGAGAGCATCTCGGCAACAGCCCCGAAATCATTCTCGGGGTCGGGAGGTCGCAGGCCAAATGTCGAAGTTTGCATCCATTAATTGTACACCCGGAGATCAGGCTGCACATCACCGCAGAATCGTCTCGAAGTGCGCATATCAAAACAGTATAATTTGATCTATAATATCAATAATTGATCGATGTGCACCCCGAATACCCCTTAGGATGTTTGAATTGGCGGGGAGGACCCTGATGTCTGCTGGCGACTCCGAATTAGCTCATCTGCAAACCGCGATTGAAGCGCTTGAAGCACAGCGCCGGATGCTCGGTGATGCTGTAGTTGACGCTGCCCTGGTTCCTCTCTACCGCCAGGTCGAAGCCCTGCGCTTGCAAGATGGCGCTGAGCAGCGCAAGCTGGTGACGGTGCTGTTCGTCGACCTGGTGGGCTTCACCCACCTGGCAGAACGCCTGGACCCAGAAGATGTGCGTGAGATCATGAGCAGCATCTTCCATCGTTGGAGTGGGGTGCTGCGCCGTCACGGCGGCGTGGTGGAGAAATACGCCGGGGATGCGGTGATGGCGGTTTTTGGCCTGCTCCGCTCCCAGGAAAACGATCCGCGCAGTGCAGTGCGCGCCGGTCTGGAGCTGGGCGAGGAAACCCGGCGCTTGCGCACAGAGCTGCAGGCGCGCTTTGGCGTGGACCTGCGCCTGCGGGTAGGCATCCACACCGGCCCGGTAATCGTAACCCTGGGAGGCCAGCTACCCGGGCAGGATTTTTCGGTGGTTGGCGACACGGTCAATCTGGCCAGTCGCTTGCAAGCCCTGGCGCCGGTCAACGGGGTGCTGATCTCGCACGATACTTACCGCCACCTGCGCGGCGCCTTCGTGGTACAGACGGTCGAGCCGGTTGCTGTCAAAGGACGCAGCCAACCGGTGAAGGTTTACGTGGTCATTGCCCGGCGAAGCAGCGGAGACTTGGAACCCGGCTTTGGCGTGGAGGGTGTGGAGACGCCGCTGGTGGGGCGTGATGTGGAGCTGCACAGGCTGGCGCAGGCCTATCACGAAACCGCCGCCCTGCATAAGGTCGCTGTCGTTCTGGTGGTGGGTGAGGCCGGCATTGGGAAGAGCCGCCTGCTGGCAGCCTTCGACGCCTGGCTGCACCAGGAGGGTGCGCAGCAGCTCAAAGGCCGCGCCGGTCAGGCCAGCCGGATCTTTCCCTACGCGCTGCTGCGCGACTTGTTCGCACGGGTCTGTTCGATCCGCGACAGCGATGCCGCTGCAACCACAGTTGAAAAATTAGCGGCTGAGCTTAAGCGCGCCGGGGTAGATTACGGCCCCGCCGGCGTTGGAGATTTGGCTGCGCTGCTCGGGTACCAGACCGGCGCAGTTTCCGGGCAGCCTGAGCCTGGCAGCGCCCGCCAGGCGCACGAGCGCGGTATGGCTCTGCTCAACGATTACCTGGCGGCGCGCATGACCGGAGCGCCGCTGGTCTTGCTCATCGAAGACTTGCATTGGGCTGACGCCAGTTCGTTGAAGATGATAGAGCGGCTGGCTTCCGCTTTATCGGACCAGCCGCTGCTGCTGGTGTGTACAGCCCGCCCGGTGTTTTTCGAGTATGCGCCGGAATGGACCCAGGCCGCCGGCGCAGCGCTCAGCCCGGTAAATCTGCCCGGTTATCAACGCCTGGATCTGAACCCTTTACTGCCCGGCGCCAGCCAGACCTTGCTGGAGGCGATTCTGGGAAATGCCGGCAGACACCTTCCGGATGGCGGGATTGCACCGCCTGGCGAGGCGCCGCCTGACCTGGTGGAGCGCGTCGTTGCCCTGGCTGAGGGCAACCCGTACTACCTCGAGGAGCTGGTCAAGGTGTTGGTTGAGGATGGCGTGATCGTCATAGCCGAGCCGCACTGGGAAATTCACCTGGATCGCCTGGTGGCGCTGCGCCTGCCCGCCACGCTGACCGGTTTGCTTCAGGCGCGGCTGGACAGCCTGGCAGCCGGGCAGCGCAGGGTGCTGCAATCCGCCGCGGTCATCGGGCGCTCATTTTGGGATCAGGCAGTAAGCTATTTGCTGGAGCACAGCGCTGCCTCCAAAACGGAGGATATCTCCCTTGAGGCCGGCGTCGCCATTGCCGCACTTACGTCCAGTGAGCTGATCCAACCCGTGAAGCACCCCGCTTTCGAAGAGGCGCGCGAGTACCAGTTCAAGCATGCCCTGCTGCGCGATGTGACCTACGAGAGTCTGGTGCGCCGGCAGCGAGCGCTGTACCACGGCCTGGCTGCTCGCTGGTTAGAAGCCGAGACGGGTCGCAGCCGCCGCCAGAACGAATTCGCCGCTCTGATTGCCTGGCATTTCGACCAGGCGGGTGAAGGTTCTACTGCAGCCGCCTGGTACCAGCAGGCCTCTCGGCAGGCAGCCTCCCAGTACGCCAATGTCGAAGCCGCCCGCTATGCCAGCCGCGCCCTGGAGCTGACCCCCGCCGGCGAACTGCAAACCACCTGGGATTTGCTCTGTCAACGCCTGAACGCCAATGATCTGCTGGGTGAGCGCCAGGCTCAGCTTGCTGACATCGAGCGCCTTCCGGCCCTGGCAGACGCGCTGCAGCGTGACGACCTGCGCTTCGAGGCTATGCTGCTGCGCGCCGATTATGCCGAACGGGTTACCGATTACGCTGCCATGCTGGACTACGCCCGGCAGGCGCATGACCTGGCGGAACGCGCCTCGCTTCGCCGGCAGGAAGCCCAGGCGCTGGTTCGCTGGGGCGCTTGCTTATGGCGCCAGGCAGATTACCACGGTGGCAGCGAAAAAATGCGGGCCGCCCGGCAAATCGCCCAAGAAGTAGGCGACGAGGAGCTGCAGTTCGAATGTTTGCGTCACCTGGGCGCTATCGCCTGGCAGCAGAGCGATTACACCACTGCTCGCGCCTGCCAGCTTGAAGCGCTGGAATACTACCAGCGCAGTGACAACAAAGCCATCATGGCGCAAATTTATAACGGCCTGGGAAACATCGCTTTGCACCTGAGGCAGGTGGATGCCGGTAGAGAGGCTTTTGGTAAGGGCGCCGAGCTGGCACGCCAGGCCGGTTACCTGCGGCGGGAAGCTGACGCTTTGAACGGACTGGGATTGATGGATGATACCCAGGGCGATTACGCATCAGCCCGGCGGCAGTTCGAACAGGCTGCCAATCTGTACTTCCGGCTGGGCGACATGGACGGCTACAGCGCGGCTATGTCTAATTTAGGTTCCACCAGCCACAGCCTGGGAGATTTCACTGCTGCCCGGCGCAGCTATGAAACTGCGCTGCAGGTGCAGGACCGCAGCAATGACCGGGAGGGCGCCTTGATATCGACCATCAACCTGGGCATACTCTTTCTGCAGAGCGGCGACCACACCCTGGCGCAGCAGTACTGCCAGGAAGCGCTTGACGGATCTCGCCGCATGAGCAACCGCTGGGTGGAGGGCTATGCACTGGTATACACCGGGCACCTGCACCTGCAGGCTGCCGGTGTGGCGTATGGGCGCATGGTTCTTCTTTCTGGCGTAGATGCTGCGGATATGACGGCTGCCGGTGAGCTGGCGGCGGCTGCAGACTGCTACCGCCAATCCACAGAGCTGCGCCGCCTGCTGCGCCAGGATGCCTTGGTGCAAGATTCCCAGGCAGGGCTGGCGCGTGTGGCGCTGGCGCGCGGCCTTCTGGATGAGGCCCTTCCCCTTGTTGAAGAAATCCTGGATTACGCTGCTCAAAAAGGCATGGACGGCGTCGATGAACCGGTGCTGGTCTACCTGACCTGCTACAGCGTGCTGGGCGCGGCAAGTGAGCGCCTCGCAGGTAGCGAGAGTCAGGCTGCGTGGCAGGAGCGCGCCGCTCGAGCGCTGGAAGCCGGGTACGCACTCCTGATGGCCCGCGCCGGCAGGATCAACGATCCGGCGCTGCGGCATTCTTATCTCCAAAACCTGCCCACCCATGCCGAGCTGCTGCGGCTGCGACCGCCCGAGGAGCCAGAGCAATGAGCGATCCCCTTCTAATGAGCTTGCTGCAGAGCGTGCCCCTTTTTGCCGAGCTCCCGCAGGATGAGCTTTCCGGCCTGGCGGAGATCGCCCAGGTCTGCGCCCACCCGGCTGGCAGCCTGCTGTTTGGCGAAGGCGACCCGAGCGGCTACCTGGCGGCAGTGGTAAGCGGGGAGGTGGAGATCATCAAATCCCTGGGCACACCAGCCGAGCAAATCCTGGCGGTGATTGGCAGCGGAGAGGTGCTGGGTGAGATGAGCATCGCTGCGCAAGCTGGCGGCTACCAACCAACCACACGCTCCGCCAGCGCTCGGGCGCGGCAGCCGGTGCATTGTGTGCAGTTTCCCCTGCAGGCTTTCGAAGACCTGCTGGCACGCCAACCTGCGCTGGCGATGCGAGTGATGAAGCTGGTCGTGGAGCGCACGCGCCTCTCGGAGGCCGCCTCGGTGGCAACCCTCACCGAGAAGAACCGCCGCCTGGAGCAGGCGTTGACCGAGTTGAAAGCCTCTCAGGCACAGCTGATCGACCAGGAGAAGATGCAGCACGAACTGCGCATGGCGCGCCGCATCCAGGAGAGTCTGCTGCCGGAAGAAATGCCCACCATTCCCGGCTACCGTCTGCATGCCTGCTGGCAGCCGGCGCGGGCGGTCTCGGGCGACTTCTATGATTTCATCGCCCTGGGAGGCGAACAGTGGGCGATCGTGATCGGCGACGTGACCGACAAGGGCGTGCCCGCCTCGCTGGTGATGACCGCCACACGCAGTCTGATACGCGCCAGCGCGGCCGCCGAGGCGCGGCGCAGCCTGACTGCTGGCTCTGTGAACCTGGTTTCCCCTGGCGCCATACTGGCGCAGGTTAACGAGCTGCTTTACATAGACATCCCCATGCACATGTTCGTCACTTGCCTGTTCATCGTGCTGCATCCCCCCAGCGGGCGGCTGCGGCTGGCAAACGCCGGGCACTGCCTGCCTCTGCTGAGCAGCGCCCAAGATTTCAGCGAGCTGGTCGCTCGCGGCATGCCGCTGGGATTGATGCCGGGGCGTTCTTATGAAGAGCTGCAGATCGAGCTTCCCGCAAGCTGCCGGCTGCTGCTGTACAGCGACGGGTTGTCTGAGGCGCATAGTCTGCAGGATGAGATGTTCGGTGTGCCGCGCCTGCGAAGTTGGGTGCAAGCGCGGGGTTCCAGCGACCTGAATTTACAGGAGTTGCTCGGGCAGGTGGCGGTTTTTGCCGGACCAGGGCAGGAGCAGGAAGACGATATGACTCTGGTGCTGTTGGAGCGAGGGGCGAGGCCGGGGTGGTGAAGCTACTTGGCTGTGCCCGAAATGTCGCGCATCCGGGCCAGGCAGTCGCCGGGAGTGCCAATTAGAAACGGAGTATTGCCAGCCGGGCCTTCGACGCCTAGAAAATGTGTCTTGTCCAGCATCGCCAAGATACGGTACCAGGCCACGGCAGCGTTCCTGCCTGCGCTTGTACTTGTCGCTGGTCATGCTGCCGCGCTGATGTTATCATCTGGGCTGAGCGGCTTGCACTGCACGCTGCTCACCACGTAGATATTCCTCGCTGGAGAAGTGCATGGAAAAGCATTACTCGGTCAACTGGAAAGATGGTGAGCTGGCATCGATCGAAGTGGACGGGGTGGAATACGCCAGTCTGGAGGAGATCCCCGACGAAGACGACCGCACCCAGGTGGAGCTGATGATGATGGGGGAAGTCAGCAAGATGATGGATCAACCGTCTGGCGACGGAATGACCAGATGGATATTGCTGCTCTTCCTGGCGATAGGGGCGCTGATGCTGATTATTACTGCCATAGCGACCTTCAATGCGCTCAGCGCACTCTCTCGCGAGCAGAGCACCCAGGGGCGCGTGATCGAGCTGGTTACCCGCCGAGACGAATACGGGAACGAGTTCTACTATCCGGTGGTGGAATATTTCCTGCCGGATGGCAGCCTGAAGCGGGTGCAGATTCTTCAAGGTTCCTGGCCTGCCGCTCACCAGCCTGGGGAGGCGGTCACCGTGCGGTATGACCCGCAGCGCCCGTTGGAGGTGCGCATCCAGACCTCTCCTGGCTCTTCTGAGCGGTGGATTTTGCCTGGGATCACCGGGCTTTTGGGGGTGATTTTCACGGTTGTTGCGCTTCTGGTCGGGAAGCTCTTCAACGTGAAATGGCTGCCTGGTCCGCCAGCAGGCAAACCGGCGAGCTAAAGGGCGTGTACCAACGCATCCTGGTTCGCGTGCGGTAAATAACATCCATCCGGCTGGCACAAGCGTATGAATGGAAAGGTGTGTTGCCTTTCCAGTGGTATGCAGTCGGCGCATTTTCTCACTTCAGGAGTTAAGAATTCATGTTTAGGAAACGCTTGTTCCACAGCACCTTGTTGATTTTGATCATTTTAACCACGGTCGCGGCCAAATCGCTGCCCACCGATCAAACTGGACTGCAGCCTTCTGCTCCACCAGCTTCCCCGCAGGCGCCCAACGGACCTAATATCAAGTTCAATGTGTCGGTGGGTAGGGATGCAAACGCCTGCGCCACGCAGGATTCGCTTACCGTCGCCACTGGAACGCAGGTGTTCTACTGCTACGAGGTAGAAAATACCGGCGACGTTACCCTGGCACGGCACACCCTGGTGGACGATCAACTGGGCACGCTGCTGAATAATTTCGCCTACGACTTGCTGCCCGGCGCCAGCGTATTCATCACCGCCAGCCTCATGATTACCGGCACACTGGCGAATGTTGCTTCCTGGACGGCATTCACCGAAGGCGGCACGCCGGTCAACGAGCTGGACTCGGCTCTGGTCACGGTGGTCGACGCCGGAATTTCGCTCAATAAAACGGTCGGCACGGACACCCTGAGCTGCGCGGCGACCGATTCGATCATCGTACCTGCCGGCACCAAGGTGACCTACTGCTATACTGTGACCAACACCGGGACGGAAAACCTGGTCACTCACACGCTGGTGGACGATAAGCTGGGTACCTTACTGAACAATCTTCCGTACGTACTGGTGCCCTCCGCCAGCGCTTTCATCACTGCCACAGCGGTGATCAATACCGCGACGGTCAATAACGCCACCTGGACAGGGAGTACAGGCGGCGTGTCATATTCGGCCTCTGACAGCGCCAAAGTCAGCATCAGCGATGGCGGTGCTTCCCTGTCGCTCAATAAAACGGTAGGGACGAATACTACCACTTGTGCCGCCAGCGATTCGATCACCGTGCTCGCCGGCACCAAAGTCACCTACTGCTACACGGTCAGCAATACCGGCAACCAGAATCTGGTCACGCATACTCTGGTGGACGATCAGCTCGGTACCATACTGAACAACCTCCCCTACGTGCTTGTGCCGGGGGCCAGCGCTTTTATCACCCAAAGTGTCACGGTGAACAGTTCGGTCACCAATACGGCAGCCTGGACGGCGCTCACAGGCGGTGGTCTGACCGCCAGCGGGCTGGACACCGCCACCGTGACCGTTGGGACGGAACTGCCCTCGCTGCTGCTCAACAAAACGGTGGGCGAGGACCCGCTGGTGTGCGCTGCCGCCGATTCAATCACCGTACCGGCAGGCAGTGTGGTGACCTACTGCTATACCGTAACCAACACCGGGCCGCTGCCACTTGTATCGCATGATCTGGTGGATGACCAACTGGGTACGATCTTAAACAACCTTACATACAACCTGGTGCCTGGCGCCAGCGCCTTCATCACACAGAGCGTGACCGTGAACGGCACGGTTAGCGGCAACGCCACCTGGACGGGGAGCACCGCTGACGGTGCTGCGGCCTCCGAGAGCGACAGCACCCTGGTGACGGTCTCAGGCGCATCCGGTTTCCGCGTGCGGCTGCCTCAGATAATGAAATCGCCGTAACTATTGTTGTTCAACGAAGACCGGGGATCGAAGCTGATCATCTGGGCTGATCCCCGGTTTGTTTATTTTAAAATCGCCAGCCTAACAGGTTCCAGGTATTCAAGAAGAACAGCAGCGCTGCGGTGCCTGCCCAAAGCAGGCCGCGCAGCAGCGGATCCGGCGCGCTCTCACCCGCCCGCCAGGCCAAGAGCGACTGCGCCAGCAAGGCACCGCTCCCCAGGCTCGCCAGCAGCGGTAGAGCCAGCACCAGCCGCAGGGTAAAAGAAGGCTCGAAGGTGAACTGCCAACGATCGCCGCCGGTGGCTACCGGAAGCATCAGCCATGCCAACCCAAGCAGGCTCGCCAGCGGTAGCACCGCAGCCAACCCGGGGAGCAGCCAGCCATTCTTGCCGCGCAGCAAGGCGGCAACTGCCAGAACTATCCCCGCAAGCAGCGCCAGCACGGCAAATGCCAGCACGCCTAGCTGCACGGAAGGCAGCTCGAACCAGGCTACCCGCTCATAAGGTGTGCGGCTCAGGAACAGATAGCGAGCCTGCCCGGCTTCGTCAAGCTCGAAGAGCAGGTAGCCTCCGCCAGCGCTGCGGTACAGTCCCGGCTCGACCTGGATGTGACGCTGGCTGCCCACCTGCAGGGAGCCGTCCGCATTGGCCTGCACGCGCAGCCACAGGTCGGGGTTCACCAGCGCCTGCACCTGCACCAGGGTGGTCTTCGATGTCTGGTCGCTGACCTCGCGGTAGTAACCTGCCAGCTTTTCCGGAGTGCTGACCGCGTGCGCTTCCAGCGCGGCGGAGACATTCGACGGCTGGCGAGCAGGGAGCGGACCGGCGCTCAGGGCGACCTTGTCCAGCACGGTCTGCGCCCAGCGATGGCTCAACCCGCTGCCATCGGAATTGTAGAACAGGTAGAAGCCCAGCCGGTCTTCGGGGAAGAGCATCAGGTTGTTCTGCATGCCCGGCGCGCCGCCTTGCTTGCGCAGGTAGCGCCGCCCATTGGCGTACATTTCGTCGAAAGAGTTGGCCTGCCCTGGCAGGCTCGGGTGGTAAGCGAAGGCGGTCTGCTTCATCTGGCGGGAGGTTTGCTCCGAGAGGATACGCACCACACTGCCGCCAGAGCGGGTGTATTGCCCATCGTCCAGGTGAGCAAGCAGGTAGTGCGCCATGTCGATGGCAGTGGTATTGAATCCCGCCCCGGGCGCCATGTTCAGGTAGTAATAGTTGAGCGGGTAGGCGTCTTGAGCTCCGCCGCCGACCGGGTAGCCGCGGGCGGCACGGTCCAGCTGATCATCCGGCAGCAGTACGCTGCTGCTGTCCATCTCCAGCGGCTGGAAGATGCTGCGCTGCACGTATCCCTCGAAGGAGAGCCCGGAGATATCTTCCACCAGCAGCCCCGCCAACGCCAGCTCGTGGTCATTGTAGCGGCGGTAGCGCCCAGGGGGCAGCACGCGCGGTGGCATGCGCTGCGCCAGGTAATCTGCCAGTGGCAGCACCTGTTCCCGGCTGGCAGCGCGGATGCCAACGAAACGGGTGTCGAATCCGGCAGTCATGTTGATGAGCTGGCGGGCGGTGACCGGCTCGGGAAAAGTTGAAGGCACCTGATAGCGGGTGAGGTACTGGTTGACGTCGGCGTCCAGATCCAGGCTACCCTGCTCCGCCAGCTGCAGCAAGGCAGTGGCGGTGAGCGTCTTGGCGATCGAGCCGGCGCGCAGGATGGTGGTTTGCGGGTCGACCGGCACTTGGCGGGCGGCATCGGCGTAGCCGTAGCCTCTGGCAAAGCGCAGCTGTCCATCCTGCACGATCACCATCACCGCGCCATGTACACCGAAGTCGGTCATCGCCTGGTCAAAGAAGGCGTCCCAGCCAGCGTCCAGCGGGGTAGAGGCGCCTGCGGGGTTATTGGGGTTTGAGGAGGATCCAGAAGCTGGCGCATCCATTGGTTCCATCGCTTCCCCGCCTGCTACGAACAAAAGAGAAATCATCCAAAACATAAAACTGTGCAATCGAATATTGGCTAACATTGTAATGCTCCTTATTTGATCTGTCATCCTGAACGGAGTGAAGGATCTAGATCCTTCGCTCCGCTCAGGATGACGGGTGGGGTAACTGGCGCTAACAGTATGCCCGAGATAGCCGACTACGTCATCCCAGGAAGCAACTATCTTGAAATGGATAAAATTGACCGATTCCTGGCAGCCAAAATCCATAATTTTATGTATTGAGCCTGGGCAGCAGGCTGGCTATAATGATTGGCAGGGTACAATGGTTATGATGTCACCTTCTGCAACGCCCGGCGAAACGCAAGCTGAACCTGCCTCCCACCGCCCGCAAGCTGTGCTGTTCTTGCTGATCAGCTACTTGCTATGGGGCTCGGTATCGCTGCGGTGGGTGATGGAATTCATCGAGCAGCAGCACCCGCTTACCTGGCTGATCACTGCCATACTGCTTGTGTTTGGCCTGCTGCTGGGGCTGGAGCCATGGATCACACGCGGAATTGGCTGGCGCGCTCACCTGTATCTCGTCTTTCAGGTAGGGCTCGTCTTCGCCGCCTCCCTGTTTTTCTACGAACTTGATTTCTTCGCCCTGTTATACATACCGCTGTGCGCCCAGGCCATGTTCCTGTTTCCACGCCGCCTGGGGATGCTGTGGGTAGGCATCCTGATCGCGATCACCTTCGTTGGGCAGGTGGTGCAGTTTGGCTGGCCACAGGCGCTGCCTTTTCAGCTGCTGTATATTGCCGGGCTGGTGTTCGTGTCGGCTTACACCGCCCTGACCCTGCAGGCGCAGGAATCCCGGCGGCAAAGCGAAAAACTGCTGGAGGAACTGCAGCAGGCCCACAAACAATTGCAGGATTATGCCCAGCAGGCGGAAGAGCTGGCAGCCGCCCGCGAGCGTAATCGCCTGGCGCGAGATCTGCACGATTCGGTGGCGCAAACGTTGTATGGGCTGATGCTGGAGGCTGAGGCAGCGGCGCGCCACCTGGCAGCCGGGCAGGCGAGTACGGCGGCTGACTCGCTGCAAACGATACGCCAGAGCGCCCACCAGACTTTGCAGGAGACGCGCCTGCTGATATTCGAGCTGCTGCCCCCAGAGATCGAAAAAGAGGGGCTGGCAAATGCGCTGCGCGCCCGGCTGCAGGCGGTGGAAGGGCGCAGCGGAATCAAGACCCGCCTGGATATTGCAGAAACTCCAGGTCTCACTCCCCAGCGCGCGGCGGTGCTGTACCGCATCGCCCAGGAAGCGCTCAACAACAGCCTGAAGCACGCCCGCGCCGGGCAGGTCAGCGTGACTTTGCGGCTGGAGAAAGATCGGATCGTGCTGGAGATCGAGGACAATGGCGTGGGATTCGATCCATCTCTGGCTGCCGGAACGGGTGGTATGGGGTTGAAGAACATGCAGGCGCGCGCCGGGCAAATTGGCGCCAGGCTGCTGGTGCGCAGTTCTCCAGGTCGAGGCGCGCTGGTGAGGGTGGAGGCGCCGCGATGAGCGATCCGATCCGCGTTTTTATCGCCGACGACCACCCTGTTGTGCGGCGCGGTATCCGCAGCCTGCTAGAAACCGAGACCGGACTGCAGGTGGTGGGCGAGGCTGCCGACGGGCTGGCGGCGGCGGAAGCTGTGCAGGCGCTGCGCCCCGACGTGGTGCTGATGGACCTGGTGATGCCAGTGCTAGATGGCATCCAGGCCACGCAGCGTATCAGCGAGTGCTGCCCCGGTGTGCGGGTGCTGGTACTGACCAGCTTCGCCACCGATGATAAGGTCTTTCCGGCAATCAAAGCCGGGGCGCTGGGTTATCTGATCAAAGACTCGCCTCCCGAAGAGCTTGTGCGCGCCATCCGGCAGGTGCAGCGCGGCGAGCCCAGCCTGCACCCCGACATCGCCCAACGCCTGCTGCAGGAGATCTCTCAGACCAAACAGGCAGCGCCGCAAGTCGCCGTGCAGAAGCCCCAGGTGGACCCACTCACAAGTCGCGAGCTGGAGGTGCTCAAGCTGTTGGCGAACGGATTGAACAACCAGGAAATTGCCGAAGCACTGGTGATCAGCGTAGCAACGGTGTACACCCATGTAAGCAATATTCTGTCGAAGCTGCACCTGGCAAGCCGCACCCAGGCGGCGCTGTATGCGCTGCGGGAAGGACTCGCCAGCCTTGAAGATCTAAAGCCGGGGGAGTGAGTGAGTAGGAACAAAGTAAGGAGCAAGGGGAGATATTTACCCTATCGCAGATACGGGTATTTTTATACCAGACAAGTACAGGCAAAAATGAATGTTTTATGAGTAATTTGCTCCGTAACGGCATGTTTGGATCAATGCTACGTCATATTCTGCAGAGAAGGAAAAACAAGAAATCTTCATCCTTCAACCACAACATACCAAAGGAGATAACCTCATGAACCGCTTTCCCCGTTTTCTACTGCCCGTTTTCGTACTCGCTGTCCTGGCGCTCAGCCTGGTGGGTGTCGCATTTGCCCGTGAGCTTAATGCCAACGACCCTCGCCCTGCCGCCGGCGACGACTCCATCTCCAATGAGGTGGAATTCTATGGCGCTGTAGAAGCCATCGATGGCCCCACCTGGACGGTTGCCGGGGTTGCTTTCACTGTCTCTCCGCAGACCGAGATCAAAGGCGCCCTGGTAGAGGGCAGCTTTGTCAAGGTGCATGCCTCGCTGAACGCCGCCGGGGTGCTGGCAGCACGCGAGATCGAAGCCGCTCTGCCTGGTCGGACTGGCATGGATGACAACAGCAACGACGATGGCCCCGGTCACCACGTTGGCGATGATCACGGTAACGGCAACAGCAACGATGATGGTCCCGCTCATGATGTAGGCGATGGCAACAGCAACGACGATGATGCCAGCGACGACAATGGCAACAGCAACGATGATGGTGATGATGACTGGGACAGCGAGAGCGGCCGAGGCGGCAAGAGCGGTCGGGGCGGATAGCCTGTGGAGCAGATAACCAATCAATTCGAGCAACCTCCCGTGAGTATTCTGCCCACGGGAGGTTTTCATTAAATTACAATCTACGCGCAAGGCTGCATTCCCAGCAGATCTTTGCCAGGTTGCTTCTACTCCAATCCTGCAATCACTGACTCGATAAACTCCAGCGATCCGGGAATATCCACCCGGTAGTTGAAGCTGGTCGCCACGCACTGCGCATCGCCCCACGAAGTGACCCCCACCAGCACCTCCACGCCGTCCGGCTGGGTGTAAAAAGCCGGGCCGCCCGAGTCGCCGAAGCAGGTGCCGCCGTTCCCTGCCAGCAGGTTCTGTGACATGTGCACCCAGGGTTTGGTCAGAGATGTGTATTCGGAGTAAGCCACCTGGCGATAGTCATCGTAGCTGATTTCGGGCGGAGGCCAGGCCAGTGTGCCTCCGTAGCCCACCACCGTCAAAGGTGCACCCTGCGGCCCGCTGCGCAGCAGGCCTTCCTTTTTTAGATCATCAAGGAAGCCGGCATATGGCAGGGCTGCCGGCTGAATGCCGACCACTGGCTCAGCCAGCACCAGCAGCCCAATGTCATGCGGGTCGACCTGCCCCCAGCCATACTCCGGGTGTGTAATCACTTGCTCTACATCCAGCAGGGTGGCTTCATTCAGCGCATAAGAGTCAAAATTTACCCAGAAGGTTTCCACGCCGGTGCCTTCCCAGTCTGCTGTGCAGTGCCCCGCGGTCAGGAAAACCCGTGGGTGGATCAAGGTACCTGAGCACACCTGCCACGGGCCGTAGTCGGGGTAGTCGGCTACCATGGCGCCAACGTTCGTGTGCGTTGTGTCCGGCTCGCCCCAGGTGATCGCCGCCGCCGGCGTCACCAGGACCGCCAACAGCAGCACCAGCAGTGCGAATGTCCCAAGCCTTTTCATGATCTTTTTGCCTCCTGATTATGTGAATCGATCTGAATTTTCGCTCATCCAGCATGAGCGAGTTGGCCCTGCTTGTGTGTACTGGTTGCCAGCCAAGGGGCGCGAAAGCGTGGCGCTACCCCCGCGCGACAGCAAGGCTGTATTGATTAAGACGCCAATCAGGGGGCAGCGATATTGCCAGTCTATCGTGATCTTAACTCACGAACGAGATGGAAATACGCCACAGGTTGTATGCAAACAGGTTGTGCCTGATTATTTGAACCTTACGGCAAACCCGCCTTTGTTATCCTTGTAAAAAAGCAGGTTATCATTCACCGCCAGCCAAAGGTATCCTGAGCTGGATGCGATGATGACCTCCGATGTGCCGATTACAAATGGCACACCACTGCCGATTTTGCCGACCAGCGCTCCGTAAGGGGCATAGTTTAGGGCGCAGGGAGGAGGTGCTTCTGGATACATACCGCAGTCAAGATTCCATGTCTGCCCTTCCGGACCGCTCTTCGCCCGCGGATAATCCTTCAGCCGGCCTGTAATCGCTCTGCCCGTGGCTCGGATCGTAAGCTTTTGGCCAGCATCTACCCAAATTTTTGTCTCCACCCAGCCGGCATTAGCTTTAATGCGCACCGGTTTCATTTTCTTTGGAGCAGCAGAAACTGGTGAGGCGCTTATCAGCAACAGCGCCATAACGATAATCAAGCTCAATACTTTATGAATTTGGGATTTCCACGTTTGCTTCATCTCTATCCCCTCCACCAGGAGAGATTCACCAGGAACACGAATCAGATATAGCTGCTCCCCCAACTAGATTAAATTATCGCGCTGAATTTAATTAATTCAATACTCTCTCTAGCCACCTGACACTTTTAACAACAGAATAGTTGATCGGCACGGGTTCTCCAGTAAAATCGGTTTTGCCGAACCATTTTACGAAACGGAGTAACCCAATGCCGACCAACCAACTTTATGATACCTGGAAAATGCGAATC
>JBGSTO010000687.1:0-3450 GCA_041736465.1 Anaerolineales bacterium | reverse complement strand
AGGCAGGGGACGCCCAGGATAGTGGTCTCTGCCTGTATGCCGCCCGAATCGGTCATCGCCAGCCGCGCCTGGGAAAGCAAGGAAAGGAAATCCAAGTATCCCAAAGGATCAATCAAGATCAGGCCGGAAGAAGCTTTCAGGTGCGGGAGGATGCCGGACTCCTGCAGGCGGGCTGCGGTGCGTGGGTGGATCGGAAAGACGACCGGCAGTGTGCTGGCTATTTGTTGAACAGCTTCCACCAGCGCTTTCAGCCTGGCAGGCTCATCGACGTTGGAAACCCGGTGCAGAGTGAGCACGGCATATCCTTGGGGAGGCAGTGACATCTTCACCCACAGCTTGCGCTCTATGGCAGGCTGCACCGCTTGCAGCAAGTTATCCACCATTAAGTTACCAGAAAAATGAATTTTCTCTGCGGAAATGCCTTCCGCTAGCAGGTTCTGCGTGGCGGCTCGAGAAGGGGTGAACAACAAGCTGGAGAGTACGTCTGTCACGATACGGTTGATTTCTTCCGGCATACTGCGGTCGTAGCTGCGCAGCCCGGCTTCGATATGAGCCACCGGTACGTGCAGTTTGGCAGCCACGAGGCTGCATGCGACGGTGGAATTTACATCACCAATCACTACTACCAGGTCGGGGCGGTGCTGCTGAATGACAGGCTCGAAGCGCAGCATGATCTGGGCGGTCTGCTCGGCGTGGCTTCCAGAGCCGACCTCCAGATTCAGGTCGGGCAAAGGGATATTAAGATCACGAAAGAATACGGACGACATATTGTCGTCGTAGTGCTGTCCGGTGTGCACCAGGTAATTGTGAATGTCCGGGTAAGCGTTTAGGGCGTGCAGCAGTGGTGCAGCCTTCATGAAGTTCGGTCTTGCGCCGACCACGTGGATGATTTTCATAGGTTTTGTGTTTGAGATCTGACCTGTGCCTCCAGCACCCTGGCAAGGGTTTCTGCCAGGGCGCGGCGGCTGTAGTTTTTTTGAGTAAACGCCCGCCCATTCAAGCCCATTTGCTGCCGCCGTTCGGGGTCACCCAGCAGTTCGAGCACCGCGGCCGCCAGGCTATCAGGGTCTTCGGGAGGAACGAAGACACCACCGCCAGCCTGTTCGACCACGCGGCGCGCCTCACCGTCCACACTGATCAATACCGGTCTCTCACATGCCCAGGCATCGAACAGCTTGGAAGGCAAAGCGCCTTTGAAGAGTTCTATATTACGCAGTGGTATCAAGGCAATATCGGCGGCGGATAAATAGGCGGGCATTTGTTCGCGCGGCTGCTCAGCAATAAACGAGATGTTGGACAGCGACAGAGAATCTGCTTGTGCGATCAGATCAGCCTTGACCGGTCCATCGCCAATAAAAACGAATTGGATGCGCGAGTTGTTTTGCAGTTCGCGTGCGGCTAGCAGTACGACCTCGAGACCCTGGGCGATGCCATGGATGCCAGCATAGATCAGCACGAGACGATTGCCCCAACCCAGGCGCTCTCGAATTTCCTGGCGCTGGTGAGGCTGAAACTGGAATAACTCGACGTTGGCCCCGTTGGTAATCAATTCCAGCTTTTCCGGCGAGATGCCGCGCGAGACCAGGCGGTCGTAAATTCCCTGGGTGACCACCACCACCTTGCGGGCGCGGCGGTAACAGGCTTTCTCCAGCCAGGTTGCCAGGGTGATGGCTCTTGGGCTGGATAGCTCACCCAGGGCGACCGCCGATTCGGGCCACAGATCGCGCACCTCGAAGAACAGCGGCGTGCGGCGCAGGATGCTGAGGCTCAAGGCTGCGCCACCGACGAACAGGGGTGGAGAGGTGGCGTAGATGGCATCGTAGCGACCGCGCGCCAGCAGCAGCCCTGCCAGGAGGGCGCTGACCATAAAGCTGAGATAGAACAGCATCCGGTTTTTGAAATTTTTGAGTGGGGAGGCTTTCACCCAAACACGGATCACCTGGATACCTTCTAGATCGGCAATTTCGTATAGCCGACCTTTGTATTGCGGGGGGATGATCCCGGAGGGGTGGTTGGGGAATTCGGCAATCATGGTCACCCGGTGACCCAGGCGCACCAGACCGCGCGCCATCTCGTAAGCGCGCGTTTGAGTGGCGCCAACTTCTGGCGGGAAGTACTGGGATAGGTAGAGGATGCGCATCAGGTTCTTAAAAGCTGCTCGTAGAGCAAACCCATCGGCTGGGCTAAAGTCTCGAAATTATATCGCTCTTGAATCGCCTTTCTCCCTGCTTCTCCCAGCATCCGGGCTTGTTCCGGGTTTTGCCACCATACGGCGATCTGCCTGGCAATATCTGTGGGGCTGCTCAGCGGATCAACAACGATCCCACACTGGGTATCTTCGACGATTTGAGTGATTGCCGGGAAGCTGCTGGCTACCACGGGCAAGCCAGCAGCCATATACTCGAACAGATTGACCGGCAAGGCGGCGACGTAGCGTGGCTCCGGCAGCAGCAGCGCCAGCCCAACATCTGCCTGGCGCAGCGCCTGCGGCATATCCTTGAAATCGACCCAGCCTTGGATGTCTACATGCTCCATCAGATCAGCAGCGTGACTGCGAAATGTTGTTTCTTCGGCTGCCGGTGTGAAGACGCCTGCCAGAGTCAGCCGGGCGGGTATTCCCAGGCGGAGAAGCTGGCGGAGGATGCCGGCATACAACAGCAGCCCCCGGTCACGCGAAAGCCGCCCGGCATAGATCAGGTTCAAGGAAGAACCGCTGAACGCAGCGGATGGCTGCGCGGCAAATGCCCGCTGCGGGTAGTGCCCAACTACCAGCACGATTTTGTTCAGGATGCGGTAAATAGATGCCAGGGTTTCATCGACGGTAATCACCGCATCTGCCAGACGGGCGCCAAGCTGTTCAGAAAGGCGGACGGCTTGATAGATCATTGTTCCAACCCTACCGCGCAGCCGCGGTTTGACCAGTTGGGCATAATACTCGTGGGCGTCGTAGATGACCGGCCTGCGGTGCAGTCTCCCCCAGACTAGTCCCGCGGGCAGGGTGTCAAAGTCGTGGCAGTGCACCAGGTCCGGCTTTAGCCGGTTGAGCTCACCAAGGCATGCAAACCAGAAGCGGGGCAGGCGCAGAATCTGACTGGCGCCAATCCCGTATCCGGAGCGGACATGCTGGATACGATGCACTGATAGACCTAGCGCAAGCTGCTCAGAAGGAGCCAGTTCCCCGGTGCGATCCCATGCCAGGATGGTGAGCGTATAGCCCTGCTCAGCCAGGCTGAGAGCCTCTTTGAGCACGCGCGGGTCGGGACGGAAAGGGTTAGAGAGCAGCATGGCGATGGATTTAGACTGCATCAGGATCTCCCTGAACGCTGCTCGGATAAGAGCGAGTGATACAGCGCTTCCATTTTTTGCATCTCTACCTGGTGGTCGGCTCGGGCGGCAACCAGCTCCAGATTCTTGACGGAAAATTCTTGAAGCAATTCGGGGTCGGAGAGT
>JBGSTO010000680.1:0-3954 GCA_041736465.1 Anaerolineales bacterium | reverse complement strand
GCTTCCAGCGAGGTGCGATCCTTCAAATCGCCGTACACACTCTTTGCACCGGCCTCCTCCAGGGATTGAACCGTGTTTGCGCGCCCCTGCCGGGCCAGTTCTTCTGAGAGTGGGTTGCGGCGGGCCAGGATGCGCACCGCTTTGCCTTGCGCCAGTAAGCCGCGGGTGATTCGCCCACCCAATGATCCAGTAGCTCCAACGATGAGGTTCATTAGCTTTCTCCTTTATCTTCTGAGTAAGATTGTGCGACCGGGTAGCCAGCCTGGTACAACATGGCTTCAAGGCGGCTCACCAGTTCTTCCCAACCGTGGAAATAATGAGCTTCTCCGTTCGGCAGCGCCTGCAGCTTCCCGCGCCACTCCGCTGAACTACCTTCAGCAGGGATGGCCCAGACTCGCAAGGTGAACAGGTGCGTCTTCGCGTCAAGTTCGCTCATCAATTGCCAGTTTAGCAATATGGGCGTTTGATGAGCGTTTCATAGCGGATAAATTAGATTAATATTGACCAGTTATGTCGGGGAGAAAAAAGCTTGATTGTATAGATAGTTAAAGATATCCGCGCAGGCTGGCAATCTCCAGCGCATGGCGGGCAGCCTCCAGACTGTCGTCCTCCGTTGCAGCCTCGTCAAGCTTGGAGACCGCCTGCATCAGGCCGGCTTCCAGTTCCTCAGGAAGGCGCTGCTGGAAGGCGCCGAGCGTATCTGCCAGGCGATTTCGAACGCACGGCCCGTCGCGCCTGCGCAGAGCAACGGCTGCCAGGGGAAAATTTGCCAGCCACAAAAATGGATAACGGTCATTCCCCCACAGCGGCAGCGCAGCCTGGCCCAGGCGCTCGGCTTCCGCCCAATCATCCTGGCGATAAGCCAACCAGGCCAGGTTGGCCAGTGCGGTGCCCTGATAGGTGGGGTGATTTTCTTTTTCCGACAGTGCCAGACCACGTTGGGCCAGCGCGCTGACCTTTTCCTGGTTGCCCTCCATCCGGAAGGCGGTGGTCAAATAGGCCAGTGCCTGGTTCTGGATGAATGTCGCACCAAGCTTTTCAGACAGCGCCTGTGCCTGGTCAAGCTGCTCGATTGCCTCCTGCCGGCTGCCATACCATAACAGGTTGAAGCCCAGGCCAAAGCGCTTGCGGGCGATCAGTAGGGGATCACCTGACTGCTCGGCTAAAGAAAGCGCGTGCCGGACGATCTGCACAGTATTTGCACTGATCCTGAAGCGCTCGCGCCGGTTCGCCAGCATACCCTTTACAGTGTAGAAATCTGATTGCTGTGCCAGCGTACCAAATTCCTGCAGCGGCTCTTCGAGCAGATCGCAGACTACCTGCATCTCATCCGGTTGATTCTTAAAGTAGAGATAGTCAGCTTGCCGCAAGCGTGTCTCTAACCCCTCTTGCATCCATTCCGATTCCAATCCCGCAGGAGGCTGGTTGCCAAGCTCAGTCAGTGCATTTTGGAACGCCTGTCCGGCCTCGTCGTACAATTGCTGTGACGACCAGGCTTGAGCAATACGGCGCTGAAGGCGGGCACGGCTGATCGCATCCCCGGCATCAAGGTGCTTCCCAGCCGCTTCCAACGCCTGGTGGGCAGCCGGATATTGACCGCTGGTCAGCAAGGCAGAGCCAAGCTGTTCGTACAATCGCGCCATCTGAGTACCTGCCACTGGTTCGTGCTCCAGCAAGCGGATCGCATGTTCCAGCAGCCAGACGGCCTGGGACAAGGCAAAAAGCTGGTGGGCAGCCTGGGCGGCGCGCTCATAGAACAGAACCGCACGATCGATTTGTCCCGCATTTTCATAATGCTGAGCGATTTGCTCGGCAGCAGGATCTGCATCGGCTGCATGGATTTGCTCTAGCGCGACCGCGGCCTGTTTGTGACACAACCGCCGGCGCGCCTGGCTCAAACCATCATAGACGACCTGCCGCAGCAGATCATGGCTGAAATCATAGCTCAGGCTGCCCTTTTCCCGCACAATGCGCTGCCGCCAGCATTCATCAATTCCATCCACCAGGGTCTGCTCGTCCAGGCTGCTGGCTGCTTGCAATAAGTCGTAAGAAAAGCTTCGCCCGATCACTGCGCCCAGCTCGATGACCTGTCTGGCTGAATGTGAAAGATGATCGAGGCGCCATTCGATCACCGACTGGATGCGCTCGGGCAATGCTCGTTCGATACCCTGGCGCAGGCCGCTTCCAAGCCGGGCCATTTCGGTTGCAAAAAGTGGGTTTCCTTCACTTTGGCGGTAAATCGTCTGCGCCAGGTCGGCATCGATTGGCTCACCCACGAGCTGATCTACCAGGCGGCGCGTCTCAACCTCAGCCAACGGCGGCAGCTCCAGGTACAGATACTGATCTTTGTTGCGAACCAGGTCTCGCAGGGGATGATTCGTTGCCAACGCCTCACTGCGCGCAGTGGCAATGAAGGCGATTTTTTGATCAGCAGGCTTGGATTGCAGATAAGCCAACCAGGCTAACGTCTCTTCATCACACCATTGGATGTCGTCTATAAACAGCAGTAATGGGCCGCGGAGAAAGTTGAAGCATTGCCGCAAGGATTCATAAAAGTGCAGCAGCTGCCATTTTTCCGATAACGATGCCGGAGGTTCTAACTCCGGGTATCGAGCGCGCAGTTCCGGAAGCAGGCGCGAGATTTCCGAACGCCAGTGTGGCGGTAACCGGTCGAAACGACGCTCCTCCTGTTGGAATAAGTCCGCAAGCAAGCCGGCCAACGGCGCGTAAGCCAGTTCCCGCCCACCCTCATAGCATGTTGCCGAAGCCGTAAGATATCCCTGGCGCTGCACCCAATCTACGAAGGCCTGCGCCAGGTGGGTCTTACCAATTCCAGCCTCTCCGCCAATCAGGAAGAACTGCAGCGAGTGCCTGGCGTGGATCAGCCCGCGCCAGGCACTGGTCAGCACCTCCCATTCAGCCTGGCGGCCCACCAGCGCAGTTGCCGGCGCAGTGGGTCCGGACAGCACTGGTGTGTGCAGTAAATTCTCATACAGAGAGCGTACCGCAGGACCGGGTTCGATGCCCAATTCCCGGTGTATGGTTTCTGCGCAGGTATGGTAGACGTGCAGGGCCTGGCCGCGATTGCCTTCCAGAGCGAGCAATCGCATCAGCCAGGCGTAGGCATTTTCGTCGAGGGATTCCAGGCGGACTAACTCCTGCACCTTTGCGACCGCCTTTGCATAAACGCGCTGGCTTTCATACAGTTCCGCCAATGTTTTCAAGATTGACAATCGCCCCTGGTGAAAGCGTTCACGCTCGGAGAGCAGCCAGTCGCTGAAGCATTCCGGCAGTAGATCGCCCCCATAAACTGCAAGCGCCTTCTCAAGCAGATCTATCCGCTCGGTTCTTGGGGCAGATTCCGCCTGGAGAACAAGCGCATCAAACTCAGCAATATCTAGAGAGAAATCGATATCGGTGCGCCAGTGGATACGCGTCTCGTCAATGATCAGGAATTGTGGACTCGCAGGAAGCGCTTTGCGCAGCCGGTGCAGTAAATTGCGCAAGTTGGTGCGCGCCTGCTCCTCGCTGGTATCCGGCCAAAACAGGAAGGCGATCTGCTGGCGAGAAACCGGCTTTCCGCGATGAAGCAGCAGGTAAGCCAATAATTCCTGCAAGCGCGCATGGTTGAGTTGGCTGATCGCCTCCCCTTCGATGTTTACCTGGAAGCGACCGAGCAGATAGACTTCCATGTGCCCCCATCCATAATGAATTCGGCAAGAGCAGACAAGGGCAATTCTACCTCATGCCACACAACTTAATTTATCAGAATGGCACATCAAAATCTGGTTTTTCATTGTTGGTATTGCTGGATTACCTGAAGCACGAAGCTTTCTGTCGCCGGCATGCCTTTGTGGTTTAAGTCGCCCAAGAACACAAATATCTCATCCAGGCTCCTGCCCACAACGCCGGTTGCGGCGGGTATACCAATCCCCTGCATGGCTAGATAGGCAT
>JBGSTO010000652.1:0-20358 GCA_041736465.1 Anaerolineales bacterium | reverse complement strand
TGGCGCCCAGCTCCAGCGAGCGCGGTGCGCCGCCGCCACCCATGTCCGTACGCACCCAGCCCGGGCAAACGGCGTTGACCAGCACATCTCCAGACCGGAAAGGTTTTTGCATTTGTAAGAAATAAACTATTGCTATATAATGAATTGGTAATGCAATAGTGCAAGTATCCATTATTGAATTAAGTAGGGATGGTTTAGTTGTTGAGATTGTGCTGCTATTAACCGAAGGCCAACCCCAATGAGCGGTAGACCTGGTTCTTCAAAGTGGATGTTGGGCCTGGCGGTTTTGTTTATGCTCGGTCCAGCGGCCTGCCAGATGGCTGCGCCACTCACCTCGGCGCCTACAGGTGAAACTTTCCTGGTTTCTCCAACCTGGCCAGCCACACCTACCCAACCGCCATCTCACACCCCGGCACCGGATCAACCGCCCACCCTGGAGGCAACCAGTGCCCCAGATCTGGCAATTGTTCTGCCTGCCAGCTCCACACCCACCCCGGTTTTTCACGAACCGGCTGGCTGCTGGCAGCCACCCGACGATTACACCCGCGTACAAATCAACGATCACACCATCAACACCAGAACCTATGCAATGCTCCAGCGGGCCTCCATGCTGTATGGTGGCGAGATTGATGTGGCTGGAAGATCCATCATCCAGGGCAGCTATAGTAACAACAGCGTGGACACCCTTGGCGTCCATATCGGCGGCGGAGCTGTAGATATCTCGGTTACCCGTCCCAAATCACACTACATTCTTTATAACGATATTGAGCCGCTCATCCGGGCACTGCGCACAGTTGGGTTTGCAGCCTGGCTGCGCGAGGATGGTGAGGTTGGGTCCACATCAGAGATCTACATCCATGCCGTTGCTATCGGTGATATCGATCTCTCACCCGCGGCCCAGGAGCAGATCACCGGCCCGGCAGGGTATCTGCGCGGCAATAACGGCCTCCCTGTTTCAAGCGGTGACCCCGGACCAGACCGTCATGGTGGTCCACTGATTTGTCATTGGATGCTGGAAGCCGGTTACTCAGACATGCGTACGCCCACATCTATCCGCACTCCTGGCACACCCTGGCAGGAACGCCTTCGCCAGGCTGCGCTGGCTTACCAGGCATTCTACCCTGAAGATGCTGAGCAGATTGCGCTCAAACTCAATTTCCTGGACGGTCAGGGCGAATCTGCGGAGAATGTATGTGGTCCCCTGGCCGCAGCTATCTTACGTGATGCTGGGCTGCTGCCCGCCCAGGCCGGTCCGGTGCAAAATCTCAAGTCATACTGGCAGGCACGCCCCTCTCAAAATGGCCGCCCTTGGAGCCTGTTTCCCGAGCGCGACTACGAGGTTTTTCGCTTTGATACTCCCCTGGCAGAGTTTGACTTTACCGCCTGGCCGTTGCAGCCTGCTGATTTTGTGTATACTAATGCCAAAGATCATGGATTCGAACACATGTTTGTCGTCACCGAGGTAGATGCCGAGGGTCGCGCCTACACTGTCACCAACCAGTTTCAGAGCTGGGGTCATCAGATCTGGGGCAGTATGTTAATTCTGCGCTTTCTGCTCTATGATCCGCAATCGCCTGGTGAGGGTATTATTTACAATGAATGGAGCAATCGCAGCCTGGGTATGACGGGTCACAACGGTTTCGAAGTGCTGCGCAAGCGCGGCCTGGAGGCAGGCAGCCTGTACCAGTACACCATACGCCCCGGCGACACTCTGCCCGAGCTGGCTGCCCGTTTTGGCGCGATTCCTGAAAGCCTGGTTCAGGCTAATCCTGGCATGGATCTGGCTAATTTGCAGGTCGGCCAGCAGCTCACAATTCCCATCCCCCAGTATCAACCTGATCCACCGGAGCCTGCGCAAGATGGACTTTTCTGAAACTCCTCAGGCCATCGCCATTGTGCATTTTGGGGGGTTTCGTCTGCTGCCTTCAGTGCAGATAGCTGCGCAGAGGGGTCTTGAGGCAGGTATACTATCTAATGGGAGCACAGCTGCAAAACATGGATGATAACCCCATTGTACGGAATAACCGAATAAGAACATGGTTGATCATTATAGCTGTCGTTGTCCTGTCGACAGGGGTGTTGAGTCTACCACCGGTCTGGTCAAGAGTGAGCTATCATTCCCTCGGAGTATATCGGACAGTCAAATACTGGTTAAGACCGCCCAGTCACGCGGTCTTCGTTCCATCCACTCGTGACGATTCTCCTGCGGTAACCTCGGTCTCACCCCCATTCATTGCCGGTGCCCCTACTCCTCAATCTACTGCTCAACCTACGACCCAGCCTACCGCCCTCCCAGCCGGTCTTACCTCTGAATCAACATTTACTCCAACTCCTACTCTAACCCCTGCTCTAACTCCTACTCCAACCCTTACTCCCACATCTCTACCATCTTCTGTTCTACTGAAAGGCATAAGTGGCGAACCTCAGTTAATGAATAACTGCGGACCGGCTACTCTTTCCATGTATCTTTCCTATTATGACTGGGGCAAAAAACAGATGGTTGCAGCCGCGGTGCTCAAACCCAATGGGAAAGATGTGAACGTGATGCCTTACGAGTTGGTAGATTTCGTCAACGAACACACTGCACAGCACGCCCTCTGGCGGTATGGTGGCGACTTGCAGACTATTAAGACTCTGCTCAATGCAGGTTTTCCAGTGATGATTGAAAAAGGCTTCGAGCCGTATGATTTGAGAAACGATGGCTGGATGGGCCATTACAACCTGGTGGTCGGCTATGATGATGAGAAACAAATCCTCACCGTTCATGATTCCTATCTCATGATCAACACCCCGTGGGGATTGGATATTCCTCAGAACCTATGGGATTCATTCATTGGGTTTGATTTCTCCTACAGTGAGTTGGAGCGGGCCTGGCGATCCTTTAATTTTGTATTTATTGTCGTTTACCAACCAGAAAGAGAAAATGACGTACTCAAAGCCCTGGGTCCCCTTGCAACTGAGGAAGGGGCTTATCAAATCGCTTATGACCGTGCTATAGGAGACACTTCCTCACTGACGGATGTACGCGATAAATTTTTCGCCTGGTTCAACGCCGGCACGAGCCTTGTTGGTCTGCAGGATTATTTTGCCGCGGCCACCGCATTCGACACAGCCTTCGGTATATACCCGGATATCGGGGTAAATTCTCGCCCCCACCGCATCTTCTGGTATGAGACAGGCCCTTATGCCGCGTACTACCACTCAGCGCGCTACCAGGATGTCATCAACCTGGCGGATCAGACGCTTGGACTTATGGCCGAACCGGTCCTGGAGGAAAGCTATTATTGGCGGGCATTATCCTATCATGCGCTTGGCAAAACAGCTCGCGCCTTAGCAGATCTGCGCACCAGCCTGATCTACCACCCAGGTTTCGCTCCCAGCGAAGCCATGCTCGAACAGCTCGGCAAGACGCCATGAATACCGCTATTGTTATGAGAAGATGGAAGTATTTTCACCGGCCAATTGCGAGAACATCCTGAGGAAACTTTAATGAAAAAAACAAGAGACATGACACAACCCATTCAGCGAAAAAAATTTATACTAGCTCAACATTGGATTTTCATCATCATTTTTTGGGTCGTATTACTGCTCAGTGGTAGTCGGGTGATACTTGCCAGCAGTTCCTATACCTCCGTCCATGAGAAAACGCTGGTCGAGCCAGGCCTTTCCTCCACCGCGACAGCTAAAGCAACCAGCACTATTGTACCAACCGCGACCAAAACCCCCACACCAACCTCAATCCAACCAACAACAATTAGGGTAACCGGTTACGGTGTCAATCTACGCACAGGCCCTGGTACCAACTTTTCGGCAATCCGCAAGCTCAATACTGACGAACAGCTGCTGTTGTTGGGACGGTTCAGTGATAATACCTGGCTTTTTGTTAAAACAGCAGACGGTCAAGAGGGTTGGATCAAAATGTCATGGGTCGATCTTGTCGGGATTAACCTTGATGATGACTTACCCGTCAAAACGCCATCTCCCGCCCCACCAGCTACGATTAGGGTATCCGGCGGCCGTGTCAATCTGCGCACAGGCCCTGGGTTCAACTTTTCAGTAATCCACAAGCTCGATTATGACGAACGGCTGCTGTTGCTGGGACGGTTGAGTGATAATACCTGGCTTTATGTTGAAACATTAGACGGTCAAGAGGGCTGGATCAAAATGTCATGGGTCGATCTTGCCGGGGTTTCCCTTTATCATGATGATCATCCCATCACAATGTCACCTCCCACTGAAACATCCACCCCCGTAGTCTTGAACGGTATTGAAGGTCATTGGATTGATATCGATCTCAGCGAACAGATGCTTCGTGCCTATGATGGCACCGATCTGATGGCCTCTTTCCTGGTATCCACTGGGATTGACCTTTACCCCACAGAGAGGGGACAGTACCATATTTATGCCAAGTACCGTTATACGCTCATGCATGGCAGCGATTATTATCTGCCAGATGTACCCTATTCCATGTATTATTCCGGTGATTTCTCGATTCACGGCACCTATTGGCACCATAATTTCGGAACGCCAATGAGTCACGGTTGTGTCAATATGGACACCAGCGAAGCAGAATGGCTTTACAACTGGTCCCCAATCGGCACACTTGTGAATATTCACCGCTGACCATGGCTTCCATGCCGACATACAAGTATTTCAGGGACACCTGCGCCGCACCGAGGAGCTTTACCGGCAGGTCCTGACCTGGGGCGATCATGGCATCCCCCAGAAAGGAGTGCTGGTGACGCACACAGGCTATCGCCATCGCTCTCGATTTAGGCTTGCTGCCAGAATGAGTCCGCAGGCAACCTAAAAACCGAATCCACCCCCCGATTCCACCCTTCGGTGGATGACATTCCACCCGTCGATCTGGTATTTTGGATATACCAGATCGTTTTTGTTTTCTTTGCAGGCTTCTACGGTTGCCGGGAAAAGCCAAAAGGCCAAATTGTGCCTTTGAATTCCCACATTTCAGGGTAAAACCTAACATCCCTTCAGAAGGAGAGAAAAGATGATTCAAAACTTGTCTAACCGAACGAAAGCTGGGCGTATCGTGACCTTCCTCGCGCTGACATTCGGATTGAGTACGATCTTCTATGTAAAGATCGCCACGGGCGGCGAAGGCATCGATCCCTGGGTGCTGCCGCTGATGCTGTGCCCCGCCCTGAGCGCCATCCTCACCAAACTGATCTTCGACCGCAACCTGAAGGACCTGGGCTGGAAGCCCGGTCCGGCTAAGTGGCTCGGGCTGGCCTATCTGCTGCCGATCCTCTATGGAGCGGTCGTCTACGGGTTCACCTGGCTCATCGGGCAGGGCGGCTTCACAACGGAGGTCGCCGTTGGGGTGGCATCTGAGTTGGGCATGTCTGATGCTTCCGGTGGGCAGATGGTCGTCGTCTACACTCTATTTTTGGCCACCTTCGGATTTCTGAGATACAGCCTGCCCGGCGCGTTCGGCGAGGAACTTGGCTGGCGCGGCTTCCTGTTTCCAGAGCTTGAACGCATGACCTCGTTCACAACCGCCTCACTGATTGGCGGCGTCGTGTGGGCGCTCTATCACCTGCCCCTGATTCTGTTCTCGGATTACAACAGCACCGCACCCATAGCGTTCGCGGTGGTGATGTTTTTCATCTCCGTCATCTCCTTGACGTTCGTGCACAACTGGTTTCGCGCCAGAAGCGGTAGCGTGTGGCCGGCCGTGTTCCTGCACGCCAGCCACAACATCTTCTTCCTGAATGTTTATGACCCGCTGATGGCGCGCTATCCGCTCACCGATTTCTTCGTCACCGAATTTGGTGCCGGGATGATGGTTATATCGGTGCTGATGGCACTGTATGTTTGGGCGCACCGCCACGAACTGCCTGCTGCCACTCATACTGGAAGATCGCAGCTTGCGCGTGAAAAGCTTCGGGCTCAAAACGTATAACCTGGAAGAAGTGTTCTTGAACCTGGTTAGAGAGGAGACGTCAAAATGACCACACAAAAGAAGCGGTGCAGACCTTCCTGCCAATGGCAGTTTTGCTAGTTGGGCTCGGAGCGATCATTACCGTGCAAGGCGCAGTCGTTGGCGAAAAAGAGCTGGGGACGGCCGCCTGGGTCATGTCTAAATGGATACGGCCCTGGTCGGCGTGGCAGCGGACAACCTGGATGTAAATAACGATCTGGGATCGTCAGATAAATACCCAACGATCCCAGGCAACAGGTCTCTCACATGCAGCTTTACAACTGACCCGATTCCATCAGCAGCTTCAGTGATTCGAGATTGGCGGCAAGTTGTTTTTCAAGCTGCCTGGCAACCAGCCCTTCAGCCAGCTTGAAGAAGCTGCCCATTTCGCCCAGCGACCTGGCTGTAAGCAGCGTTCCCTCACCCTGGGGTTCCAATGTATTCGAGACTTCGGCGGGATAAGGACCGTTGACGAATTTGTAATCGACCCTGTGATGCGGCTCCCAAGCCGTAATCTCGATCTCCGATTGAATTCTGCGTCCCAGAAATTTTGCCACAACCTTCTGGGTCGAACCAACCCCACGAGAACCATTCGTTGTCCATTCCGCCGATTCGGCCATACTTTGCCAAAGCGGTTGTTTGGCGGGATCGGTGATGACGTTGAAAACGTCCTGCGGGGGTCGATTGATAAAAATGTTGTTATTGGTTTCGAACATGGGGTTCCTCCTGTTGGATTATCTGAAATCAATCTACCTGCTGTGCTGATTTACCTGTGCAACTCTACTAAACATAGACACATTCGTGGCTGCCACACCTCCTGATTAATCCATATGAGACTCTGTCTTGCCTGTTCATGGTGGGTCCCACCTTCGATGATTAAGCCGCACCCTGGGGTATAACGCCCAACTGCTGCATCAGGCCCAGATTGTCGGCCAGGAACCAGAGTTCTGCAATCTTGGCGTTCGAAAGGCGGTAGAACGTCACCCCACTATGCGTGACCTGTTTGCCGGTGGCGGGGATGCCGAACAATTCGCCCTTTTGTGTGCCGGTCATCGTCCAGCGAGCGGCGACTTTATCTCCTGCGGCGATCTCATCCTCAAAGGCAAGCCTGAAATCGGGAAAGGTATTCAAACTCTTCGCTATTGTTTCTCTAAGCGCTACCAGCCCAGAACTCGAGGGATATCCGACCACGTGGAGAATGACATCTTCGGCGAAGAACTCTTCGATAAGATCAAGCCGGCGTTTGTTATACACCTGTTCAATCATGCGCCGGACTGTCGCAATATTGGTCTCGAGTGACATATTATTTATCCTTTCAATCACAGATGGTTTATAATTAGATAATTCTTATCTATATAATACAGATAGCCCGATTCATAAGCGTGACCAAATCGATGGTCTGAGGGGCAAAGTGTGACATGGTTCTATCCATGCGATTGTTAGGCAACCCGGAAATCACTGCCGGGGGACAGGCGCTATCCTTCCGTACCCGCAAAGTTTTGGCGCTGCTGATTTACCTGGTTGTCGAAGGGGGCATGCACAGTCGCGAATCGTTGATGGCTTTACTTTGGCCAGATAGTCCAGCCGAGCACGCCACCGTTACGCTGCGTGGCGCACTATCACGGCTGCGCAATTCATTACAACCAGCCGGTCAGTTCATCCTGAGCCAGGCAGGTAGTGTTGGCTTCGATTTCGTAGGGTCGTTTGACCTGGATCTTCGCTGGCTGTCCGCAGCCGCTCTACCGGAAGCCCACCTTGATGATTTAGGCGCTATCCTGGATATAGACCGGGGAGAGTTCCTGGCTGGTTTCAATCTCCCTGATGCGCCTGGCTTCGATATCTGGGCGACCATTCACCGCGAAGCGATCCAGCGCGAGGTGGAGACGATCTACAATCGCCTGACTCAACATCAGCTGGCAAACTATGACATCACCCAAGCAGTAGAAACGGCAGTGCGATGGGTGGCCCGCGCGCCGCTCAGTGAGGCTGCTTACCGGCGCCTGATGGCTGCGCAGGCTTTGAGCGGGGATCGCTCGGGGGCCATGAGAACGTATGCTTATTGCCAGGCGATGCTCCAGGAAGAATTTGGCATCGAGCCAGCCCGAGAAACGGCGGTACTCGCCGAAAATATCGGTCACGACCGGCTACCTAAACAGCCTACTCAAGAAATGACAGCGCCAGGACTTACAGGGGTAATATCGCAAGCCTCAGGTCGTCGTGAGGCGCTCCTGCCTTTTGAGGGCCGGGCTGAGGAACATAACCGGCTGGTGGCTGCCTATCGCCAGGTCAGCCAGGACGGCGCACAGGTTGTAGCCTTGGTTGGGGCGTCAGGTGTGGGAAAAACTCGCCTGCTCGGCGCCTTTCGAGAATGGCTCATTCTTGACTCGCCAGAAGGAGAGATCTGGGATGGGCGCGCTTTTGAGATGGGCGGATATCTTCCCTACCAACCGGTCATCGAAGCGTTACGCCTGCGGCTGGAGCGGGAAAATGCGCCTGAGGATCTGCTCGACGACGTCTGGCTCGCCGAGCTGAGCCAGCTGATACCCGAGCTGCGCGCCCGTTATCCGGACCTGCCGCTGCCAATGACCGGCGATGCTGGCTTTGTGCGAGCGCGCCTTTTCTCGGCAGTGGCCACGCTGGGGACCGCGCTTTCATCTCGCCATCCGGCGGTCTTCATCCTGGACGATATGCAGTGGGCGGATGCCGATACGCGCGAATTGATTCGCTACCTGGCAAGTCGCTGGACGGAAAGCAAGGCGCCCATTCTGTTGTTACTTGCAGTACGCCAGGAAAGTTTCGCTGCTGATCCGTTGCTGCGAGAGTGGCTGGCGCAGTTGGGCCGGCATGTGCCTTTGACACGCCTGCTTTTAGATAGCCTGAGCGGAACGGATGTGCAACAGCTTGTGACCCACCTGGCCGTTCCCGATGCAGACGAAGAAGCGACCGACGAGTTTGGCGCCTGGTTGTGGGCCGAGACGGGCGGTCTGCCCTTCTTTATAGAGGCTTTGCTGCAAATGCTGGTTATGAAGGGGAACCTGGCAGCCGCCGAGGTAGAAGGCCGTCCTGGGTATGATTTTGCGGCCGCCTTGACCGAGATCAAATCTGGCGGGCAGATCCAGGTGCCGCCTGGCGTGCATGAAGCCATCTTATCCCGTATCGACCGGCTGTCCGAAAAAGAAACGGATATCCTGCTGGCTGCTTCTGTGGTTGGAAGAGAGGTCAGTTTTGAGACCCTCTGCCAGGTAGCGAACTTAAACGAGCCAGAGGCGTTGGAGGCTGTGGAGGCCTTACTTAACGGCAATTTGTTAGCGGAAAGCCTGGCTGTCCGGCGGCCTTATACCTTTGCGCATGACTACATTCGTGAAGTCGTATACAGTGCCAGCCACCAGGTTCGCCGCCGCATCTTCCACCGCCGGGCGCTGAACACCCTGGAATCTCAAAGGGCAACCGCGGCTGAGTGCGCCTATCATGCCCTGGCATGCCTGCTAGATGAGCCAGCTTTCCGCTATTCACTGATTGCTGGAGACGATGCCCTGCGGGCAAATGCATTCCAGGAAAGCCTGGCACATTACGACCGGGCGCGGGATGCCGCCCGGAGGATGCGTGAGCAGGAAGCGGCTAGCGATGATCAATCCTTGCGCCAACTGTTTCAAAACCGGGGACGCGCGCTGGAACTGGCCGAGGACTACCCGGCGGCGCAAGCCAATTACCGGGAAATGCTCGAACTGGCAGCCGAACGCAATGACCAATCGCTGGAGCTGGCTTCTCTAATCGCCCAATGCGACATTCATGCACGCCATACCCCGCTTTTCAACCCTCCCGCAGCCAGAGAATTGGGGCATGCAGCCCTGGCTCTGGCCCGCAAATTAAACAATCCATTAATGCAAGCCGCTGCGCTATGGGGGCTGATGCTCGTAGAACTATACGGCGGTGGAGACAGCATGAAAGCCGGGGCATATGGGGAAGAATCGCTGGCTCTCGCCCGGGAACTGGGGCTGAAGGAACAAATGGGGAATGTGCTGATCAACCTGTGCTGGCCGCGCATCGCTCAAAAAAAGCTGGGAGCAGCTTTCGAGGCTAACCGCGAGGCAGAATCCGTCTGGAATGAATTAGGGAACCTGCCGAAACTGGTCGAAACCTATGATATGCGGCAGTACCTCCACCTTATTGCAGCTGAGCATGAAGAGCAGCTCGCCGCCTCAACCGAATTACATCGCTTGAGCAGTTCGACGGACAACCATTTGTTCCAGGGTAACGCGCTGTTCCTGATGAGCAATGTTCATCGCCTGCAAGGACGTTTCACGGAGGCGCTCAGCGATATAAGAGAGGCCATGGCGCACATCAAAATTGGCGAACTTCCTTTATGGAAGCAAAGCGAATGTTATTTTCGGATGGATCTCTACCTTGCTGCCGGGGATATGAGTCAGGCTGAGCACTTCGCGGATCTGATGTACGAGCAGCAGGATCGATTAATACCGATGTTCCAGTCGGCTTTTCTCAATAGTGTCGCGCGTGTGAAGATCGCCTGCGGGAAATATAATGAAGCAAAGGCAATCCTGGATCGAGCCTTAGCGTTGTGCAGCCCGGATAATGTATCGTCGCATTCCGTCATCTGGATCGCGATCACCGATGCCTATTTGCAATTAGCCCTGAGAAAACCCGAGCGCGCTTTCACTCGTCTTGAAGAGTATTTGCATAGCTACCGCCAGGCCGGCTTCCTTTTCAATCTGGCCGAAGAGCTGTGGTTACGGGGCAGGGTGCACTTGGCATTGGGCGAGAACGAGGAAGCGAAAGAAATCCTTCTGGAAGCGAAAACTATAGCCGAGCAGAAGCAGGAGCGAATCTTTCTCTGGCAAATCCTGGCCACGCTAGGTGATTTAGAAGAATTGCGCGGAGATGCAGTTGAGGCTGGAAGGTTGCGGGAGCAGGCTTGTGAAATCATCCATTACATTGCCGATCAGGCCGGTGATGATGAGGACTTACGCGCCTCGTTTTTGGCACAATCTGCGGTAGAGCGGGTTCTGACCGGATCCCACACGAGAATCGCTGATTAACTGGCTTCGTCTTATATACATACTGCGGAGAGGGCACCCATCGCACCCGCCCATTTCCTCATCAATCCCCTTACCACGCCACCCGCCTGCCATCGTGGAAAAATCCCCCGTTCGGTCCTCCTTCCGGCAGCGTCACCGCCCAGACAATGCCGCTGGCGCCCTGCTCCAGCGAGCGTGAGGCGCCGGAGCCGCCCATGTCCGTACGCACCCAGCCCGGGCACACAGCGTTGACCAGCACATTCTTGCCGCGCACAGCATCCGCCAGGATGCGCGTCATGCCGTTGAGCAGCAGCTTGGACAACCGGTAGGTCGGGGCATAATCGTTGAGGTGAGCGATCTGCCCCATGCGCGACGAAACGTTGACCACCCGCCCATAATTCTGCGCCGCCATCATGGGCATGAACAGCCGCGCCAGCGCCAGCGGGGCGAAGGCGTTGGTTTCCAGCGTCAGGCGCAGCGTCTCCTCCGGCAGATCGAGCAATCCTCGCCCCTCATCGAGCATGATGCCGGCATTGTTGACCAGCGCATCCAGCCGCCCGAACCCCGCCAGCACGTAGTCGAATACCGCCTGGCGGCTGTCTGGGCTGGTTACATCCAGCGGGTGGAAGCTGGCGCCCAGCGAATCCGCCGCAGCCTGGCCCTTTGCCGGGTCGCGGCTGGTGACGATCACCTGGTAATCGAGTTTTGACATCTGCCGGGCGGTTTCCAGGCCCAGCCCGCGGTTGGCTCCGGTTATCAAGACGACTTTTTTCATTGTGATTTTCTCCAGGAAAGATGTAGACCTATTCTATCGGAGAATCGCTCGCAGAAACGCAGAGTGTGCGGCACACCTCGTCGTAGGGGTAAAGCATCCGGCATGCTCAATCAGCTCATACAGCGCCATCCTCTAGCCGGATGCTTTACCCGCAGCGCGAGTATGGAATGGCTGCGAGGGCGGGTTTGCTATCGCAGGTAAAGCATTTGCCAGGGGCAGCGCATCTTCCAGGTACAGGGGTTGTGGCAAATGCTTTACCCCTACGAGAACTTTGTGCCTGCCTTCGTGATCTTTGTGTTTCAGTTTTTAATCAGGATATCTTCGCGTCTTTGCGGTGAATGGGTTTTACTCTCGCCTTATGGTAAGATTCAGCTTGCGAATAAACTACCCACCCAGGATTTCAAACAATATCCATTGAAAGGATAAATCTTCATGACAAGAGTTGAATCTTTGCTTTCAGCCCGCCTGTTCCTGCGCCCGCAGGTGACCGGCGAGCGCATCTATTTCCTCTCCAATATGAGCGGGCACATCAACCTGTACAGCATGCGCCACGGCGGCAGCGTGCCCGAGCCGCTGCTTCCGCCCGACCTGGCGCTGCAGAACCCGCACCTGATCGGCGGAGACTCGTACTGTGCCTTCCCCGGGTTGGGAAAGATCCTGGTGATGATCGACCACGATGGCGACGAGGTCTACCAGCCAATGCTGATCCCGCTGGATGGCGGCTATCCACAGCCTGCCTTCGACAACTTCTTCCAGGGCTACCGCGTGCACCTGGGCAGCGCCGAGATCGAAACCGGCGACGTTTACCTGTTCGCCGAGTCACAGGCTGAGCCGATGAACCTGACCTACCACGGCAGCCTGGCAAGCGGTGAGCTGACCCTGCTGGGAAAAAGTATGTATGGCTATTTCCCCGCCAGCCACACCTCCGACCACCGCAAGGTGGCGCTGATCGAAGGCTACACCGTGGGCGACAACGTGGTCTACCTGCAGGAGCAGGGCGAAGAGCAGTTTTCCTTGCTCTACGGCACGCCGATGGAGCAGCGCACGCCCGGACAGCAAGTGCCGCTCAACGGCATCGGATCGGCTGAAATCACCAGCTCCCAGGCAGGACTGGTGATGCAGTCCAACCTGTTCGAAGACACCGGCGACCTGTGCTACCTGTCGTTTGCCGAGCCCGGCAAGGTGCAGCGCGTGCAGATCAACGGTGTGGCGCACACAGGCGCCGGCGAGCTGGAAGGCATTAAGCACCTGAAGGCAGATCGTTATCTGGTCATGTACAACATCGATGGCTGCTCCTGGGTGTATGAGGCCAGCTTCGATGAAGCAAAGCTGGTGATGCACCTGGAACGCGCCCTGGTCGGGCAAGGGGAGCTGTCCGACGGTATGCTGGAGGCCATCTCCTACGACAAAGCCGGCGACCGCTTCGCACTGGCCTTTTCCACCGCCGTCTCCCCCACCCAGATCTACACCATCGAAGGCGCTCAGCGCGAGCGCCGCATCCGGCACACCAACGAGCGCATCCTGGGGCTGCCGGCGGGATGGCTGTCATCCGGCGAGGATTACCCCTTCACATCGTTCGATGGCACACGCACCTCTGCCCGCCTGTACCTGCCTGCCGCCGAGCTGGGCTTTACCGGCCCGCGCCCGGTGGTGTACTACATCCACGGCGGACCGCAGGGGCAGGAACGCCCCGATTTCGCCTGGTTCTCCATGCCGCTGATCCAGTTCCTGACGCTGAACGGTTTCGCCGTGTTTGTACCCAACGTGCGCGGCAGCACCGGCTACGGGCTGAGCTACACCAAGCAGGTGGATAAAGACTGGGGTGGGCAGGATCGCCTGGATCACGTGCACGCCATGACCCAGGTGCTGCCCAAAGACTCGCGCCTGGACGCCTCCCGCGCCGGTGTGGTGGGTCGCTCGTACGGCGGCTACATGACGCTGACGCTTTCCGGCAGGCATCCCGAGTTGTGGAGCGGCGCGGTGGACATGTTCGGCCCCTACGACCTGATTACGTTCTGCCAGCGCATCCCCGAAACCTGGAAGCCCTACTTCCACATGATATTGGGCAACCCGGACGTGCCCGAAGAGCGCGCCTTTCTGGAAGAGCGCTCACCGCGCTCGTACCTGCACCAGCTCAGCTGCCCGATGCTGGTCATCCAGGGTAAGAACGACCCGCGCGTGGTGGAAGCCGAGTCGCTCGACCTGGTGCAGAAGCTGCGCGGCGAGGGCAAGCAGGTGGAGTACTTGATGTTCGAGAACGAGGGTCACGATGTGCTCAAGTTCGAGAACCGGGTGGCTTGCTACAATGCCATCACCGACTTCTTCAAGCACACGCTGAAACCTTAGCCCGTGAGCCAATTTTCGACCACCACCCAGCCCGGCGACCTGATCCAGCTGGTCAGCCCGAGCAACAAGGTCTTCATCCTGCGCCTGAAATCGGGCGACCAGATGCAGACCCACCGCGGTGTGCTGCCGCACGACGAGCTGATCGGTATCCCCTGGGGCTCGCAAGTGCATACCCATAAGGGCAGCATCTATTTCCTGCTGCAGCCCACACTCAACGATATGCTGCGTGAGCTCAAACGCAACACGCAAATCATGTACCCCAAGGATATTGGCTTTGTGCTCATGTCGTTGAACATCGGACCCGGGCAGCGCGTGATAGAAGCGGGCACCGGTTCCGGTGCGCTGACCACTGCCCTGGCCTGGGTGGTGGGGCCAACCGGGCAGGTTTTCTCCTATGAAGCCCGCGAGCCGATGCAGAACCTGGCGCGCAAGAATCTGGACCGCCTGGGGTTCATGGACCGGGTGACGCTCAAGCTGCGCGACATCAACCTGGGCTTCGATGAGACCGGGGCAGATGCCCTGTTCCTGGACGTGCCCAATCCCTACGACTACATGGCCCAGGTGCGCCAGGCGCTGAAGCTGGGCGGCTTCTTCGGCTGCATCCTGCCGACCACCAACCAGGTGGAGCGATTGCTGCCGGTGCTGCACCAGCAGTACTTCGCCTTCGTGGAAGTGTGCGAGATCCTGCTGCGCTACTATAAGCCGGTGTACGACCGCCTGCGACCCACCGACCGCATGGTGGCGCATACCGGCTACCTGATCTTCGCCCGCCCTGTGGCGCCGTCGGAACGCCCGGTTCCGGCGCCAGTCGAAGAGCCTGCCGGAGACGAAGTGTTCGATGAAAGCGAGGCTTGAGCCCGCCATGCCGCCACCCACAAGCGCCGGTCGGGGTAGCAACGGCTATTACCAGGATTTGAGCGCCTCAGAGATCGCTCAGCGCCTGTCCTGGGCGATGCGCATGCCGGCTGAGAACCCTTTCCCGCCAGAGCTGCTGGCGGGGCCTTTCCGCGCCGCGGCAGTGTTGATTCCCTTCTTGCGCACCCAGGAAGGCTGGAGTCTGGTGTATATCCGCCGCACCACCAAGGCGGAAGACCGTCACAGCGGGCAGGTTGCCTTCCCCGGCGGCAGCGCAGACCCACAGGATCAAGGCCCGGTCGACACCGCCCTGCGCGAAGCCCACGAAGAGATCGGCGTCTTACAAAAAGATGTCCAGATCCTGGGAAGGCTGCACGATTTCGTCACCATCACCGGCTACCAGGTTGCGCCGGTGGTGGGACTGCTCCCCTACCCGTACAGCTTTCAGGCCCAGGCGGAAGAGGTCAGCCGTGTCTTCACCATCCCGCTGCCCTGGCTGGCGGACCGGCACAACCGGCGCAGCGAGCTGCGCCACCTGCCCAGCCCTTACGAGCCGCTGCCGGTGATCTACTACCAGCCCTACGACGGCGAGCTGCTGTGGGGCGCCAGCGCGCGCTTCACCGTGCGCCTGCTGGAAATTTTGTTTGGAGACGTTGAGGGCTACCAGGGCTGATTGTCAGGAGACTGCCGCGCCAGCCCGAAGAGCGCCTGCACAAATCATCCAGCCGTGCCCTCGCCGTATATCGGCGCCTGGGCACGGCTGGAAATTATTAGCTCTTGATAGGTCAGATGTCGCCGCCTTCTCCCCACACTGGACGGCAGTACACCGGCTTACTCTTCTTCTTCTTCTTCCTGCTTGCCCTTTTCGATCACTTCTGGCTCAATGCCGAGGGCAGACACTTCTTCGGCTTCCTCGAGCGCCGGAGGTGTGACCAGGACGATCATTTCATCGCCATCTTCAAGCACCTCGACTGCCGCTGGCACTATCAGATCGCGCACAAAAATGGCATCGCCGATCAGCTTGAGTCCAGAGATATCAACGGCGATCGATTCTGGCAGGTCGCCGGGCAGACACTCGACTTCAACAACATCCATGCCCTTGACCAGCACCCCATCCAGCTCTACCACTGCTGGCGATATGCCTCTCAGATCGAGAGCCACAGAGGTGCGCAGCTTCTCGGTCATCGAGACCGCCAGGAAATCGATGTGGGTCAAATGACCGCGCATCGGGTTGCGCTGCTTATCGCGCACCAGGGTAGTAAGCCGCTCGCCTTCCAGGTCGATGATGATCAGGTGCGAACCGCTCACACCGGAGAGCAGGCGGCCTGTATCACGCGCGTTCAAGGAGATGGCTATCGGGGCAATGTTATACCCATAGATCACCGCCGGGAGCAGCCCGGCGCGGCGCAGCGCTTTGACCTGTTTGCCAATCACCGTGCGCCGGTCAGCTTTCAATACAACTTCTTCCATATCTTCCTTCCTTGGAGCGCCTCTCACCGGTTATTTCATCCGGTTACCCTCGCTCCTGCGGTAGTTTACCGGCCCACTGGCCGGTTGGTTTGATATCGGGAAGCCGGCTGGCTTCCCGCGTTCCACGTTCTTAGCGCCGCCAGCGCCGGGAGAGCAGGCTGCCAACCAGCAGTACGATTCCGGTTGCCACGCCGGCGGTCAGACCTGCCAGCATCGCCCGCGGCGTATCCAGGTAGGCTTCCACCGGCCCTTCGACCCTGCCTGCCAGCAGCACGCCAGTGCGGATGCTGCCCGCCTGCACATCACGGGCGACGATCAGAGCCGACTGCCCATCGGCGAGCTGGGCGCTGCCGGCGTACACCACCGCTGCCTGCCCGTTTTCCAGGCTGGCATGCTCGGCGGATACCAGCAGGGCAAGGCTGGATTGAAGCTCCACGCTGCCCGCCTGCAGGTTGACGATAGCTGAATTTTGGGCACGCACGTCTTCGGCGCGCACATTCACAGCCATCGATTCGCGCAGTTCTGCTTCTTCGCAGGTTAACGCGTCGACACGGCTTTGGCTGATTCGCGCCAGCGTGGCGCGCACCTCGCCTGCCACCGTATTGGTCAGGTTCACCGTTTCCACGTGGGTGTCTGCACCCACCGCAGCCTCAACGGTCTCTGCAGCTTTTGCAGCTTCTGCGGCTTCTGCAGCCGCCTCTTCAGATTTCTTTTTCGCAGGCATGTTGACCTCCCAGCAAAAAAACGCCGCCTCCTGTCTGGGGGCGACTCTACAAAAGAGCAAGAAGAATTTTAGCCGTGATGGGGACAGGTGTCAATAGGGAATTGAGGGGGCAGAGCTTTATGCGCATATTTGTGTTCTATTCGTGGACGGCATCTCCAGTTGCGCAGCTTCGCACTCCGGGCTGGCAATCAATCGGGGTGCGACTGCTGATAGTGATCGGCGAAGTGGTCCCTGAGCAGGCGGTGGATAAAAATATAGCTGCCGCCCACCTTTTGCAAAAACACACGCTCAGCAGCCGCGTCCAGGAACGCAACCAGATGCAACGGAATGCACCCGGCTCGGGCGAGCAGCAGGCGCAGCACCCCGTGCTGGATGCAGGCCAAAGATCCGAAGAACAGGCTGGTGAGCATACCAAGTGCAAGCCCTACCCCAAAGAAGACCGCTGCACCTGCCAGCACGCTCTTGTTAGCGCCAATGGCTAATCGCCAGCTGATGGTTGTAATATAACCCAATGGCAAACCCACCGAGAACCAGATCGCCAATCCAATGCTGACGGCATTGCGAGCCGAACGGTGTATGCCTTGATTGGGCCGGACAACCTGATCGACCCCGCGCACGATGAAACCCAGAAGCACGCCTACGTTTGCGCCGGCAGTAACCCCAAAGACAAGTGCGAAAGTAGTCCCAAAGCCGGGGATAAAGTATTCTCCCCGAATCGCCCACCACAGTAAGTCTCCGAATGCTAACCCGGGTAGGGCGCCCATCAGGAGTCCCGCGCCAAACCGCGACCAGGACCAATCCAGTTTGTCTGCGGTCTGCACAGCATCCCCCCGGGCCGGCGAGCGGCGGAGCACCATCGATCCGATGACAAAATAGAGCACAGCAATCAAAAGAGCAACCAGCCCGCCGAGCACCACCCCGGTCTGCCACCCAAAGACCTTTGCGAATGATAATCCAAAGGATAGGCCGTAGCTCAAGCCGCTGACCAGGGCTGAAGACCAACCATAGGATCGCAAGGAGACAAACCCCACCGTGAGCAGCGTACTGAGCAGGATGCCCATCCAGAGCAGGTATCCTGCCGATGAAACGAGCTGGCCCTGGGTAGAAAACACAGCAAACCAGCCTGTATACGGGCTGGCGCTCAGAATCACGGGAAAGCCTACACCCATGCCCAGCAGCAGACCAATGGGCAGTCCGGCGATCGCAGCCACCAGGATTCTGTAAAGTAACCGCGTTCCCCCGGGTGGCAGCCAGGTTGGCTGGATGGATTCGATCAGCAGCTGGCTGAGCGAGGACTGCTGCATGCGGTATGCAAGCCAGCTCAACCAGCTGATCATCTGTTCCGGCGAGATTAGCTTTTGCCCGCGCGGGCGGGCCAGCATCCGGCGGATATAACCATCGAACAGCCGTGTTTTGGTGCTGGCGGTGGTGTGCTCAGCTGCGGAATCACCGGGATCGGAGGGCGCATCCTGGTATGTCAAACACAAAATACTCAGCATCAGGGGGGTTTCTGAAAGAGCAGCCAATTCTGGGTCGCGCCAGAGTATCTCGCGCAGCGGTGCCAGCTCCGGGCCCAGCCCTGCGAGATAAGCATCCACCTGCCCGCTGGTCAACCTGCGCAAGCGCACACCGCCATCCAGCCGCAGGCGTTCTCCAGTTTCCAAATATTCCTGCAAGCGGCTGCAAACCGCCAGACCTGCCAGCCCGTGAGTCTGGCGAAAATTGTTGATGGCTCTCAGGCAGCCCACGCGCTGTTCGGATACCACCTCATCCAGTCCATCCAGCAGAAAGACAAGCGCGTTCTGGTCGATCCAACGGCGACCCATGGGGCGAGGAATCTGGTACTTCTCGTTCAGCTCCTCCACCAGCCAGTTGTCCAGCGATGCATGCCGCGCACTCCAGGTGGACAGGTTCAACACTACCGGAACCGGCTGGTCTTGCCCGTTCTCCGCCTCGACCGCCAGGGCATCTGCCAGCTCCAGCAAAGTTGTCGTCTTCCCCGATCCTGGCTCGCCCAGGATCAGCATCGCCCGCCCCATCTCTTCGAACAACGTCAAGACCGGTTTCTCGGGGGCAATCTGCTCGGATGGGCGCTCCAGATCGTTGCCCAGAAGCTCCCATGGGCGCACGACTGCCTGGTGTATCGTCTCTTTCTCCAGCTCAATCAGCAGCGTAGTTTGCAGAGAATTTTTGAGTACCCCCTGCAGCCAGAACGAGCGCACTTTTTCCAGCAGGATGCCCAGGTTGCGCCGGTCTTGCGACGCTTCCCGGTCAGGTGTGGTAATGAAGACGTTGCCGATCAACTGGCGGATGCTCACGCCGGTCACCTGAGCTCCCGCAGCCACTTCCCCCACTTGCTGTTCGACAGTAATATGCGCATTTTTCACCGGCGCCGGCGCAGGCGCTGGCGCTGGAGTACTCTGAGGCAGCGGCTGATCGCAATTCGGACAGATACGGGCATCTGCCCGGAGATTGGGGAACCCACAGGTGGGACATTTCATTCTGCTGTGATTATAGAGTAAAAAGGTCTGACTTGCAACCATGGGGCAGTTTCAGCTTGACAAACTACCGGTTTAGCCATATACCTGAGGCATGCGCGATTTCTCCGTTGATATCACCCGCCTCCTCGAAGACTACGCCCGCACCCACACCTTCACCACTCGCCTGCGCGGGCAGCAGGTGCAGGTTTGCTCCAAACCGGGTCTGCCGGACTGGCAGCAGGTCAGCCCCAGCCAGCAGCTTTTGGCGGAGCACACCAATCTACAGGTGGGAGAGCGAGCGCTGCTGATGGGATGCGCCCAGGGAGCGGCGGCGAGCGTGCTGGCGACCCTGCTCGCCGGCGGTGAGCTGTGGGTGAGCGACCCGCACTGCCTGGCGCAGGAGATGACCGCCCGTACGCTGCAGGCTAACGGCCTGCGAGCACAAGGGATCACAGCGCTGATCGATCTACCCATCGCGCAGCGTGACTATTTCGACGCCGTGCTGATCGACCTGCCAAAGAGCCGCGGTCGCTTGCGGCGCTGGCTGCTGCTGGCGCGCCAGGCGCTCAAACCCGGCGGCAGGCTGTTTTTGGCGGGCGCAAAGCAGAGCGGCATCCTCTCCGCCCAGCAGGATGCCGAGGCACTGTTCGGGCGCTCGCTGACGCTGGCTTACCGCAAAGGCAGCCGCCTGGTAAACTGCCTGAGGCAGCACGCTGAGAGAGAAGACCCTGCCT
>JBGSTO010000418.1:0-3017 GCA_041736465.1 Anaerolineales bacterium | reverse complement strand
GGAGAGCAGCACCACGTCGCCGGGCTGCGCCAGACCGCCGCCGATGCGTACCCCAGGTAGGAGCAGTCCCACACCGGCGGTGTTGATGTACAGCCCGTCGGCCTTGCCGCGCTGCACCACCTTGGTGTCGCCGGCGACGATGTGCACGCCCGCCTCGGCAGCGGCATCCTGCATCGACTGCACTACCCGCCGCAGCAAGTCCGTATCCAGCCCTTCCTCGAGGATGAAGCCGGCGGTCAGATACATCGGCTGCGCGCCCACCATGGCGAGGTCGTTGACCGTGCCGCACACCGCCAGCCGCCCGATGTCGCCGCCGGGGAAGAACAAGGGCCACACGACGTGCGAATCGGTGCAGATCGCCAGCTCGGTGCAGGTGTTGGGCTGCACCACGGCCGCGTCGTCGCCGGCGTTGAGCGCCGGATTGGCGAATGACGGCACGAAGAATTTGCCGATCAGGTCGTGTGACAGCTTGCCGCCGCTGCCGTGACCCAAAACAATGGTCTCGTGGTGGGGCAGCGGCACCGGGCACACCGGGCCGTCCATGGCGGGCAGTTCATTGGGATCGCTCATAGGGCAATCGCTTTCTTTGAATGTATCATTCTGTGTAGCTCCACAGCCCTACCGGGCTTTTCGGGCGGGATGAAAACCTCTCCACGGCGTTTTCAAGGGAGAGCCGTAGGGGTGGGTTTGTTCAGGCAAGGTATGCCGGCTCTAAAGCTCTTATTTCAGGCATTTCAATCTTGCCAACCAGGGCAAAAACCCACCCCAGCCTGGCCCGGACGCGATTCTGCCGCACGGGCAGGGCGGGTCTTGGCTCTGATTGTCTGATCGGAAGGCCTGAGCAGCAGCATCCTGGCAATGGCGTCTCGCTGGTACAGACCCGCCCCTACAATACTTCGACCTGTTGTCCACATCCCCACCCCCGCCTGGCCCGGACGCGATTCTGCCGCACGGGCAGGGCGGGTTTTGGTTCTGGCCTGCCTGATCGGAAGGCCAGAGCAGCAGCATCCTGGCAATGGCGTCTCGCTGGTACAGACCCGCCCCTACAATACTTCGTCCTGTTGTCCACTTCCCCACCGCGCCGTAGGGGTGGGGAAGTTCAGGCAAGGTATGCCGGCACTTAATGCATTACTTCAGGCTTTTCAATCCTGCCTACCAGAGCAAAAACCCACCCCCCGCCTGGCCCGGACGCGATTCTGCCGCACGGGCAGGGCGGGTTTTGGATCTGGCCTGCCTGACCGGAAGGCCTGAGCAGCAGCTTTCCGGCATAGGTGTCTTGCTGGTACAAACCCGCCCCTACGAGATTGTACATCCTATTGTCCATGCCTTGCTGCCGCCGCTCAATCGCCAGTCGCCTCCGCCGCCAACGGGCTGGCGGCATGGTAGCGGTAGTAGGCCGCGCAGGCGCCCTCGCTGGATACCATGGTGGCGCCCAGGGGGTGCTCCGGCGTGCAGGGATTGCCAAAAGCCGGGCAGTGGTGCGGCTTTTTCAAACCCTGCAGGATCTGCCCGGCGATGCACACAGACGGTTCCTCGGGCTGGATGTCGCCCACCGCAAAGCGCTGCTCGGCATCGAAAGCGACGAACTCGGGGCGCAGCCGCCAGCCCGATTCCGGGATCACGCCGATGCCGCGCCACTTGCGGTCGCATTCTTCGAACACCTGCCGGATCACAGCCTGCGCCGGGCGGTTGCCTGCGAAGGTGACCACGCGCGCGTAGGCGTTCTGCACCTCCACCGCACCCGCTTCCAAAAGCCGCACGGTCATCAGGATGCCGTTCAGGATGTCCAGCGGCTCGAAGCCGGTCACCACAATCGGCGTGCGGTAGCGTTCGGCGATGGGCGGGTATTCCCAGTAGCCCATCACGGCGCACACGTGCCCCGCTGCCAAAAAGCCCTGCACGCGGTTGTGCGGCGAGGACAGGATGGCGTGCATGGCGGGCGGCACGCGCACGTGCGAGACCAGCACGGAGTAGTTCTCCAATCCCAGTGCACGCGCCTGCAGCACGCTCATCACGTTGGCGGGTGCGGTGGTCTCGAAGCCGATGGCGAAAAACACCACCTGGCGGTCGGGGTTTTCCTGCGCCAGCTTGACCGCATCCAGTGGGGAATACACCACGCGCACATCCCCACCGCGGGCACGTACCGCAAACAGGTCGTCCTGGCTGCCGGGGACGCGCAGCATGTCGCCGTAGGAGGTGAAAATCACCCCGGGCTGGGCGGCGATTGCCAGCGCCTTGTCGATCAGCTCCAGCGGTGTGACGCACACCGGGCAGCCCGGACCGTGCACCAGCTCGATCTCTTCGGGCAGGAGCTGGTCCAGACCGTGGCGCATGATGGCGTGCGTTTGCCCGCCGCAGATCTCCATGATCGTCCACGGCTGGGTGACGGTACGGGCGATCTCTTTGATGACACCCTGCACCAGCCCGGCGTCGCGGTATTCGCTCAGGTGCTTCATGCGCCTCCGGGCGGGGAGGCGGGCGGGTTGAGAGGTGTAACGCCCAGCTCTGCCATGGCGTCCTCGCCGCCGGCGGCGGCAATCTGGCGCAGCAGGTCCAGCGTTTCCATGGCCTCGTCTTCGCTGATCAGGTGCAGGGCAAAACCGACGTGGATGACGGTGTAATCGCCGATGCGGGCTTCGGGCACGTAGGCCAGGCAGGCTTCGCGCCGCGCCCCGCCGAAATCGATCATGCCCATCAGCAAGCCGTTGCGTTCGTACAGGTCAATAATCTTTCCAGGAACTCCCAGGCACATGGCTACCTCCTCACGGCTACCACTTACGAATGGATCAACTGCCAGGCAGCGACCGCCGCCTGGCCAAAGGCGATCCCGCCGTCATTGGCGGGAACCTGCCGGTGGGTGTACAGGGTAAAATCAGCCGCCTGCAGCCCGGCAGTGACGCGGCGCAGCAAGAGGCGGTTCTGCCACACGCCGCCGGAGAGAGCCACCGCGTTCAAGCCGGTTTGCTGGCGCAGGCGCCGGCAAACGGCGAGCGCCATGTCTGCCAGCCCGTTGTGGA
>JBGSTO010000605.1:0-1647 GCA_041736465.1 Anaerolineales bacterium | reverse complement strand
CCGGCGCTGATCGCCGAAATCAAGCGCGCATCGCCTTCCCGGGGAGAGCTGGCGCCGCAGCTGGATGCCTGCGCTTTGGCGGAAATCTACGCCGCCAATGGCGCAGCGGCAGTGAGCGTGCTGACGGATGAGCGCTACTTTCGCGGCAGCCTGGACGATTTGCGCGCCGTACGGCGAGCGTTTCCGGCGCTGCCGCTGCTGCGCAAGGATTTCATCTATCATGTCTACCAGCTCTACCAGGCAAGGGCTGCCGGGGCGGATGCAGTTTTGCTGATCGCAGCATACCTGCAGCCTGAGGCGCTGTACCGCCTGCACGACACAGCCCAGCAGCTCGGCATAGCGGCGCTGGTGGAAGTGCACAACCGGCAGGAGCTGGAGGCGGCGCTGAAATGTTCTCCCCGCCTGGTGGGCGTCAACAATCGCAACCTGCATGATTTCCGGGTGAACCTGGAGACCACGCTGGCGCTGCGCCCACACGTGCCGGCGGAGATCTGCCTGGTGGCGGAGAGCGGCTTCCATTCCAGGCAAGATGTGGAGCGCGTGCGCCCCGATGGGGATGCCGCGCAGGGCGGGGTGGACGCCATTCTGGTGGGGGAGGCGCTGGTGACCGCCGCGGATATTGCGGGCAAGGTGCGCGAGATGGCGAATGTGATACCGGGCCCAGCGGCGAGTTCTGCCGGGGAGCTGCGCGCATGATGAAGGCAAACGCCGTGCGGGTGAAGATTTGCGGCCTGCGCACACTGGACGAGGCGCTGCAGGCGGTAGAGGCCGGGGCAGATTTGCTGGGATTCAACTTTTACCCTGCCAGCCCGCGCTATCTCTCCCTTGGTGATTGTGCGGATATGTGCTTTGAATTGGAAAAGCGCGGAGCGCCGGCGGTGCGGGTGGGGGTGTTTGTGAATGCGGACTATGCCTTCATCTGCCAGGCAATGCAGGGATGCGGGCTGCACCTGGCGCAGCTATCGGGCGACGAGCCGGCGGAGCTGCTGACAGCATTGGAGGGGCGAGCATTCAAGGCGCTGCGCCCGGAAAGCCGCGCCGGATTGGAGCAGATGCTGGAAAGCATGCCGCCGCGCGGGGAGGCCCCGGCATACCTGATCGATGCCAGCCTGCCTGGCGTATACGGCGGCAGCGGAAAGCGAGCGGATTGGGAGCTGGCAGTCGGTTTGGCTGTACATCCCGATGGCAGGCGCCGCTTCCCGGTGCTGCTGGCGGGCGGGTTGACGCCGGAGAACGTCGCCCAGGCTGTCCGGCAGGTGCGACCGTGGGGGGTGGATGTGGCCTCCGGGGTGGAGTCATCCCCGGGCGTGAAGGATGCACAGCGGGTGCGGGCTTTCGTGCAGGCGGCGCAGAATGCTCTCCTCTAAATAACTGTAGACGTTGACCAAGGAGCAGAATTGATGATGGCTTTGAATCAACTTGATGTGCAAACCCGATTAGCGCCGCTGGCGGCGAAGTTTGGCCCGTATGGGGGGCAGTTTGTGCCCGAGACGCTGATGCCGGCGCTGGCGGAGCTAATCCAGGCCTACGAGCGGCTGCGCGAGGATGCCGGGTTTCAACACGTGTTGGATACCCTACTGCGCACGTACGTGGGCCGCCCGACGCCGCTTTCCCATGCCCGCCGCTTGAGCGACCACCTGGGCGGGG
>JBGSTO010000603.1:0-2858 GCA_041736465.1 Anaerolineales bacterium | reverse complement strand
TTTCCCTCCCCCATTTTGCAGCCCATGTCAGGCTGCTTTCCCTCCCCCATTTTGTAAGCAAAATGGGGGAGGTGGCCGTAGGCCGGAGGGGGTATTAGAACCCTGAAATCACATCATTCGCGGTCCAAGATTTTCCGTGAAATCCGTGATAAGTAATCCGTTGTCAGCTCTTCCCGCCTTCGCGGTAAATTATTTTTCAATCTTTGCCATCTGCGCACTCCGGTACTCCGGCGCAATCTGTGGACAACACCCATTGCCTGCGCCCGCACTGCTGCGCCTATCTGCAGATAAGCGTTTCAGTCCGTGATCATTACCCCCTTGCCCTATCTGCGAAATCTGCGGATATATTTCTCTCCCCACCTGTAAATCTTATTCCATCTTGAATCCTTCGCGCTCTTCCCGCCTTCGCGGTTAGTTTACCCCAGCCCATTCTCCACCGCGAACCTCGTCGCCGCCGCCCGCGAATTCACCCCCAGCTTACTGTAAATCGACGTCAGGTGCGCATTCACCGTCCGTGGGCTCAGCACCAGCTTCTCCGCCACCTCCGCATCGCTCAACCCCTGCGCCACCAGGCTCAACACCTCCGCCTCGCGCCCCGTCAGCCCCGCCGGCAGCGCCCGCCGTCCGGTTTTCAGCGCCGCGCTCCGCAGCTCTGCGGCCTTCTCCCCGCTCTCCACGGGCTCCCGGGCATAAGCCATCACCTGCTCCGGGCCCATCTCCGCCCCGGCTTCCATCTCAGCCTGGAATGCTTTTTCCCTCAACTGAGCCCGCACCGGCGGTATGTAATGCTCGCGATCGATGCGGTCGAAATCGGTCATTGGCGCCTCAATCGTTTTCCGCATCACCTGCGCCGCCCCCCACAGGCGGGCCGCCCTGCGCGCATCCAGGCGGCAGGCAGCCAGGTACGCCAATCCTTCCAGCCCGTGGGCAATCCCAAATTGGTCTCCAACCTCGTGCTTATAATTCAAACTATCAATAAAATGTACTTCCGCCTGCCGGAAATCCCCCTGGCGCAGGGCGATCAAACCCAGCCCCTGCTGAATGGTGGAAAGCTGCCCGAGATCGCCGATTTCGGTGAACAGCGCCTGGCTGGCGCGAAGAGATTTCTGCGCCTGCTCGTAGCGTCCCTGTCCATATGCGACATCGCTTAGAATCGCATGGCAGATCGCCAATTGCCAGTCGAGGCCCAACTCCTGGGAAATCGCCAGCGCTTGCCTGGTGTGTTCTTCAGCAGCATCAAACCTGGTTTGCTTTTGCAAGATCAAGGCGATGGACAGCAATCCGCTGGCAACGCCCGCCTGGTTGCCCAGCTCTCGATCCAGCGCCAGGCTCTTGCCAATATACGCTATCGCCAACTCATGCTCGCTCTGATTGATCGCCAGGTGTCCCAGGTTATGGTAAGACGCTGCCATCCCCGGCTTATCCGCAATCATTTTCCTCAGCTCGAGACACTCGAGGAAATATTTTTTCGCAGCCTCGTGGTCGCCGCGGAACATCGCCAACCCGCCTGCGCCGTTGAACGTATTGGCCTTCGATGCAATGGGAACCTCGCCCTGTTTTGAAAGGATGCGGCTCATCCACTGCTGCCCCTCGGAATTGTGCCCGCGCGCCAGCCAGTAGCGCCACAAGATCCCGCCCAACAGGTATGCGGTTTCAGCCTGCTCTTGCTCCAAAGACCACGAAAGCAGCACCCGCAGGTTGTTCTGCTCCTGATCCAGGCGCTCCAGCCAGGCGCCCCGCTCTGGACCGGGCAGCTCCTCTCCGGCGCGCTGCACCAGCTCCAGGTAATGCAGCGCATGCCGCCGCCGGGCCTCGGGAAGTTCCCCGCTGGTTTGCAGCTGCTCCAAGGCATACTCCTGGATCGTGCGCAGCAGCCCGAAGCGCGGCTCCCCGCCGCTTTGCGTAACCCTCAGCAGATTTTTATCCACCAGCGAGATCAGCGTATCCATCACCAGGTGCGGCCCTGCGCCCTCCTCGCCGCACACCGCCTGCGCGTCTTCCAGGTCGCAGCCGCCGGCAAACACCGCCATCCAGCGAAACAGCCGCTGCTCGCCGGCATCCAGCAGGTTGTAGCTCCAATCGATCGCCGCCCACAGCGTCTGCTGGCGCAGCGGCAGATCGCGCCTCCCACCTGCCAGTAGCTGCATCACCGGAGAGCGCCCCGCCAGCCTGCCCTCTAGCCGTTTCAACAGCGCCTGCGGAGAGAACAGCCGCAGCAGCGCCGCCGCCAGCTCGATGGCTAACGGCAGCCCGTCCAGCAGCGAGCAAATCGCCGCAATGCTGGGCGTATTTTGTTCATCCAGCTCGAAGCCCGGGTTTACCGCTCTGGCGCGCTCGGCAAAAAGCTGCACGGCGGGCGCCTGCGCTTCTTCGCCGGGAGCGGTCACACCCAACGGATTTACCGAAAACTCGCGCTCGCCGCCCAGACGCAGCGTCTCCCGGCTGGTCGCCAGCATTTGCAAGCGCGGGCAGGCTGTCAGCAGCTCTGCCATCTGCGCCGCCGCCTCCATCACGTGCTCCCAGTTGTCCACGCACAGCAAAGCCTGCTTCTCCGCCAGCGCCGCACGCAGATCGTCGATCACCGGGCTGCTGCCGCTCTCGCTCACCTCCAGCACGCCGGCGATCTTCGGCAGCACCTGCCCCGCTTCGGACAGCGCATCCAGCGGAATAAAAAACGCCCCGTCGGCAAAATCGGCTGCGGCTTGCGCCAGCACCTCTTGCGACAGGCGCGTTTTACCAACCCCTCCCGGGCCGGTCAGGGTGATCAAGCGTGCGCCGGAGCCTAACATCTGGCGCAGGCTTTGGATTTCGGACTGGCGTCCGATGAAACTGCTGATGGGAGCGAATGTTCCTATGGC
>JBGSTO010000595.1:0-3848 GCA_041736465.1 Anaerolineales bacterium | reverse complement strand
CCCGGTGGGGATGATGTCTGTTGCCGCCGCCGTCAGAGTCTCATCGGGCGGCGTACAGCCAGCCAGGATCGTGGTCGCCAGCAGCAGGCTGCCGGTGACGCCGGCGATCAGCTTCAGCGCTTCCCGCCTGGAGAGATGGCCTTCCTGATAGTCCTCGGCGAATTCTTCCACCAGATAGCGTTGAAACAGGTTCATTGTTTTCCTCCTTTGCCGACAGGGGATGCGCCGGACGGGCACTGCTGCCGGACTGCCGACTGGCATCACCTGCCAGTCGGCCTGGGTTTTAAATACTGCAGACGATGGCTTGCGAAACCCACCAGTCGTCTTCCTGGCAGCGCTGCTCGACATAGTCTGCGGGGTCGATCAGTTCGAGGCTTTGGCCGCGTATCTCCAGGTAAAGCAGCGCGGCGTTGTTATCGTATCTGGCTTCGAGCAGGATGGCATCCGGGTTGGCGGTCGACTTGAGGGCGTAGAAGCCATCTTTGATCCCAGCCAGGCGGATGGATTGGCCATCCAAATGGGATTTGTAGGTATCGCCCCAGCCTGCGGACAATCCCTGCAGCGTCCGCCCGCACCCATAGTAGCGCCTGAGCGGGGAAAAGCCCTCCTTCTGGCTGTCGATGATATCCGTGTCGATCAGGCAGTATGACAGCTTATCGCTGCTGCTGACCACTGACTTCAGGCCGCCCGTCGGCGTCAGCGTCCACAGCTCGTAGATGGAGAAATCTTCGAAGTGCCAGTGATCGTGCTGTGAATGCCAGATGAATTCGCCCACCAGATGGTCGCGTTGAGTGCCGGCCCGGGCATGGATGTGCTGTACCACGCGTGTCTTGCGCGTGACAGAATTGAATTCGCCTTCCAGCTCGAGCGCTCCGGCGCCGCTGTTCCAGATTGTGTTCGACAGGCGCAGCTCGCGCGAGCCATCGAGAAGTGTATCGATCTCCAGATCATACGGCGGAAGCGTGCGCAGATCGGGTAGCAGCAGCCTGGGTGCCTCTGCCGGCGACAAAGCCGTCCCCGGCGGGCGTTCGTCGGATGAGGGTGAGTCCGGGTCGGGTGGAGGGGCGATTAGGGAATGGGGCAGGCTGCGGCGGGGATCTGGTGCTTCCTGCGGCGCTGAGGCCAGTCCGGGGAATGCTGCCCCGTCTCCCAGCCACATTGCAGCGGCAATCAGCGCCGCCAGCACGTGCCTCATCTTCCACCTGAAGAATCCGCTGGCCGGCGGGCAAAGCGCTCTACACAGCTTGTGGTTCACAACAGGAATGTGCATCTTAATCGGACAGATAATGTCCTGTTATCCTACTATGAACCACAAGCTTTCAGATTAGAGGTAATTAAGTATCTGGAGTTTGCAGCCTTACATCGCGATATCCAAAGCCAGCTTGCCGCGCATATGGCGTGCCTCGACCAACGCGTGAGCGCGCTGGATTTCAGACAGCGGCAGCACAGTCGAGACGGTGACCTTGAGCTGCCAGGCATCCACCATCGCAGCAAATTTTGATAAAAGCTCGCCGCCCGCCTGCCCGGCAGCAACCATCTGCTGCCGGACGCCGTAAGCATCCGCAGTCTCCTGCGAAGGCGCCTGAACGATGGAGAGCAGGATCCCGCCTGGTTTCAATACCTGCCATGAACGCTGTTGGGTATCATATCCGACGGTATCGAAAACCGCATCCACATTTCGCACCACGCTCTCGAAGGGCGTGTTCGGATAATCGATCGCCTGGTCAACCCCCAGCTTCTCTAAAAATTCAAGATTGTGCTCGGACGCAGTGCCGATGACGCGCGCCCCGCGCTGCTTTGCGAGCTGGACCGCGAGATGGCCCACCCCTCCCGCTGCCGCGTGAATTAACACCGTTTGCCCTGCGGTAAGGTTGGCTGCCTCGACCAGCGCTAATGCAGTCAGTGCTACGTGTGGAATAGCCGCTGCATGCAGCGCGTCAACCGACTTCGGGCTGGCTGCCATTTCGTCAGGGCGTGCCAGAACGTATTCGGCATAAGCACCATTCCGGCTCGGATCCGTTCGGGCGTAAACTGCCTCGCCGGGAGCAAATTGCGTCACCCCATCTCCGCACGCTTCCACCACGCCGGCTACATCCAGCCCTAAAATCATGGGGAAATCGTACGCATACCACCCTGTCAGGTAGCCGGCGCGTACGGCGCAGTCGAACGGGTTCACCGATGCGGCCCGGGCGCGGATGAGCACTTCTCCGGCGCCCGGCGTTGGGCGTGGAGCCTCCCCATACTGCAGAACTTCAATACCCCCATAACGATCTGTGCGGATTGCCTTCATGGATAAATCTCTAAGCCTCCTGGTTTTGGCGAATGGGTGGATGTTAAGATATTAGGGTTAATACTATCATAATAATCCAAATTATCCTACCGGGTTTTGCCCGCTAACTGGAGGTTTTGGCATAACCAGCTCGAAAAGCCCCACCCGCACACCTGGCACGCGCTTTCAACAGCCAGGGATGGGAAAACTTCGCCAACCCCCAACTGGGCGGTGTAACCATTGATCTGTTTTATTGTGCAGATGCAGCTTCCCGCCCGGCAGCCGAGCAGCTTATCGGCGAACTTGGCCTGCGCACGCGGGTCGAATTTAATGGCTGCACACGATCAACGGTAAGAACAGATGCGGACCGGCCACCTCGTCCGCGCCGAGATCGGGTGTGCCCAGGCGCGCCTCACCGTCTATATCGCCAGCTATCCCGGCGTTTAGACCGTGGTCAATCGCCGCTGAACCAGGCGTCAAATGGTAGCCATCGGTCGCAAAGAGCGGGTCGCCCCAGTAATTGTGAGTGCCGGTGATAATCACGCCCCCTCCTCCCCAGTTGTCCGTATTGCTGTGCCACAATGTACCCGCTAAAGTAACCGTATTGTTCAGCGTGACGCTGATCCCAAGGGTATGGCTTATCAGGACTGTGTTGGTCATGCCTACAGAACAGCCCATACCTGTGATGAGGACCCCGGCGCCATCACCGCCCAGATTGCGGGCGATCGTGCTGTGCCATATGCGCGGCGAGGAGTTGAGCCTTATGCTCAACCCGCTGCCGTATTCGCCTGCAGTGTTATCCGCAACTACCGTATTGATCAGCGCCGGTGAGCTCCTGAACAAGGACAATCCACCTCCCCAGTCGGCGTAGTTGAAGGTGATGATATTCCGGTTCAATACTGGATTGCTGTAATATATGAATATCCCGCCGCCCTCGCCGTTATCGAGCGTAGCTCGATTGAAACTGACTGTGTTCGTGTTAAGCGTGCTGTTGTTGTAGTACAGATACAGTCCGCCACCCATTAATGCGGTATTGGATACCACCGTGTTGGCGGTCAGCGTGATAGCCCTGCCGGAGCTGTACAGTCCACCGCCCGAATAGGCAGTATTTGATTCGATCGAGTTAAACTCCAGCGTGGCGTGGCTCTGGTCAATATACAGCCCGCCGCCGCTGTTGGTTGGGGCATGGTTGGCGCGGATGGTGTTTGTGCGCAGAAGGCTTCCGTCGCCGTAGCGAAAATAGACGCCACCGCCATCGCCGGCATTGGCGGTGTTAGATAGGATCGTGTTTTCGATGATTGTCGAATTGGGACTTGTGTTGAAAAGCATTCCACCACCGCTGGATTGAGCTGTGTTGGAGTAAACCGTGTTCCTAAGGATCGTAGCGGAACTGGTCATAGCATAGATCCCCGCTCCACTGCCCAGGTTGCTGGTAGCGTGGTTGGCGTTGAGCGTATTTCCATCCAGCGTAGCTGCGCTGTCATGTAACAGCACGCCGCCGCCGAAATAAAGTACCGTGTTGGAAAAGATCTCATTATTGCTCAACGTAGATATGCTGTTCTCCAGGAAAATCCCGCCT
>JBGSTO010000593.1:0-5625 GCA_041736465.1 Anaerolineales bacterium | reverse complement strand
TCAACGCCTTCGCCAACCCGCGCCGCCGCCAGGCGCGATCCACGCCGATGCCCTCGGTGTAGCCGCGCTTGCGCTTGTACTTTTCGTTTTCGGCGTAGTCGATAATGGTCATCACGTGCCCCACCACCCGCTCGCCGGCGGGATCCCAGGCGATCTGCCAAAGCTGCGGCTGGAAGCGCCGCTCGTCTTCCAGCCAGGTCCGGTAATCCGTTTCCGTGGGCGGCTGGTAGCCCCATTCATCCTGGCTGACATCGTGGATTGAGGCCCAGATGGCAGGGTAGTGCTCGGGCTGCACCGGGCGAAGTTCCACGCCTTCCGGCAGCGGGAATTCAGGAATATCCTCCAGCGTGGGGCGCAGCATGTCGTAGAAGTGGCGCACCGCTGTGTATCCGGCGCCCTCCAGCATAGCGATATTGCCGGTCTGGAACTGCGTGGCGTAGTTCTGCAGATAGCGCTTCGCGCCCAGCGGATGGCCTTCGGAAACCTGCCGCAGCCGCTCTTCCACCCAGCCCAGCATGGCGCCCCCGATCCCCTTGCGCCGCCAGCCTGGCGACAGGAACCCAACGCTGGCATAGATGCGCACTTCATCGCTGTCATCCCACCACCAGCCGCGCTCGTAGCCGATCACCTCTCCATCAACTTCGGCAAACAGCATATCCTGGTACGGGTCGCAGTTGGTCAGATTCTGGTAGTTTTTTGCGATGGTTTCAGGTGTGTCGGTGCGCTCGATATGGTCGGCTTCAGCGCTGGCGGCGACCACCGCAGCCATATGCGGGTAGTCGCTGTCGCCGCGGAAGCGGCGGAATACCAGCCCCGGAACTGCCAGTGAATTGTCGACTTGTCTCCTGTCATCCATGCGCATCTCCTCCTGGTTTCAGCTTTTCAGCCAGGCTGACCGCAGTTGCAATGAATAGCAGTGTGCTTTGAAAATCCGCCGGGTCGGCGGGGGTGCGCACCGACGTCGCCGGGTCGGGACGACCGGCCCAGGTGCGGTCGATCAGCCCGCGCCAGGATGGATCGAGTGCTGCTTTGGCCCACTCTGCGCCGGCGCGTTTGGAACCGGGAAAGCCGGTGTGCAGGTCGTGCAGCATGCGGCAGTAGCTCAGCACGGCAAAGGTCTGGTAGAAGCGGTTGTTGATGCTCTCGGGATTCGCTTGGATCTCTTGCCACCAACCGGTCATCACCTGCAGGATCTCTTTGCGCAGCTCGCTCACCGGGATCGGGTCGATCAGCGCTGCCGGGCTGGGGCCTGCCAGTGTGACGCCGTGCTCGCGCAGCACCCAGCGCACCACGATGGTGTTGTCGTGTGCGTGGGGAAACAGCTCCTGCCAGCCGTGGTCGAGATACCAGATCGGTTTTGCACGCTGCGTATAGTCGCGCAGTGCATCTTTGGGAAAGTACGAGCCTTCCAGGTGCTGCGCCCAGGGGCAGTCGATGGCGTAGATGCGCGGATGCAGCGCTTGCAGCGCAGCGAGCTGTTCGTTGGAAAGCTCCTGGTGGACGGCGATGATGAAGTCTACGTCGCTGTGCGGGTCGAATTCGCCCACCGCAAAAGAGCCCTGCAGGTAAGCGCCCAGGAAATTCTCACCCAGCGAGTCTTCGACGCCGGTGACCAGCGCGTGCAGCACGGCGTTGAGTTCCGGGTAGGGGGTTGGCATGCTCGACTGTTTGATTTCCACTCGCTCCATTCCCAAGGACGCTGCCCCAGGTTGTCGCGCTTAGTGTGAGGTGATGTTCAATACCGTTGCGATCACATACAGCACGGCGTAGATCACCCACAACGGGCGGCTGAGCGGCCAGAGCGGCCACCAGTAGAACATCACCGTCGCCAGGTACAGCGTCACATAGGGGAACATGACACTCGGCAGCAGCGGCTTGCGCCATTCGGTCCGCTTGACGTAATCGATCCAGTAGCCGAAGGCTGCGTAAATCAAGAACAGGAAGCCCCCCAGCCAGAGAGTCCACGGTTTTCCGCCCAGCAGCAGCACGACGCTGACGGCAGCCGCCGGCAGGCTCAGCGCGTACACCAGCCAGCCGTATTTCAGCGTATAGCTTTCGAATAAGCGCTTGCGCAGCGCAAAGTGCACGATCAGCACGATCTGGAAAAAGAACGCCCAGACGACGAACAGGGTATCCAGTGCATCCAACCCGGCCATAATCTCCCTCCCAAAAACTGTCCTATGGTATTAAACCAGGCAGCGGAACCACTCCTTCCAGCGGCCTCTCCCCGGTCAGCGCGGCGATGATCGCCTGCTGCTGCCCGGGCGTAGCGCCCATCATGGCGATGTAGGCCGGTATCTCCGGGAAGCTGAGCAGGTCGGTGGGCGAGCCAAAGGCGGCTACCACCAGCGGGCGGTCTGCGGCTTGCAGCGCCTGCACCAGCTCGACCTGCCAGGAGCGCTCTTGCGCCGCCTCGATCAGGTGCGCCTGCCAGGTGAACACCAGCGCCAGGTCGAACTGCTCCATCCTGGTGGGCAGGCTGGAGATCAGCTCTTCTTCGAGCACCGCTCCTTCCCAGGGAGGTGAGTACAGCACCAGCTCCACCATGCGTCCCTGCTCCACCAGCGCCTGCTCCAGGTTGGCGTAGAAATCCCACTCCCTGCGCGGCGCCACAATCAAGATGCGCTTCGCATTGGCAGGCAGCGGAACGTAGCCCTGCTCATCTTTCACCAGCGCCGGGATGCGCTCGCCCAGGCTCTCAAGCAGCTCGGCATGCGCCTGCCAATCCGGCTCGGAGACCTGCACCTCATCGGGGAATGCCACTCCCCAGACTGCCTTGAGCGTCAGCACGCGGCGCACCGCCTCGTCCAGGCGCTCCTGGCTCAAGCGCCCGCTTTCCACTGCCTGCATCAGGTAGTTGCGCGCCAGGCGGGCCTGGCTGGGCTCGTTGAGCAGGAGCAAATCCACCCCCGCCTGCACCGCCTGGAGCGAGGCCTGCTCCACCCCCCTGGCAGTGCTGTTGACCGCCTTCATGCGCATCGAATCGCTCAGCACCACCCCGCTGTAGGACAGTTCCCCCCGCAGGAACTGGATTAACTCAGGCGAGAGCGTCGCCGGCGTCGGCGAACCGGAAATCGCCGGGTAGGCGATGTGGCTGAGCATGATCACCGGCGCGCCGGCGCTCATCCCGCTCTCGAATGGCGGCAGGTAATTGGCCTGCATTTGATCACGGCTGGCGCCATCCACCGGCAGGGTTTCGTGCGAATCTTCGGCGACGCCGCCGTGACCGGGGAAGTGTTTGAGCACCGGGATCAGCCCGGCATCCTGGTAGCCCAGGGTTGCCTGTTCGACGAAGCGGCTCACCTGCTGCGGGTCGCCGCCGAAGGTGCGGTCGTAGATCACCTGGTTATCCAGCTCCGCCAGCACGTCTGCCACCGGCCCCAGGATCATATTGATGCCGCTGTACTTCAGCTCAAGCCCGGATGCCAGGGCCGTCTGGTAGGCTGCTGCAGGGTCGCCCGTCGCGCCCAGCGCCAGCGCCGATGGAAACGCCGTGACGCCGCCGGCGAAGCGCGTGTTCTCGCCCTCGTGCGACAGTGTAAACAGCAGCGGGATGGCGCTGGACTGCCGGGCGCAGTCGCCCAGCTCGCGGATGAAGCTGCGCAGCTGCTCGGGATTACGGATGTTGCCGTACTGGAAGGTGATCCCCGCCGGGCGTAGCATTTGAATCTGCTCGCAGGTGCGCTCTTTGGCAAAGTCGTCGGGCACTCCGCTGATGATCAACTGCCCGATTTTCTGGCGCAGGGGCATCTCCGCCAGCGTGCTCTCCACCCAGGCGTCCATCTCGGCGGGCGTTTTGCCCGAGGCAGCATTGGGTGCGGAGGGGAAGCTGCCGGCGTCAAAGGGGATTGGGGTGCCGACCGGGCTGCTCAAGCCAGTCTGCCAGCCGCTGCACGCGCTGAGCAGGGCGAGCGCCGCCATGCACAGGGCAGCAAGGTACCGCGCCCCCGTACTTCTTTGATCTGCCATCTTGAACCTAGTGTTGGGAATGAATCTTTTCACGGCATCGTCTAAATTCATGCGGTGCGGATTGCGGCATTCTCATGCCAACCGCACACCAGATCATATCCCAACCCTGGGTGGCTGTCAAACTGCAGGCAAGCTCACCTCATCCGGTAGGGGCGGGTCTGTTCGAGCAAACTGCGCCGTCTTTAAAGTCATCCACTCAGCCTCATGGCGATCCTCGTAAAGCACAAAGACCCGCCCAATCAATTGTCCGAAACCAACTCCTTTGGCGATCCGGCTGATGTCCCCCGCTGCGCCAACCACATTCCCAGCCAACCCGTCGCCAACCCCACTCCTGCGCTGATTGCTGTCGCCAGCGCCACATCCAGCGCAGTGATAACGTAGCCGTTCAGTGGCGGCGTCTGCGAGAACCATACGTACGAACCGAGCACCATCGCCGTTGAGAATACTGGCGCTGCCACCAGCGGTCTGCGCCGCGCCCAGGGGACAGCTTCCAGCAGCGCAACGAGCACCAGCGGCAGCACCATCAGCGACATCGTCCACGCCTGGTGAAAGCCGATCAGCCCATCAAAACCCAGCAGGCGGGCAAACTCCCGCGCCATCGCCGCAGTGGATTGGGGGTTTTCCAACACATACGCCTCGATCACCGAAACCGGTTTCAGGATGGCGAAACCCAGCGCGGCAACGCCGGTGGAAACGTACTGCAAACCCAGCGACATCCCTATCGCCAGCAGCACCACCCAGAAACGGCGCGCCAGGCGCACCAGAATCATCATCGAGAAGGGCAGGAACGCGCCCACCAGCAGCGGGAAAAGCAGCCCCAGCAAACCCGCCCCGCCTCCCCGGTAGCCAACGATGAAAGCCTCGCCCATCTGGAAGTTGACTGCCTCGAAGGCATACGCGCCGGTGAGCACCAGACCCCACAGCAGCGGGCTTCTCCAGGTAAAGGTATACCCCAACCGCCTGGCAGAGATGGTGATGCCCAACATCAGACTGAAATCCACGAACATGGTCGAAGCCATAATCAGCAAATGCGGCGGGCTCCACAGCGTGGCATCGATGCCAAAAATCTCGTGCCACAGCTCGTCAAATACCGCTGAAAGCAGCGCCAGCAGGTAGCCAATCAGCACCCCAAAGAACGCATGCGGCGCATACAGCGGTCCGAGGCGCGCCGTATGCGTTGGCGGATGTCCCATGGATGCCTGGGCGGTCTCATAGGCTACCAACCCCAGGGCAACCAGCAAGCCACCGAGAAAGGCAGCGAAAACCATCAGGTGCGGTGGGATGAACAGGCTATCGCGCCCGATCTCTACATGCCATTGGATATCCCAGGCGCCGCCGATGAAGTTGAGTAATTTCATGATGGCGATCGCGAACAGCAAGCGCAGGCGCAGCTGCTCGTGGGCAATTGCCTCGACAGGGCGCGCCAGGGCTGCCGGGAAATTTTCTCTCAGGGTGTTTTTCAATGTTGCGAGCATAGTGCCTCCCCGGAATGAATCGGTGAATTTGGGCTGGAACGGGTTTGAGAATTATAACAATAATGGGTATAATTAGTAGTGTTATGGTAACGCCTGAATTGCTTTGCGCCGGCGCGTTGCTGTTTTCCAATACTGCGCACCAGAACAATTGATTGGCAAAAGCCCGGGGTGATCTTGTGGC
>JBGSTO010000570.1:0-2549 GCA_041736465.1 Anaerolineales bacterium | reverse complement strand
GGCGTTGCTGCACTGCTGCGCAAAGCATTTCAGTGGCGGGCTGGATTCAGGTGGTATGTGATTGCCATCGGACTGGCATTGGGCTTGCGCCTGACGATGAGCCTGCTGGCGCTAATTCTCGGGTGGGTTCCTGCCCTACAGATCCGCCTGTGGTCTCCCATGGAATTTGCGCTCATCGGCACCTTTATCTTGATCGGAGGCGCTGCAGAGGAACTTGGCTGGCGCGGATACGTTCTCCCCTGGTTTTTGGCCCGGCGCTCGGCGCTTTTTTCGGCATTGTTTCTTGGAGTCATTTGGGGCGTGGTGCATCTTGGGCTAACTTTCCCCGGCATGATGAATGCCGGAACACCCTGGCTGCCGACTATCCTGCAGCTCGTCGGCCTGTCCGTCGTTATGAGCTGGCTGTATATCCAGACGCACGGCAGCATTGTGTTTCCCATCTTGTTCCATACCGGGCAGAATCTGCTCGTCGTGCTCAATGAGGGGATCACGTTGAGCCAGCAGCTTTGGCTTATGAATATCGTCACTCTGGGGATCTCGTTTGTCTTGATCGTCTTCTTCTGGCCCGGTCCGCAGCCGGCGGCTGTCGAAAAACCTGCGCTGGTGGATGTGTGATAGCACGGGGATAGGAATCGAAGGATTTCTTCCATCGCAGAAAAGATTCGCACCTGAGCGCCATTCACCCAAGTACCGGCAGCTAACCGCCGGTTAATAATTCAGCCTGCCCGGCTGGGCGCGGGATGTTTCCGCGCGGCAAAACCACCCGGATGAGCTGGGGCATTTTTCGGTTAAAATAGGCGGAGTATTTTAGATAAGATTGGTGGGAATAGGGTGCTGGATTGGGAAGTAAGAAATCCAGTGCTTATAAGGAGACTCGTGGGCAACCAACGTTTTCACAATCTCTTCATTCTATTATGCGCGGGGATGGGATTCCTGCTGCTGGCCATCCTGCAGCCCTTTCAGGTTACACCGGCGCATGCTCAAATCTCGCAGCCCAAAATTGATGCTTACATTGAAGCACAGATGCGGGATTTGCACATCCCGGGGCTGGCAATCGCCATCGTGCGCGGCGATCAGATCGAATATATCCGTGGCTATGGCACTGCCGGTGCCGGCGGGCGGGCAGTGACGCCCCAAACGCCATTTCTCATCGCTTCGATGAGCAAGTCTTTTACCGCCCTGGGCATCATGCAGCTGGTTGAAGAAGGCAAGCTTCGCCTGGACGCCCCCGTGCAGGATTACCTGCCCTGGTTTGAAGTGGCAGATGCGCAAGCCTCATCCCAGATCACGATCCGGCAGCTTCTTTACCAGACGAGTGGATTTTCTGAGCTGGAGGGGTATAAAAGAAACCTCGAGCGGGACAGCACGGATGATGCGCTGGAGACAAGCGTGCGCCGCCTGAGAAATTCGAAATTGAATGCCTCTCCGGGCGAGCGCTTTGAGTATTCCAATACCAACTACGACATCCTGGGGCTGCTCATCCAAACGATCTCCGGGATGCCATACGAGACCTATATCGAGGAGAAAATCTTTACCCCGTTAAAAATGCAGAACTCGTTTACTTCCCTTGATGAGGCACGCGCCGGCGGAGTATCCAGCGGCTATGTGTCTTTCTTTAGTGGAACTGTCGAATATGACCGTTTCATGCCTTACTCCCGCACCGTAGTGCCCTCGGCGGGGCTGTTTGCGAGCGCGGAGGATATGGCTCATTACCTGATTGCTCATCTCAACCAGGGGCGCTCCCCGGATGGCGCGGCGATCCTGTCGCCGGAGGGGATGGCTGAACTGCACGCTCCTGGGGTACAAATCGGTGAGCAGGTCAGCTATGCCATGGGGTGGACCATTTTTCCATTCCCTCAGGCGGCAGCGGTTAGCAATCCTGGCAACCCTGTTCCAACCGGGATTTCTCACGGCGGTGAATGGGCGAATTTCAAAGGCCTGATGGTGCTGATACCGGAGCAGGAGCTGGGCGTGGTGGTTTTGATCAACAAAACCGATCACAGGCATAATTTGGAGTACGAAAATATCGCCTGGAACACCACCCTGCTGGCACTGGGCCTGGAGCTGGCGATTTTTTCACGCAGTGAAGATTTCATGACGAGGTATGGGCATATTGTTGGCATGGCTGTTGTGCTGCTGTTATTAGCCGGCTTTATCTGGTCAGTGCGCTGCCTGTTCCCGGGCAGCTCTCAAGGCCGTAGCTCGGTGAATCACCGGCAGAATCGCATGGTGTTTTTGGCGCTTCTGCCGCTGCTCGATGTGTTGTTGGCGGGGTATATCTTGTTTTGGGAAATTCCACAATCCAATACCACTCTTCCGCTGTCCTTGTTCTTCAACCCTGAGGTTGGTCTGCTATACTTCATCACACTTCTGCTTACGCTTGGATGGGGTGCCTTGCGCACAGTTCTGGCAATCCGGAGGTTTTCATTTTAGAGGTTTATGATGCTGATCACCATTTTGGCTGCTGGGTCCCGCGGTGATACCCAACCCTATCTTGCATTGGGGGTGGCGCTGAAAAAGCTGGGTTGCCGCGTTCGCCTCGCCGCCTT
>JBGSTO010000569.1:0-5987 GCA_041736465.1 Anaerolineales bacterium | reverse complement strand
GGCGTTGCTGCACTGCTGCGCAAAGCATTTCAGTGGCGGGCTGGATTCAGGTGGTATGTGATTGCCATCGGACTGGCATTGGGCTTGCGCCTGACGATGAGCCTGCTGGCGCTAATTCTCGGGTGGGTTCCTGCCCTACAGGTTCGCCTGTGGTCTCCCATGGAATTTGCCCTCATCGGCACCTTTATTTTGATCGGAGGCGCTGCGGAGGAACTTGGCTGGCGCGGATACGCTCTCCCCTGGTTTTTGGCCCGGCGTTCCGCGCTTTTTTCGGCATTGTTTCTTGGAGTCATTTGGGGCGTGGTGCATCTTGGCCTGACTTTTCCCGGCATGATGAATGCCGGCACACCCTGGCTGCCTACTATCCTGCAGCTCGCCGGCCTGTCCGTCATCATGACCTGGCTGTATATCCAGACGCGCGGCAGCATTGTGTTACCCATCTTGTTCCATACCGGGCAGAATCTGCTCGTCGTGCTCAATGAGGGGATCACGTTGAGCCAGCAGCTCTGGCTTATGAATATCGTCACCCCGGGGACCTCGTTTGTATTGATCGTCTTCTTCTGGTCCGGTCCGCAGCCGGCGGCTGTCGAAAAACCCGTCCTGGTCTAATGTCGCACAGAGACTTACTACCTCACACCTCCAACAAAAGTAATTATTGACTGAATGGATCGCGCAGCAGTTCCGGCGGCGCTGTTACTCCGCCCTGCAGGGCGCGCAAAAAAGCCACGATCTGCCCTACCTCTCGTTCGGTCAGCCCAAGCGGTTCCAGCTCGTCATGACCAATCGGGGAGGCCGGGGCACGGTTGTAATGCGCCAGGACTTCCTCAAGCGTGGCAAACTGCCCGGCGTGCATGTAGGGCGCAGTTTCAGCGACGTTGCGCAGGGTTGGCGGCTTAAACGCTCCCTGCAGCTGCTCACCCTCGGTGGTGACAAAGCGCAGCTCGGCGCAGTCTTGCGCGCCGGCGTCGCTCCACTGGCTCAGGCAGTTGAATTCATCGCCGAGAAGCAGTTGGACACCTGAAGCGCGACCGCCGTCCAGGGACAACCCCTGCCTGGTAGGTACGCCGGTATTGTGAAAGTCGTTGTTGGTAAACAGCGGCCCATTATGGCATTTAATGCACTGCGCCTGTCCGATAAACAAACGCAATCCTGACACTTCATCGGAGGTGAGTGCCCCATTCATGGAGCGGGTGTCGCCATTAATCAGGGCTTCGACATACCGGTCAAAGCGCGATGGGGCGGGCATGATCAGGCGCTCGTAGGCGGCAATGGCCTTGCCCATATTCACAAATACCTGGGTCACAGCCTGGCGGTCTGCGGGTGTCATGCTGTCCCAGGCAGTGCGTGCGGCAGAGTCGTCTACAGGCCCAGCCGAATCCGGGAAGCGCGTGTAGTCTGAAAAATCGGGCAATGCGCCAAAGATGGTTTCGTACTCGCTGCGGTAGTGTGCGCTGATCAGTTGCGCATACTGCATGCGCGTGCCGCCATGCTCCACGGCGCTTTCCAGCGGAGCCAGGGCCTGGGCCCATTGGCTGTCCTTGCGCCCGTCCCAAAATTGCCAGGGGCTGAAGGCTGTGCCGACAATGGTCATCGTCTTGCGTGTGGTTGTGCCGACTCCTTCGGCGAGGGGTAAGCCGTCGGCGAACATCCGTTCAGGCTGGTGGCAGGCAGCGCAGGAAACTTCGCCATTCGCGCTAAAACGGGTGTCGAAAAACAGGTGCTGTCCGAACTCTGCGGCGCGCGGGTCACCGGCATAGGCATTGGATGGGTCTGGTGGGAGCGCGGGCAGGCTGCCAAGCCACAATCCGCGCAGGGCGGCGATATCGGCTTCGCTCCAGGAGGGTGGGCGATTGACTGCCCAAAGAACTGCAAACGCGGCTGTGAGGAGTATCCCGCTAACAAGCAGGGCAGTACGTCTCACGGAGATTTACTCAAGGACCAGGTTGAATGTGATCAAATCGGACTGTCCATCCGCGCTGATGTTGAATTTCACTTCCCAGAAACCGGTCATCTGGAAGCGCAAGCCTTCGACGCGATAATCGCCATTCCCCAGGTATTCGGTCACTTCGGGGCTGGTGGGCAAGCCGTGACCGTGTTGCGGCATACCGCCGTCCACGAGGATAGTGGCATTCTCAACGGGCTGACCGGCAGCGGTTTCGACATGCAATGTCCAGGAATGGATCTGGTTGAGGGGCACGCTATCAGCATCACTGCGCCACGAAACGAGGTAAAGCCCGCTATCCGACAGGCGCAATGTGGCAGTATCCAGGTTGGCGGGCGCGGATTCATTGCCCATCATCATCGGGTGCAGGTAGCGCGGTCCAAGGGTGGGCATCAGCGCGATAACCCCAATGACGACGACGATGGTTGTTGCTGCAGCGGTTAAGATTACGGTGATCAGTTGTTTGTTCATCAGATAAGCCTGTATTTAGAGAATGCCTATCATTCTACTCCGCATAAAGGTGGATACTGTGAAGGTTTGATAAAGTTTTTGTAAAGTCTTTGCCGGTCTGGGGCAGGTGGCCCGCTTGCTTTAAGGCGACCGCCAGCGCCAGGCAAGGCTACACATCGCCTTGCGAGCCATAGGTGAGAATTGTGATGCGCATGTTTGTGTTGTGGTTCAATTCTACCTGCGAACCATCATTTCGCCCAGCGACGGACGCCACCTTCCCGACCGCTGGTACGACAACCAACTGAAAGGAACGCTGATGGCGACCGGTTTTTCGCTGTAGCCGTGCGGGCTGCTGGAACTCTGGCGCCGGCTGGAGTCGCTTCAGGCGGTTGAGCGCAAATTTCAGGCGGGCGGCAAAAAAACCATGCACAGCGAGGCATTTGCCGGGTACAATATCCGGATAATGCAAACCGGAATTGTGGGATAATGGAATTGCAGACGGGAACGGGGAATTAAGCAGCCTATGAATATCAGCCGCTTGTCCAAACTAATGCTGCTCTGTGCCGGGATGGGATTCCTGCTGCTGGCCATCCTGCAGCCCTTTCAGGTTACACCGGCGCATGCTCAAATCTCGCAGCCCAAAATTGATGCTTACATTGAAGCGCAGATGCGGGATTTGCACATCCCGGGGCTGGCAATAGCCATCGTGCGCGGCGATCAGATCGAATATATCCGTGGCTATGGCACTGCCGGTGCCGGTGGGCGGGCAATGACGCCCCAAACGCCATTCCTCATCGCTTCGATGAGCAAGCCCATTACCGCCCTGGGCATCATGCAGTTGGTTGAAGAAGGCAAGCTTCGCCTGGACGCCCCTGTGCAGGAATACCTGCCCTGGTTTCGGGTGGCAGATGCGCAGGCTTCCTCCCAGATCACAGTTCGCCATCTTCTTTACCAGTCGAGTGGATTTTCCGAGCTAGAGGGATACATAAGGAACCTGGAGAGAGACAAGTCTGATCGTGCGCTGCAGGCAAGCGTGCTCCGTTTGCAGAGCGCGCACTTGAACTCGGCCCCAGGTGTGCGGTTCGAGTATTCCAACACCAACTATGACATTCTGGGGCTGCTCATCCAAACGATCTCAGGGATGCCATACGAGACCTATATCGAGGAAAAAATCTTTGCCCCGTTAAAGATGCAGAACTCGTTTACCTCGCTGGACGCGGCACGCGCCGGTGGGATATCCAGCGGCTATATCTCTTTCTTCGGTATGACCCTTGAATATGATCGCTTCATGCCTTACTCGCGCACGGTGACGCCCTCCGCAGGCCTGTTTGCGAGCGCCGAGGATATGGCCCGCTACCTGATCGCTCATCTCAACGAGGGGCGCTCCCCGGATGGCGCGGCGATCCTTTCGCCGCAGGGCATAGCGGAGCTGCACACCCCAGGGGTGCAAATTGGGGAGCAGGTCAGCTATGCCATGGGGTGGACCATTTTCCCATTCCCTCAGGCGGCAGCGGTCAGCAATCCTGGCGACCCTGTTCCAACCGGGATTTCTCACGGCGGTGAATGGGCAAATTTCAAAGGCCTCATGGTGCTGATACCGGAGCAGGAGCTGGGCGTGGTGGTTTTGATCAACAAAACCGATCACAGGTATAATTTGGAGTACGAAAATATCGCCTGGAACACCACCCTGCTGGCCCTGGACATGGAGCCGGCGATTTTTTCACGCAGTGAAGATTTCATGACGAGGTATGGGCATATTGTTGGCACAGCTGTTGTGCTGCTATTGTTAGCCAGCTTTATCTGGTCAGTGCGCCGCCTGTTCCCGGGCAGCTCTCAGGGCCGTAGCTCGGTGAATCACCGGCAGAACCGCATGGTGTTTTTGGCGCTTCTACCGCTGTTCGATTTGTTGTTGGCGGGGTATATCTTGTTTTGGGAAATTCCACAATCCAATACCACTCTGCCGCTGTCCTTGTTCTTCAACCCTGAGGTTGGTCTGCTATACCTCATCACACTTCTGCTTACGCTTGGATGGGGTGCCTTGCGCACAGTTCTGGCAATCCGGAGGTTTTCATTTTAGAGGTTTATGATGCTGATCTCCATTTTGGCTGCTGGGTCCCGCGGTGATACCCAACCCTATCTTGCATTGGGGGTGGCGCTTAAAAAGCTGGGTTGCCGCGTTCGCCTCGCCGCCTTCGAAAATTATGAAACTTTCATCAGCGCATATGGGTTGGAGTTTTCCCCGATCCATGGGGATGTCGCCCGCGTGGCAGCCAGTGAAGGTATGAATCATGCCCGGCAGGCTGACAGCCCGCTCAAGATTTTCTTGAGTTTCAACAAACTCAAAAATCTGGTATTTGATCTGCAGAAAGACTTTTTCAACGCCTGCGCCGGAGCGAATGCCATCGTTTACCATCCGGGCGCGGCGATCGGGTATTTTATCGCCCAACATCACAAAATCCCCAGCATTCTAGCCGCTCCTTTTCCGATGGCGCCCACCCGAGATTATCCTGCCCTGATTTTCTACGACAGCGCCCGCCTGGGGAGGAGCTTTAACCTGGCAACGCATAAAATCTTCGAAAAGATCATGTGGTCAGCTTCGTCCTCGGCAGTAAAGCAGTTCTGGAAGCAACAATTTGGCCGGGCGCCGGAAAACTACGCCTCCCCGTTTGGAAAGCAAAACAGCCGGACACATCCCACGATCATCTCGTGCAGCAATTATGTCTTTCCGAGACCGGCGGATTGGCCAGAGCATGTCCACAACACCGGTTATTGGTTTTTGGATGAAGACGAGCACTGGGATCCGCCCATGGAGCTGCTGAATTTTCTGCAGCAGGGAAAACCGCCGGTGTACGTTGGTTTTGGCAGTCTCAGCGACGCAGCCGCCGCAGAAAAAAACACCTGGCTGGTAATCGAAGCATTGCGGCAATCTGGGCAGCGCGGTGTTTTGGCCACTGGCTGGAACGGTATGGCGCGGCTGGAAGATGCCCCTGAGGATATTTTCATCTTGGAAAGCGCGCCGCATTCCTGGCTGTTTCCACGCATGGCAGCCGTGGTACACCATGGCGGCGCCGGTACGACGGCTGCCGGCTTGCGCGCCGGAGTACCGGAGGTCATCGTCCCGCACAGCAACGACCAATTTGCCTGGGGCAGGCGTGTGTATGAGCTTGGTGTGGGTTCAAAACCCATTTCCAGGAAAAACCTGACGTCGGAGAGATTATCTGAAGCGATAGATTATGTTTTGGCTACAGAGATAGTTGCTTCAGCCGGAGACCTGGGCAGGAAAATCCGGGGTGAAAGCGGAGCCGAGACAGCCGCAAATATTATCCTCAATTGCCTCGAGCAAAGCAGCATCTGATGGATCAACAATTATCTTCTTGACAGCCCTTCCATTTCGTAGATAATTACATCCATAACAGCGAAGACAGAGGAAAGTAAGCCAGTGCTGCGCGCGTGCTGCCTGCACGCTGCGGCCCGAAGCCGACAGGGAGGCGGGAAGCGACTGAGACCCCGCCAGGCGGAAGCTGGCCGAAGTTCCCTCTCGAGCTGCCCGGTGTCAACGTTCTGCTGCGCAGAGTCAAGTAGCCCGGGACGCAGC
>JBGSTO010000541.1:0-4402 GCA_041736465.1 Anaerolineales bacterium | reverse complement strand
GTCGCGCGGCAATCCATAGCTAACCCAGGTGCGTTTCATGTTGGCAGCCGATTCATGCTCGACGTGGTAGCTGCCCTCGGCTGAACCGAAATACCACACCGCATCCACATCTTCGTGCTGCACCAGGGTCTTGACCAGGTGATCGCGATCGCCTGTGACGATGTTGACCACCCCACCGGGAACGTCAGACGTGTCCAATACCTGGTAAAAATCGGTGGCGCTGAGCGGGTGGCGCTGGCTGGGCACCACCACCACCGTGTTGCCGCGGGCAATGGCGGGCGCAACCAGTGAGACGAAACCCAGCAGCGGGTATTCGTCCGGGCAGGCGATGCCGATCACCCCCACCGGCTCGTTGATCGCCACGGTCACGCCGCGCAGGGTGGTTTCCTGCACCGTGCCGCCGTACTTGTCTGCCCAGGCCGCGTAGGTGAACAGCCGCTCGATCGCCGCATCCACTTCCGCCTGGGCCGATTTCTTCGTGCGACCGGTCATTTGCACGATTCTTTCCGTAAATTCCGCATTGCGTGCGTCCAGGTTCTCGGCGATGAAGTACAGGATCTGCGAGCGGTTGTAGCCGTGGCGCATGGCCCAGCCTGGTTTGGCGGTGTGGGCGGCGTGCGCCGCCTCGACCGCATCGCGAATGTCTTTGCGGTTGCCATCGCCCACCTGCCCTAGAACTTCACCCTTCTTACCCAGGACAGCCAGCGTGTAAGCCCCATCCGGGCGCACCTGCTTGCCGCCAATGTACATCTTGGGCGTGCGGTCGACGCGCGGCAGCTCGTGCCCGTTGGCGATCTCGGCTGTCGATTGGTTGGTTCCGCCATTCACGCCAGGCCCAATCTCCGCCGGCATGCTCGGCAGGGCTGGAGCGGGTTCGCCCCACTTTTCAGCGGCATTAGCAGGGTCGAAATCGGGGCGCGGCCGTGCCATCCAGGCCGGGCGCAGGTACTCGAACAACCCCTCACGCCCGCCTTCGCGGCCAAAGCCGCTCTCGCGATAGCCGCCAAAACCCGAAGCACCATCGAACAGGTTGGTGCTGTTCACCCACACCGAGCCAGCCTTGATCTTGCTGGCGGCATCCAGCGCCAGGTTGATGTTATCGCTCCACACACTGGCTGCCAGCCCATAGCGGGTGTTGTTTGCCAGCTCGACCGCCTCTGCCGGAGTGCGGAATGTCAAAGACACCAGCACCGGGCCAAATATTTCTTCCTGCACGGTTGCCGCAGCCGGATCCAGGCCGGTGATCAGCGTCGGTTTGTAGAACAGTCCCTTCGCCGGCAGGTCGATATCCGGTTGAAACAGCTCGCCGCCCTCACCAACGCCGGTCTTCACCCAGCCGTCCACCGTATCCCATTGGCTCTGGTCGACGATGGCGCCCATGTCGATGCACTTATCCAGCGGATCGCCCACGCGCAGCCTGCTCATCCGGGTCTTCAACTTGCGGATGAAGGTCTCGGCGATGTTCTCCTGCACCAGCAGGCGCGAGCCTGCGCAGCACACCTGGCCCTGGTTGAACCAGATTGCATCCACCACACCCTCTACCGCCCCATCCAGGTCGGCGTCATCGAACACCACAAAGGGCGATTTGCCTCCCAGCTCGAGGGATAGCTTCTTGCCGGTGCCAGCCGTCTGGCGGCGCAGGATGCGCCCCACATCTGTTGAGCCGGTGAAGGCGATCTTATCGACGTCAGGGTGAGTGACAATCAGCGTGCCTGCCTGGCTGCTGCCGGTAATAATGTTGATCACACCTGGCGGCAGGCCTGCCTCGGCAACGATCTCGGCAAAGAGCAGCGCCGACAGTCGTGTGTAGGATGCCGGTTTGAGCACCACGGTATTCCCCATGGCAATTGCCGGGGCAATTTTCCAGGCCAACATCAGCAGCGGGAAATTCCAGGGGATGATTTGCCCGACCACGCCCACCGGTTGGTACTCGCGCAGCTCGCTATCCATCAACTGCGCCCAACCGGCGTAGTAGTAGAAATGGCGTGCCAGCAGCGGCACATCGATATCGCGCGATTCGCGGATCGGCTTGCCGTTGTCCATCGATTCGAGCACCGCCAGCAGGCGGTGGTGCTTCTGGATATTGCGGGCAATGGCGTACATGTAGCGGGCGCGCACCACACCCGGCGTCTGGCTCCAGGGGGGTGTGTCCCGACCCGCCCCTACTGCAAAGGCCTGGCGGGCTGCCTCGACAGCGGCATCCACTTCGGGCTTGCCAGCCTGCACGGTTTCGCCCAACAGGACGCCGCTGGAGGGGTCGTAGGAGGGGTAGCGCCCGCTCGCGAGCCGCGCCTGCTTCGCCTCCTGGGGGAAAACCCAGCGGTTGTTGATGAACAGCCCGAACTTGCGCCCGTGCTCGTCCAGCCAGGCGTTGACCGCCGAGGCAGATTCAGGAGCGGGACCATAATCCATGCTTTTGAAGAGTTCAAGGAGTTTGCTCATATCAGGCTCCAGTCAGTACTTGGCGCGAGGCGCCAGGGCCTTATCCCAACGGCATGTGGTGGCGGGCAGCGTAATGCCCGGTAATGTAATGATAAAGCTGGCGTTCCAGGTCGGTCAGCAGGCTGCTGGCGCCAATGCGAAACAGGTCCGGCATCAACCACGCATCGCCAAGCTCCTCTTTCATCAAAGACTGCCAGGCCAGCGCGTCTTTGGCTTTGCCGATCCCGCCTGCCGGTTTGAAGCCAACCTGGTACCCGCTGCGCTCCAGGTACTCGCGAATCGCGCGCACCATCACCAGGCTGACGTCCAGCGTCGCATTGACCGTTTCCTTGCCGGTGGAGGTCTTGATAAAGTCAGAGCCAGCCATCATCGCCACCAGGCTGACCTGGTAGACCTGCTTCAGGCTGCCGAGGTCGCCGGTCGCCAGAATGGTCTTCATGTGGGCGGCCTCGCCGCAGGTCTGGCGGAACAAGCGCACCTCATCATACAGCGCATGCCAATCGCCGGTCAGCACATGGTAGCGGGAGATGACGATATCGATCTCTTTTGCACCGGCTTCGATTGCTTGCTCGATCTCGGCGACGCGCTGGGGCAGGGGAATCTGCCCGGCGGGAAAGCCGGTTGCCACCGAAGCGACCGGGATACCGCTGCCGCGCAGCGCTTCGACCGCATCCTTGACTCGGCTGGGGTAGACGCACACCGCACCGACGGTCACCTTCTCGCCATCCAGCCCAAGCCTGGCGAGCATATCGGGGCGCAAGGGCTGTTTGGCCTTGGCGCACAGCCGCCGCACCCTGCCGGGGGTGTCATCACCGGATAGTGTGGTCAGGTCGATGCAGGTAATGGCGCGCAGCAGCCAGGCTGCCTGCCAGTCCTTCTTGACCGTGCGGCGCTTGGTCAGGCTGGCGGTGCGCCGTTCGACCGCGCTGCGATTGACATGCGCGCCCATCACCCAATCCAGATCAAGCGGCATGCCGGGGTTTCGTTTGTGGGAAGTCATAGGATAACCTCAAAATCAGGTGGACGGAGGTGCGATCGTTTAATCGTATTCATACTATAACATAATGCAGGCGAGCGGAGAACAAGACAGCGGCAAAAAAGCGACTCATGGTATAAAATTTCAATGCTCAGTACTTCGGACAACATCCACTTCGAGGAAAATTTTGGACACTAAAGAATCCTTGCTCAGCGTTGTAGATCAGGCCCTGAAATTAGTTTTACGCCCCGCAAATGACTTCAGCTGGTCATCCTGGCTGAGCGCCGAGCATGCCTCGTTCGAACTAAACCATATCCGGCAGGCGATCTTATCCGGCGATTTCAGCTGCCTGGCAGCCCTGCGGGTCATCTTCGCCCCAACCGGCCCCATGCAAGAATTGAGCTTAAGCAGCGGCTGGGGCGACGAATTTCTGAGCCTGGCCGCACAATTGGATGAGATCGATCAGTCGCTCAGTGGAATGCACGACTGGTGAGAGTGAAAAAAATGAAATATAAAACCATCATAGACCAAATGACTCTGGAGGACAAAGTCGCTATATGTTCCGGCGCTGATTTCTTCAGCACGAAGGCATACGAGAAGTATGGCATCCCCAGCATCGTGATGGGGGATGGGCCGCATGGCGTTCGGAAACAGGTTGCCGCCGCGGATCACCTGGGGATCCACAAGAGTTTTCCCGCCACTTGCTTCCCCACTGCCAGTCTGATCGCCTGCTCATGGGATCGGGAGTTGATCCGCGAAATGGGCGCAGCCATCGGCGAGGAAGCACTGCAGGAAGGCGTGTCCATTGTTCTCGGACCAGGCGCCAATATCAAACGCAGCCCTTTGTGCGGGCGGAATTTCGAATATTTTTCAGAAGACCCCTATCTCGCCGGAGAAATGGCAGCCAGTTGGATCATCGGGCTTCAAAGCAAAGGTGTTGGCGCTTCGCTGAAGCATTTTGCTGCCAACAACCAGGAAACCGAG
>JBGSTO010000537.1:0-1947 GCA_041736465.1 Anaerolineales bacterium | reverse complement strand
AGGCAGCCGGCAGGCAGCCGCCAGCCGCAGCGTGCTGGCGCTCACCGGTAAGGCACTCGGCGATTCACTGCTAATCTACGGCGCGCCATTCACCATCTCTGCGGTGGTGGATGCTCCGGGCGACCGGGCAGACCTGTGGCTCTCACTGGACGCCGGGCAGGCGCTGTTCGGAGCCGGGCGCGGTTTTCAGGTGGGCGTGCTCCAGCTCGCCTCCTGGATGGACCCCGCGGCTGCCCAGGCGCTGCTCGAGCAGGCGCTCGAACCACAAGGGTACGCCGTGTACCAGGAGAGGCAGTTTTCCGCCCAGTTCAGCCTCAGCCTTAAGGATATGCTCGCCGCGGCAAACTTCTTCAACCTGGTCTCTTTGCTGGTGATCAGCTTTGGCGTGTACAACATCACCCATCTGAGCCTGGCTGAGCGCAGCGCCGAGATCGGCATTCTGCGCACGGTCGGCTTTTCGCCAGCCAGGGTAAGAGACATTTTACTGCTGCGCACTGCCCTGCTGGCGCTGCTGGCTTTTGGCCTGGGATGGCTGGCGGTTTTCGCCTACGTCAGCGCCACAAGGCAGCTTTTGATGGTGTACAACACCCCGCTGCATCTGGAGCTTACTCCCCTGCACACAGTCTACGCCCTGGCATTGTGCCTGCTGTTCACCGCTTTGGGCGTGTGGCTGCCGGGTTTGCAGCAGCAGCGCCAGGCAGTAGCCGCCATGATCCAGGAGGGCGCCTGAAGATGGTCTCCGTACTGGCAATGCTGCGCATCGGCTGGCTGGACCTGACTGCTTCCTGGAAGCAGAATGGCATCCTGGTTCTGCTGGTGGCGACCACCACGCTGGCTTATCTTTCAGTTGGGGCTTATCAGGCCGGCCTGGAGCGCCTGATCCCCGGCATCGATGCCGAGTCGCTGGTGGTGCAGCAAAGTCACACTACCGGTGAGATTGCCGGCAGCCGCATCCCTGCCAGCCTGGAAACCGAGCTTGCAGCCCAGGGACTGGAGCCTGTGGTGCCGGAGATTCACGCCGTAGTGGGCACCTCGGCAGAGGATGCCGTGCTGCTGCGCGGCATAGACCCGAGGCGCTTCCACCTGGCGCTCTCCTTTGAGCTGTTGGAAGGGCAGCTCTTGCAGCCGGGCGAGGCGCAGCGCCAGGCACTGGTGGGATGGCGGCTGGCAGAGCGGCGCAGCCTCACCCCCGGCGCACAGGTGAGCCTGCGCGGCCGCAGTTTTCAGGTGAGCGGCATTTTCCGCACCGGCACCTACGCCGATAACGAGGCCTGGATCAGCCTGGCGGACGCCCAGGCCCTATTGGGCTGGGGAGATGAGGTGTCCATTTTTATCGTACCAAACGGCGGCAGCCTGCAGCCTGGAACGGACCTGCCCGGCGGGATCAGCGTTGCACGGCGTGGAGAAGGCTTACAAAACGACGTACGGCGCCTGTCGCCGGTGCTGGGCCTGATTGCAGATATCCTGCAGCTGACCGGATGGGCCACAGCCTGCGCCCTGGCGGTATCCCTGCTGCGGCTCGCCTGGCTGCGCCGCCGGCAGACCGCCATCCTGCGCTGCCTGGGCTTCTCACCGGCTGCCCAATCCGCTTACCTGCTGGCTCAATCGGCGGTCATCGCCGGCGGCGGCGCACTGCTGGGTTTGCTGGGCAGCCTGGCGCTGAGCAGCAGTGTGCGTCCGCTGCTGTTGGGGCTGGAGATGCGCCCGCAGCACACGCCCGAGATACTGCTCTCGGGCCTGGTATGGACAGCCGGTATCACTCTCATTGGAATGCTGTTTCCCGCAGCCTGGTTGAACCGCCTGAACCTGGCAGCCTTGCTGCGCAGAGAATAAATCTGGAGGATGTAAAGATGAAAAAATTACTGCTGGTCCTATTTTTCCTGGCATTGGCAAGCCTTGCCTGCAACCTGCCTGCCGGGCTCGGGCAGCCGCCGGCGGAAGCGCCGG
>JBGSTO010000529.1:0-16915 GCA_041736465.1 Anaerolineales bacterium | reverse complement strand
GGCGCGGGCGGCGTACAGCGCGGCCGCCAGCCCGGCGGGGCCGGAGCCGATCACCAGCACTTTGACGCGCTCCCCTTCGGAAGGTTGGTTGGAGGATAGATTCGCCAGGTTGAAATCCATTTGATTGCCTCGTCAGTCGTTGATGATCGCCAGCAGGTCGTCGGCATCCATGATGACGTGCTCGACGCCTTCCAGCTTGATTTCGGTGCCAGTGTATTTGGGGAAGAGCACTTTTTGGCCGACTTTGACTTTGATGGTTTCTTCATCGTCGCCGATGGCAATGACGAAGCCGGTTTGCGGTTTTTCCTTGGCAGTTTCGGGGATGTAGATGCCGGTAGTCGTGCGGCCTTCGCCTTCTTTATCGGGGCGCAGCAGCACGCGGCTGCCCAAGGGCTGAACTTTGACGTCACTCATGAGTGGTTTTCCTTCCCAGTGATTGAATAGAAATTTGGCGCAAATCTGGCATTTGCTATTTTATCAGATGCGGTGAGGGAGCAAACGTTGCATTAGAATTTTATTAATTTCTTTATGTTATAATATATCTACATTTGTAGTCACTTTCTGGAGGCAATCATGGTAACCGTCGGTATACGTGAGCTGAAGCAGCACGCCAGCGAGCTGGTTCGCCGAGTGCGCGAGGGCGGCGAGCCGGTGCAGATCACCTATCACGGCAAGGTGGTCGCTTTACTGGTACCCGTCGAACAAGCCACAGATCAAGAAGCTGAGACCCGCGCCTGGGCTGCTCTGGATGAGCTGGCCGTCCAGATCGGAGGCCATTGGCCGGAAGGAGTCTCCGCACAGGAAGCCGTCGCAGAAGGACGTGAGTGATGCCAGCCGCTAGCATGGTGGTCGTGGACGCCAGCGTGTGGGTGGCGCGGCTGGTGCCGCAAGATAGCAACCACCCGGCAGCGCGGCGGTGGATGCAGACGCAGCGAGAAGAAAACACCTTGCTGGTCTCCCCCTCCCTGCTGCTGCCCGAGGTGGCAGGCGCGATTACCAGGCGCACCGGTCAGCCCAACCTGGCAGCCCAGGCCATCGCCGCTCTGGAGAAGTTGCCTGGTATGCGCCTGATCGAGATGGAGCGCGGGCTGGTGGCGGCCGCGGCAGAGCTATCTGCGCAGCTTGGCTTGCGCGGCGCAGACGCGGTCTACGTCGCCGCAGCGGAGTATCTCAAGCTGCCCCTGTGCACGCTGGACGAAGACCAGGCGAGACGGGCGGGATATCGAATTGAGGTTCTGAAGTTTGAGGAATTACGTGGTCTATGATGAAAATAAAGATTATCAAAACCAAAGCTGAATACGAACAGGCGCTGGTACGCGCTGATGCTTTGATGGATGCTGCACCGGGCTCAGCGCAGGAAGAAGAGTTGGAGTTGATCGCCCTGCTGATCGAGAAGTATGAGGCAGAACACTACCCCATCGATCTGCCAGATCCAATCGAGGCGATCAAGTTTCGTATGGAACAAGCGGGCCTCACGCCCAAGGATATGATCAAATACCTGGGCAGCCAGAGCAAGGTATCCGAGGTGTTAAATTACAGGCGGTCACTGAGCTTGAGCATGATCCGCAACCTTCATGATGGGCTGGGTATACCGGTCGAGGTTTTAGTTCAGCAATCCAGAGACCCTACTCATACAGGCAGGCAAGGAAACTTCACCGCCCGTAAAAAGCGCGCCCCCTCCGCTTAACGAGAAAAAATCTGGTCTGCTCATTCTCTTTCTTACATCGATTGTTTTAGCTCGAATCATTCCACGTAATCCAGCCAAACCTCCGAGTGCTTCCCCTCCCCATGAATATTGGCCTGGAAAGCCTCCCTCAGCGCGCCGGTTACCGGCCCCAACCGGCCGCCCCCTACCTGGCGGTGGTCGACCATACGCACGCCCACCACTTCGGCAGCCGTGCCGGTGATGAACACCTCGTCGGCGATGTAGAGCTGGTCGCGGGTGATGCCGCGCTCGACCACGCTGATACCCATATCGCCCGCCAGTGTGGCGATGGCGTCACGTGTGATGCCCTCCAGCACCAGCGCCAGGGGCGGCGTGTAGATCGTTCCGCGGCGCACCATAAACAGGTTCTCGCCGGTGCATTCCGCCACGTAGCCCTGCGGGTCGAGGATCACCGCCTCGTCGTAGCCGGAGCGCAGCGCCAGGGTCTTGACAAGCATCGAGTTGACGTAGTTGCCCGCCACCTTGGACTTGGTCATGTTGATGTTGGGGTGCAGGCGGGTGAAGGAAGAGACCATCATGTGGATGCCGCTCTCACCGGCTTCCTTGCCCAGGTAGGGGCCCCATTCCCAGGCGGCGATGCCCAGGCGCGGGCGTGAGTTGTCCATATTCAAGCCCATCGGCCCCTGCAGGTACATCAGCGGGCGGATGTAGCACTCGTTGAAGCCATTGGCGCGGATCAACGCGTGCACGGCGCTGCGCATTTCATCGACAGAATAGGGGAAGTCGCGCAGCCCCAGGATGTGGATCGATTCCAGGAAGCGCACCAGGTGCTCGCGCAGGCGAAAAACTGCCGGGCCGCGCGGCGTGCTGTAGCAGCGAATGCCTTCGAACACGCCCATGCCGTAGTGCAGCGTGGGCGTGATAAAGTGCACGGTGGCTTTCTCGTAGGGAACCAGCTCGCCGTCCATCCACACAAATTCAGATATCATACAATCGTCTCCTTAATGTGATGTGAATTACGAAAAAAAAGATCAACACAAAGGACACGAAGAAAAAGCGTAAAGTTCACAAAGTCGTTATAAAGTAATCTTTGTGGACCTTGTACTGTTCCTTTGTGGTCTTTGTGTTTCAGCGCTTTCACTTCTTGCCTCCTGCCAGCAGCAGCCACAGCAGGCTGAGTCCGGCGCCGCCTAGCAGCACAGCGGATAGCGTTGGCTCTCCAGACGTGTACAGGCTCACGCTGCCCAGCAGCAGCGCAGCAAACAGTACGCTGGCAGCCAACTGGCGCAGCGCCCCTTCCAGGCGCTCGGTTTGGCGGGTGATATCCGGCGTGCGCACCGAGACTTCGCCGCGCTCCAGCTTTCCCAGGGCAGCCTCCAGCTTGAGCGGCCCTGCCAGCACGGCGCGCGCCAGGTTCTTGATCTCTTCGAACCAGAACTCGCGGTTGGCCTGCACTTCTTCCGCCATCAGCTTGCGGGCGTAGGGCTCCAGGTGCTCCCATACGTTGAAGCTGCGGTCCAGACCGGTGCACATGCCGGAGAGGATGCCCACCGCCCGCGCCAGAAAAATGAAATCCTGCGGCACCTGGAAGGGCAGGCTGAAGATCAGCTCGCGAAACTCGCCGGTGAACTGCCTGATCTCGGCGGGATCGATGTGGGTCAGCTCGGTCATATTCTTGCCCCAGAAGCGCTCGAAGACGCGGCTGCCGGCTTTTTCGATCAGCGCTAGGTCGGCGCTGGGCAAGAGCACGCCCAACGTCTGGTAGGAACGCACCACGCGGGCGGCGTCCTGGGTGCCTACGCCGATCAGCATCTCGCGCAGACCGTCTTTGGTGTGCGGCGGGACGTGCCCGACCATGCCGAAATCGACGAAGGTGAGCTGCCAGGGGCGTTTTCCGGCGGGCTGCCCGTCCACGCTTTGCGGCTGCGGCAGGGGCTGCACGAACAGGTTGCCGGGGTGCGGGTCGGCGTGGAAGAAGCCGTCCTCGAAGATCTGCTGCAGGTAAGTATCCAGCAGGCGCGCAGCCACCTCGGCGCGGTCGATGCCGGCGGCGGTGATGGCTTCGTAATCGGTGATCTTGATGCCCAGCACGTTCTGCAGGGTCAACGCTCGTTTGGTGGTGTGCGACCAGATCACGCCCGGCACGCGCACCTTGGGATTGTCTTTGAAGTTTTGTGCGAAGGTCTCGGCGTTGCGCCCCTCGGCTTCGTAGTCGATCTCTTCGTACAGGATTTTGGTGAATTCCTGCAGCAGGGCAGGCACATCGGCGCGCCGGCTGATCGGGCGATAGCGCTGCAGCCAGCCGCCGACCGTGTTGAGCGCCGCCAGGTCGGTGGCGATCAGCAGCTCGATGTTGGGGCGCTGCACCTTGACCACCACGCCATGCATTTCCGGCGATGCCTGCGAACCATCCGGCAGAATCGCCCGGTGCACCTGTCCCAACGAGGCTGCCGCCAGCGGTTCAGGATCGAAGCTGGCGAATTTGGCATCCAGCGGCTGCCCGAACTCGGCATCCACCACGCGGCGGATATCCTCGAAGCGCTCGGGGGGCACCTCGTCCTGCAGGCCCGCCAGCTCGTCGGTGACCTCGCGCGGCAGCACGTCCACCCGCGCCGAGAGGAACTGCCCGACCTTGATCATCACGCCGCCCATCTGCACCGCCAGGGAGCGGTAGGCGGCTGCCGCCTTCTGCAAACGCTGCGAACGCGTGCGCCGCGCCCAGCCCCGCAGCCCCAGCCGCGGCAGGATCAGCTCCCACCAGGCAAACCCCAGCAGGATGCGCGCGAAAAAATTGACGATGCGGCGGTAGCGGTTGCGTATCATGTCCGCTTGGATTATACACGCGCTTGTGATTTGGCATACAACCAAGAACCCGGATGATTGCATGTATAATCATGCCATGATGAGCGATGACACACCTCAAGATCCCTTGATGCAGTTCCCCCTGCCCTATGCCGTGAAGGTGATGGGCGCTAACGATGAAAGTTTCCCCGGGCTGGTGCTCGCGGTGGTGAGCAGCCACGCTCCGGGGGTGGATGAATCCGCTTTGAGGCTGCGCGTAAGCTCAGGCGGCAAGTACGTTTCGGTGACCGTTGCATTTACCGCCCACAGCCGCCTGCAGTTAGAATCTATTTACAAGGCGCTCGGCGAGCTGCCGCAGGTTGTGATGGTGCTGTAGGGGGCAGGTTTTTGTTCTGAAAGACCCGATTGGAAAGCCTGAGATGTGCTGTATCAGACAGGCGAGTCCTGCGGGTACAAACCTGCCCCTACGATATTTTTAACTTCAACTTGTCGATGCGCCGCTGCAGGTAGGGCATGAAATGCCCCGCATAGCGCTGCCACAGCTCGGGCAGCATCCAATCGCTGCCGGTGACGTGCTTGCGGCAGTGCGGCGCTCCACAGGCGCAGTCGAACTCGTCGTAGGGACTGCCGTCGCTGGTGCCGTAATCGAAGCAGATTTCCTCGCCGGGGTTGATTTCGCGCAGTGCCACGATGCAGATTTGCCCGCTCAAGCCGGCATTCGCCTCGCAGGAATGGTTGATGTAGTCCGCCGGCTCCGGCTCGCCCAGCGTCACCTGGTACAGGCCTTCCTCCACCTGGATGCTGTGACTGCGCTGCCGCTCGCTGAGCGTATACAGTTGTTCTTCGGTTACGATGGCGCCGCCCCAGCACAGGATCAGCTCTCCGCTGTGGACCGGCTGTATGGCATATACTCCCCCGCCGCCTTTATGTTCGTTCGGTCTGGCTTCGACCTTGGGATTTAAGTAGGACTGGGTCTCTTTCAACGGGTTATCTTCTCCTGGGAATTGCCGCACGCTGGCGGCGAGGTGCAAACTGCCCTGATTTATACAACAGTTTTCCTTTGAATGCAATGGCTGCCAACATCGCAGTTAGAAAACAAAAACTCATCCGCAGATTTCGCAGATTACGCAGATTTTTTATTGCATTTTCTTGGTGTTCTTGTTATCTCTCTTTGTGTTCTTCGTGTTTTAAAGGTTTTTCTTTGCCCGTACGGCTCATCAGATTTGTAACCTGCCAGCCAGTCAAATTGTGGTATCCTACCTCGCATGGTCAGCCTGACGAGTGGTGACATCCCTGCCCTGTATTCGCATTTCGAAGCCCCAATTACAGCCCTGGACTGCGGCAAAAAGTGCTCCCCGTATAACGAGCACGGCGTGCCTTTTTGCTGCGATACGCGCCATGCCGTGCCCAGCGCTTACACGGGAGAATGGCAGTACCTGCAGGTCAATACGGATCTGTGGCACGAATGGCAGGGGCCAACACCACAGGAAACCGAGCGCCTGCGCCGGCAGACGCCGCAGGGCCAGGTGCTGATCGAGTGCCTGGGACACCGCCTGTGCCAGCGCGGTTACCGCGCCCTCACTTGCCGTTCCTTCCCGTTTTTCCCATATATTACCCGGGGCTTCGAGTTCATCGGGCTGTCGTACTATTGGGAATACGCAGACCGCTGCTGGGTGATCAGCAACCTGCACGTGGTTTCGATTGAATATCGCCAGCAGTTTATGCAGGCGTATGCCACCCTGTTCGAGCACATGCCCCGTGAAGTGGAATATTTCCGCCGCTTCTCCAGCAGCATGCGGCGCTCCTTCAGCCGGCGCCGGGAGGAGATCCCCTTACTGCACGCCGATGGCGGCGCTTACCTGGTCAACCCCGGCAGCGGGCGCATGCGCCCAGTCGACCCGCAGGAACTGCCAAAATTTGGCCCGTACGCTGTTGCCAGTTTGCTGCCTTTCCCCGATGAAATCTCCAGCGCGGTGACCGGCCCATGACCACTGCCAGCGCGCCTACCGAATTCACCATCCCGCACAGCTTCCAGTCCGACCGGCGAAGCCCGGCGCGCTGGATCTTGTCGCACTTCAGCCGCCAGTGGTACCTGGGCTTGATCATGCTGGCAGGCGCAGTGGGCAACGCCGTGCTGGCAGCGGTGGTGCCGGTATATATTGGACAGGCGTTCAACGCCATCGTAGCTTCCCCGCCCCAGACCCATCTGCTCGGGCGCTTTGCCCTGCTGATTGTGATTTCTCAGGTGGTGCGCGCCGTGCTGCAGCTCGGGCGCAACTTCGGCGCCGAGCTGATCGGGCAGCGTATGGAGCGCGATATCCGCGCCGAGCTGTATACCAGCCTGCTGGGCAAGAGCATGACCTTTCACAGTTTACAGCCGGTAGGCGATACCATGGCGCGCGCCACCAATGACGTGCGTGAGATCAACTTCATGTTCAGCCCCGGCGTCAACCTGGTAATCGGCTCGGCCAACTTTCTGCTGATGCCGCTGCTGTTTGCGCCCAGATACCACCCCTCGCTGGTGCTGGTGCCGGCGCTGTTCATCGTGGCTTATATCCTGGCGCTGTGGCAGTACCTGAACGAGCTGCGCCCGATCACCAGCCGGGTGCGGGAGGCCTTCGGGCGCCTCAACACCCGCCTGGCAGAGGCCATCGACGGCATTGAGACGGTCAAGGGCATGGCTCAGGAACAGAGCGAGGTCAGCCGTTTTGGCACCAACGCCCGCATGTACCGCAACTGGCAGGTGCGCCAGGGCGATATCGAAGCCCGCTTTGTGCCGCTGCTCTTGCTCGGCCTGGCAGAGGGCGGCGCCTTCCTGCACGCCCTGCTGCTCTTTCGCCAGGGTTCGCTGGACGTCGGGCAGGTGGTGGCGTACATGGGATTGATCCAGCTCTTCGGCTTTCCCACCTTTGTCTCACTGTTCGCGTATTCGCAGGTTTCCGTGGGCATGGCAAGCGCCCGGCGCATCCTGGAGCTGATCAACCGCGAGAACAACCTGGATCAAAACCTGAAGGGCTATTCCGGCACGCTCAGGGGCGAGATCGAATTCCGGGATGTCACCTTTGCCTACCCGGACGGCGACCCGGTGCTGGAACAAATTTCATTTAAAGTGAAAGCCGGGCAAACCGTGGCAATCGTCGGGCAAACCGGCGCCGGCAAGACCACACTGGTGAAGCTGGTCAACCGCACTTACGACGCCACCCAGGGTCAGGTGCTGGTGGACGGCGTGGACGTACGCGCATGGAATCTGGAGACGCTGCGCCGCAACGCCTCCATGATCGAACAGGATATTTTCCTGTTCTCGCGCAAGATCTCCGAGAACATTGCCTTCGGGCAGCAGGATGCCGCGCAGGAAACGGTGATCAGCGCCGCCAAGGCGGCGCAGGCAGATGACTTCATCAATACGTTCAGTGAAGGCTACGACACGGTGATCGGCGAGCGCGGCGTCACCCTTTCCGGTGGGCAGCGCCAGCGCCTGGCTCTGGCGCGCGCCTTCCTGACCGACCCGCGTATTCTGATCCTGGACGACTCCACCAGTGCCATCGACTCGGCTACCGAAGACCGCATTCAAAGGGCGATCTACTCCGCGGCCCAGGGGCGCACGACCCTGATCATCACCCACCGCCTGTCGCAGATCCGCTGGGCAGACTTGATTGTAGTGCTGCGCAAAGGGCGCCTTGCCGCCGTGGGCACACACGACGAGCTGATGGCTACCTCGGAAGCTTACCGGCGCATCTTCAGCGAGTAAGGGAACGATATGGGATTTTTTGGCAGCCTGGAAACCGAAGGCTACGATCGCCAGTATACCGACCGCGAGCTGGTGCGGCGCATGGCGAGCTACTTCCGCCCGCATACCATCAAGCTGGTGTGGATCAGCATTTTCTTGCTGGCGCTCTCCTTTTCTGGCGCTGCCCAACCGTGGATCGTCTCGCGCGGCGTGGATGTCGTCCGGCAGAACCCAAGTGTAGCTGCCATTGCCCTGTACGGCGGCGCCATCCTGCTCCTGGGCGTGTTCAACTGGTTTGCCAACTGGCTGCGCCGGCGCCTCACCGTGCGCGTGGTGGGCGATGTGGTGCTCGCCCTGCGCAACCAGGCCTTCACCGCCACCGCCGAGCACGACCTGTCCTTTCACGACGAATATGCCTCCGGGCGCATCGTCTCGCGCATCACCTCCGACAGCCAGGATTTCGGTCAGGTAATCCTGCTGATCACCGACCTGGTTTCGCAGTTTGCGCAGGCAATCATCCTGGGCGCCGTTCTTTTCAATATTGATTGGCGCCTGTCGCTTTATCTGATCGGCGTTCTGCCGATATTATTCCTGGTAGCGGTGGGCTTCCGCAGCCTGGCGCGCATGGTGACCCGCCTTGGCATGCGCGCCATGGCGAATGTCAACGCGGCGATCAAGGAGACAGTGAGCGGCATCAGCGTAGCGAAAAACTTCCGCCAGGAACGATCCATATTTACCGAATTTGACGGCGCTAACCAGCAGTCTTACCGCGTCAACGTGAAGCGCGGTTTTGTGCTTTCGCTGGTTTTTCCGACATTGAACGCCCTGGGCGGAGCCGCTATGGCGATGCTGGTTTACGTGGGCGGGATGAGCGCAGCCGCGGGGGCGGTCACGGTCGGCGCCTGGTACCTGTTCCTGCAGAGCCTGGATCGTTTCTTCTTCCCGGTACTGAATCTATCCGCTTTTTGGGCGCAGGTGCAGTCGGGTCTCTCGGCGGCGGAACGGGTATTTGCCCTGATCGATGCCGAGTCGGCGGTCATCCAAACCGGCTACGAGCCGGCGATAACTACACCGGGTGAGCGCCTGCGAGGCGAGATCCACTTCGAACACGTCTGGTTTCACTATTCCGCCAATGAGGCCGTGCTGCAAGACTTCAACCTGCACGTCCGCCCAGGCGAAAACGTTGCCCTGGTGGGGCACACCGGCGCAGGCAAGTCTTCCATCGCCAAGCTGGTCGCCCGTTTTTACGAGTTTCAAAGCGGGCGCATTCTGATCGACGGGCGCGATATCCGCTCGATGGACCTGGTGGACTACCGCAAACACCTGGGCATCGTCTCGCAGGCCCCGTTTTTATTCTCCGGCAGCGTGCTGGAGAATATCTGCTACGCCTGCTCACACGCAGCCGATCCCGAGGAGGTTGCGCGGCTGGCGCGCCGCATTGGCGACGGCGAGTGGTTGGAAACGCTGCCGCAAGGGCTGTACACCGAAGTCGGCGAGCGCGGCGCACGCCTTTCGATGGGACAACGCCAGTTGATTTCGCTGATGCGCGTGCTTGTGCAGGAGCCGGCGATCTTCATCCTCGACGAGGCCACTGCCAGCATCGATCCATTCACCGAGTGGCAGATCCAGCAGGCGCTGGATTTGATCCTGGCGAACACCACCAGCATTCTGATCGCCCACCGGCTTTCCACAGTGCGCCGCGCCGACCGCATCATCGTGCTGGAGCGCGGCAGCATCATCGAGGAAGGCAGTCATGAGCAGCTCTTACAGCAGGATGGTCACTACGCCAACCTGTACAACACGTACTTCCGCCACCAGAGCCTGGCATACATCGAGAACGCCCGCCGCATGGCTGAGGGCGAGCGATCGCTGCCACATGCATCTGGGATGGCTGAGAGCCGGCCCAACCAAGCACCGCGCGGCTAACCGCGCACCACTTCTACCGGGCAACCGGTAATCGGGAGCAGACATTGCCAGCCCTTTCATTGATCGAGATCATCGTGCGCCCTGGAAATCCAGACTTCCTGGATTTTCCCTGGCACCTTCCCCTGACCGAGTGGCAGGGGAGCGGTGTGATCCTGGAAGACCTGCCTGCCGGGTTATCTCGCCATCCGGTTATTTTCCTCAACGTCAACGGGCAGCTGTTTGCATTGAAAGAACTGCCCAATGGGGCTGCCCAGAAAGAGTACCAGGCGCTGTTGAAGCTGGAGAACCAGCGCCTGCCCTGTGTACAGCCGGTGGGCTACGCCCGCACCCGCACCCAGTTTGGCCCTGCCAGCGTATTAATCACCCGCTACCTGGAGCATTCGCTCCCATTCCTGGCATTGTTCACCGGCGACCGCATGGTCAGCTACCGCGCCTATTTACTGGATGCCATTGCCGGTTTGATGGTGCAGCTGCACCTGGCAGGCATCTATTGGGGCGACTGCTCGCTCTCCAACACTCTGTTCAAGCGCGATGCCGGCGCCCTGCGCGCCTTCCTGGTGGATGCCGAGACGGTCGAGATCTACAGCTCAGAGGATGTCCCCCCCGCCCTGCGGCACCAGGATATGGATATCATGGAAGAAAACATCAACGGGGACCTGTCGGACCTGGGCGCAGAGATCTACCTGCCCAACCAGATCTATCTCAGCTCTGCCGGTTCTTACCTGCGCCTGCGCTACCAGCGGCTGTGGGAGGAGATCACCCGGGAGGAGATTATCAATCCGGTGGAACACTTCCGCATCCAGGAGCGCATCCGCGCTCTGAACGAGCTGGGATTTTCCGTGGGCGATGTCGAGCTGTTTAACACCCGCAACGGCGACCAACTGCGCCTGCGAGTGATGGTTACCGACCAGAATTTCCACCGCGACCGGCTGCAGAGCCTGACCGGTATCGAAGCGGGAGATCGACAGGCCCGCAGGATGATGAACGAGATCTTCGAAGTAAAAGCCACCCTATCCAGGGAAAGCAATCGCAGTATGCCCTTGAGCGTGGCGGCGCACCACTGGCTTCAGAACATCTACCAGCCCACCCTCGAACGGCTCAAGCCGCTGGAGAGGCCCGGTCTGGAAGCGCCAGAGCTGTACTGCCAGCTTCTGGAGCATAAGTGGTACCTGTCTGAGAAGGCGCAGCGCGATGTCGGTCACCCGGCTGCCTGTGACGATTACCTGGGGAGTTTTCACAGCTTCTAGCCCTGGGAGCGACTTGCAAGAGCGATGCCATGACACAACTACTCGCACACAAGAAATTTCACCCCCTTGCTCTGTGGGAAACGCTGCAAGACTGGCTGGCTCCGGCAGCGGTGCTGGCGTACCAGCTAATGGCAGTGCTTGCTTTCCTGGTTATCCCGATTCTGGGCTTTCGCTGGAGCCAGCAGCCTTTCATCGGCGCTTTCGTAGAGCATACTCGCATCGTGAACACGGCGGTGTACGCGCCGCAATCCACCGCCTGGGAGCTGGCGCGCAGTGGGCTGCCCTCCGGCGCCCAGATCGCCGCCATCCAGGGAATTGGTTTGGAAGACAGCACCAGCCTGAGCCAGGCGTTGTCTGCTTTCCAGATTGGGGAGCCGATAGAGCTGACCCTGCGCATCCAGGATGGCAGCCAACAGGCGGCGGCGGTTCGCTTGCAGCGCTTTCCCCTGGCAGACCAATTCGCCTACTTCATCCTGCCGTACCTGATCGGGTGGATTTTCCTGGGCAGCAGCCTGTGGGTGTTCACCTTGCGGCGCTGGGATGCCGCCGGACGCGCGTATGCAATCTTTTCCACCGCGGTAGGTCTCAGCATTGCCTGCCTGTTCGATACGTACACTACCAACGTGCTCACCCCTTTGTGGACATTTTCGGTCGCCCTGGTAGGCGGCGGGTTGATTAATTTGGCTTTGCTGTTCCCCGATGAAACGCCCCTGGTCACACGCTTCCCTGTGTTGAACTGGATCGGCTACCTGCCGGCCGTGCTGCTCGGGGCGGCTGCCATGCCAATGATTTATGATTTCAGCCGTCCCGGCGCTTACGTGGGCATGTGGCGGCTGGAGTACGCCTTTACTAGCCTGGCGGCGCTGTTCTTCCTGGGCGCCATGCTGCTGCGCCGCTATCGCGCTCAATCTCCGCTGGTGCGCGAGCAGGCGCGCCTGCTGGCGTGGGGTTTTGGGGTTTCCACTGCGCCGCTCGCTGCCTGGGCGCTGATCAGCAGCGTTTTCCCGGGTACTCGCCCGCTGCTTGCGACGTTCACCCCCTACCTGCTGCCCTCCCTGGCAATCTTCCCGCTGGCTGCCGCCTACGCCATCCTGCGCTACCGGCTGCTGAGCACCGATACCATCCTCAGCCGGGCCACCGTTTACCTGCTCATGACCATCCTGGCAGTCACCGGCTACGCCCTGCTGGTCAGCGGTCTGGGAATCGCCGCCGGCAGCCTGCTGCCCGCCAACCAGCCGCTGCTGATCGGCTTGATGGTCTTCGTCCTGGCCTTGGCTTTCAATCCGCTGCGCGGCTGGCTGCAAACCCAGGTAGACAGGGTTTTCTTCCGCGGCCAAATGATCCACCAGGAACGGCTGCAGTCCTTCAGCCATGAGCTGACCGAGACACTGGAGATTTCCAGGATTTCTAACCGGCTGTATGAAAATGTGCAGGAAACGCTGGCGCCGGCCGCATTTCATCTGTTCATCCACGAGCCGCAAAGCGACCAGTTTTCAGCTACCGCAGATATTCGCGGCAAGCTGACCACCGACCTGCGCTTCCCCGCCAGCAGCGCCATCGTACAAACCCTGTCGCAGCGACGTTCGCCGATCTTTCTGGGCGGTACGGACACCGTCCCCGTGGCGCTGCAGTCCGAACGCATCCGCCTGATGCTGTTAGGCGCGGTGCTTTTCGCACCTCTCCCCGGGCAGCAGCGTCTGGTAGGATGGATGGCATTAGGCCCGCGCCTGTCCGGCGAACCTTACACCAGCCGCGACCTCGAATATCTGGAAGCCTTGAGCGACCAGGCCGCGTTGGCAGTCGAGCGGGCTCAGGTCATTGCCAACCTGGAGCGGCGCGTGCGCGAGATGGACGTGCTCTCGCGCGTCGCCCAGGGCGTCAACATCACCCTGGCATTCGATGACATGCTCGAGCTGATCTACGCCCAGACTTACGTGTTGATCCCGACGCGTGACTTTCGCGTCACACTGCGCGACGAGCACGGGCAAGGTCTCTACCACGCTTTCTACATCGAAGATGACGAGCGCCTAAGCGCCCGGGAGCGAGCGCCGCTGCCGCCGGGTCAAGGCCTGGAAGCAGTGGTGGTCGAGAAACGCAGAACGCTGCTGTGTGAAGATTACGAACAAGAATGCCGCACACACAGCGCACTGCCGGATGCTGCCGGTATCTATGCCTGGGTGGGTGTGCCGCTGAATGCCGGCGCAGAGACCATTGGGGTGATCAGCCTGGGACTGCGCGACCCCACGTTGGCGCTGACCGGCGCCCAGGCGGGTTTGCTGCAAGCCATCGCCGACCAGACCGCCGGGGCGATCGTCAAAGCTCGCCTGCTGGAGGAGACCGAACGCCGAGCCCGCCACCTGGCAATGCTCAACGAGATCGGGCGCACTCTGACCTCCACCCTGGATCTCAAACCGCTGCTGCAGCAAATCATGCACAGCGCGGCAGAGATGCTGGACTGCGAGGCCGGCAGCCTGTTCATGGTAGATGAGCAGACCGGCGAGCTGGTCTTCGAAGTCACCGTTGGCCCGGTTGCCGCCGACCTGGCGGGGCAGCGCCTTCCGCCGGGCACGGGCGTGGTCGGCAAGGTTGTCGCCAGCGGGCAGCCGGTCATTACCAACCAGGCGCGCAGCTCCAATGCCTGGTACGCCGACGCTGACCGGCAGACCGGTTTTGTGACCCGTGACCTGTTAGCCGTTCCGCTGAATGTCAGACGACCCGGCGCCGCCAGCACGGAACGGGCAGCACCCGCCGTGATCGGTGTGCTGGAGGTGATCAACAAACGCAGCGGGCTGCCGTTCAACCTGGAAGATCAGGAGCTGCTGACTGCATTCACCGGGCAGGCAGCCGTCGCCATTGAAAACGCCCGCCTGTATACCCAGACCGACCAGGCACTGGCGGCGCGTGTGGAAGAGATGTCGGTCATGCAGCGCATCGATCGCGAGCTGAACGCCAGCTTGGATCTGGAGCGCAGCATGAATATCACCCTGCACTGGTCGCTGCGCCAGTCGCGAGCCGAAACCGGGCTGCTGGGGCTGCTCGAAGAAGGCGAGGCCGGGCTGCGCCTGCACATCATGGCAAGCCAGGGCCTGCCATCGCTGGGCAACCTCTCGGAGGCAAGTTCCGAGACCGGCGGGCGTCTTTACCCCTCCTTGACGGTAGGCTCCCTGTTGGTGCTGGGCGCCATCCAGAATGGCAACCCCACCCTGCTCTCCCCGGAGCAGGCGCTCTTCGAAGAGCAAACCAACCTGTTCGCAGGCAGCCAAAAGCTGCTGGTGGTGCCGGTCTTGCGCCAGCAGAATGCCGTCGGTTTGCTGCTGCTGGCTTCCTCCCGCCCGGATGCCTTCCCGCCGGAGGTGATCACCTTCCTGGACCGGCTTAGCGACCATGCTGCCATCGCCATATCCAATGCCCAACTGTACGCCGACCTGCAGGCTGCCAACAGCGCCAAAACCGAGTTCGTCTCGCTGGTTTCGCACGAGCTGAAGACCCCCATGACCGCCATCCGCGGCTATACCGACCTGCTGGCTCAAGGCGCAGTCGGGGCAGTCAATGAAGTGCAGGCCAATTTCCTGGGCACCATTCGCTCCAACGTGAACCGTATGGCGACGCTGGTGACCGACCTGGCGGACGTGTCGCGCATCGAGTCCAACCGCCTGCGGCTGGAATACAGCGCCATTTCCCTCGCTGAAGCTGCGCAGGAAACTACACGCACCGCTCAGGCGCAGATCGACGCCAAATCTCAGGTGCTCAAGCTGGATCTGCCCGCGGACCTGCCGGCGGTGTGGGCCGATCTTAATCGCACCATCCAGGTGCTCAACAACCTGGTGAGCAACGCCAACAAATATTCGCCCTCCGGAGCGCAAATCACCGTCACGGCGCGGCGCGAGCGCAACCGCTGGGATGAAAAAGGCGCTCCTCAGGTGGTGCACATCGCCGTTGCCGATACCGGCTACGGCATCTCAGAGGAAGACCAAAAGAAGATCTTTCAAAAGTTCTTCCGCGCCGAAGACCAGAACATCCGTGAGTCTCCAGGCACCGGGCTGGGGCTGAACATCACCCGCCATCTGGTGGAGATGCAGGGCGGCAAAATCTGGTTCGAGAGCGAGCTGGGGAAGGGCACGACGTTCCACTTCACCATTCCGGTTGCAGATGCGTAGGGGCACGGGTGTTTTGTACCCGTACCCGGTCGTGCCTTGGATAGGCACCACTGCAAGCCAGCAGTTCTGTGATGGCGAACTACGGATATGGGCTGGGGGTTTGCGGAGGCGGGTAGGCATCTCGATCGGGTGTTGAGGTTGCTGCCAGTGGAGCAGATGTGGGGGATTCGATAGGCTCGGACGTCTCTTCTACGATCCCGGTTATGATCGGGGCAGGCTGAGGGTACCAGGTGCCCTCAATACTGTCTGCATGCCATGAAAATTGTCTCCCCGTCACATGATCTTCCAGGAATTCCACCAGCAGATTCCCACTGGAGTCAGTAATCAACAGGTGTACCAGGGCGATTCTGGTTCTATATTGGGCATTGATCGCTTCGATCTGGGAGCCTATGCTTAAGATAAAACTGCGGATCTGTACTTCATCTACCTTGTCACCGCTCGCGCCGGTAGATAGATGCAGGGTAACCAGTTGGCTGTTCTCGCGTTCGGTGACGAACTCCGGCACAGTGAGCTCCAGCAGCGCCAATCCCTTCAAATCGAGATCGTTCTTAACGATCTCTTTCGTCTGAAGATCATCCAGTGCAGAGGGAGGCGCCGGGGTCAGTTTTTGATCTGGATCGCCGGGGTACAAGAAACTGGTGCTGCTGTAGAGTTCATCACCTTTGGCTGTCACTTGCTTCAGGTGGTAGCTCGCAATTCTAAGATCGTAATTGAGGTAAGCCAGATCCAGCTCCCGTCCGGCAATAAATCGGTTCCACATATCCGCCCGCACCGACTGGTCATCATCTCTACCGGCGCTTTCCAGGATTAATTCAACTTCGAGTGGAGATGGTTTAATGACGGTAAAGCTCTTAACCGGGAGACCCAAATCTACCAATCTTTGCTCCAGCGTCGCTTCGCTGCTGGCTTGAGGATCCCCTCGAGGGCGGGTCGCAAGGGCGATGCTGACAATAGCAATCGTAATGACCAAAAATAATGACCAACTGAGCAGTTGGAAAATATTTTTCTTCACGAGAATCCTTGCAATCGTCTTTCATGCCAAAGGTGAAAACCCGCACCATGCTCGCTCATAGATCGGTTCTACTTGGAGATGGGGCGGGTTTTTCCCGTGCCAGTTGCGCTCCTACGCCATTTCCAAATTCGCCGCGAAAAACGCCCAGATATCCGCCTGCTCGGCGATCAAGATCGCTGTGGGTTTGCCAAAACCGTGCCCGGCGCGCACCTGGATGCGGATCAGCACCGGATTCTCGCCGGTGTGGGCCTCCTGCAGCGCGCCGGCGAACTTGAACGAATGCCCCGGCACGACGCGATCGTCGTGATCGGCGGTGGTGACCAGCGTCGCCGGGTAGCGCACGCCGCGGCGCAGGTTGTGCAGCGGCGAGTACTTGAA
>JBGSTO010000516.1:0-1669 GCA_041736465.1 Anaerolineales bacterium | reverse complement strand
ACAGCCAGCGCAGCAGCTCGCTGCGCCCGGCCTCGGTGATGTGGTACAGCTTGCGGTCAGGACGGTCTTCCTGGGGGATTTTCTCCACCTGCGCATAGCCCTGCTCGGTCAGGCGCGCCAGTGTGCGGTAGATCTGGCTCTGGTCGGCGGGCCAGAAATGCCGCACAGAGCTGTCGAAGATCTTCTTGAGATCGTAGCCGCTGTAGGGGTGGTAGTTGAGAAAGCCAAGAATGGCGTGCTCTAGTGACATAGACGACTGCTCCTATATAGGATAAAGCACATATATTATCCGTCATATAATAGCAAACAATGCACCGCTTGTCAAGTGCCGGATCTCAAGCCCGGGCATATCTTACGAGGCTGTCATGTCGAGTACTCCCATGATGATCTTGGAGAGAAGCCATCCACGAATAAATCCCACGAATACGCGCATGGCTCGCGATGAGGCGGGTTATTCGCGTATTCGTGTCCCATTCGTGGATGGCCCGCTGCCGCGACCGGAGCAATCTCCATCAAAGTGTTGGAGATTGCCACGCCTTGCGTGGCTCGCAATGCCTGGTTAATTGGATGTTGCCCGAAGCTCAGTCGGCTACATGCCCGGAGATTGCATTCTTATTCTGCAGCGGGAGGAGCGGCGCCGCTCAGAGCAGGATCTGGCTGAGCGCAATTGAGAGGGCGGCACTAACCGCAATCATGGTGTAATAATACGCGCCGATACGTTGGTACCGCCGGGTATTGTTTTCTTCGACGACGACGAAATCCAGCCAGCTTTTTGTCCAGCGGCTGGTTTTGGCGCGGTACAGCATGTGCACCAGCAGGCTCAGCAGCACGAAAATAAGCAGAAACAGGCCGGTCTTGAGCCACCCAAAGAAATAGATATAGCCTGCCAGGAAGCCCAACAGCATGAAAACCTTGGCAGCCTTGTACCATTTGGGCTGCAGGGTGTGCGAGCGGATGAAATTTAGGTCCACGAGCAGTTCGCTGATCAGCTTAGACATGACTGCACCTCCATCCTGCCCCTCAAACCTTTTTTGATCTGTCATCCTGAACGAAGTGAAGGATCTAGATCATTCGCTGACCGACCCAGCAGGTCGGCGCTCAGGATGACATCCTTGTGCGTCCCACTACCTGCGCCCAGCTTATGCCGCCGCCGGGCATACCCATACGCTCCCGCCATCACCAGCGGAACCCAGAAGAACCACACCTCGCTGGGCGTCTGGATGCGCTGGTAGAAGGTGAGCGCGTTGGCAGCGACCAACACCCATACGATAACCGCTGCGTCGCGTTTGCTCAGCGAGCCATCCGCCGCCCAGCCCAGCACAGACAGCAGCGGGATGAGCAGCATCACCTGATCGTAGCTCCAGCCCACCGGTGCGACCACCAGCCCTGCCATGAGCGCCACGTCGATCATAGCGCGCCGCTCCCACTGCCTGCCCCGCACCCACCACAGGAGCACGCCAAGCAGCAAGACCGGCAGCCACAGCCATTTGCCCCATATTCCTTCGCCGGCGAGCACCAGCAGCCCGTTCAAGGTAGGCGTCTCGCGCACCAGATCCATACCCGCCGTCACCAGGCGCCAGAAACGCTGCAGCCAGGCCGGGTTGAGCGCAAACAGCAGCAGGGCGCATGCGACAAGCACGCCGCCAAAACCGGCCAGCAGCCGCCACTG
>JBGSTO010000406.1:0-1901 GCA_041736465.1 Anaerolineales bacterium | reverse complement strand
CCACACTCCGCCCTTCCGGCACCACCTGCTGCGGGTCCAGCTTGCCGGTCAGCAGCGCCAGCCCGCGGCGGGCGGCAGCGTTGCCCGGGTCGGCGGAAACGGCATGCTCCAGGAAGTCGATCTGCTCGGCGGTATCCTCGCTGACCGCCGACAGCCACAGCCAGGGGCGCGGGTCGGAAGGCTTCATACCGGCGGCTTTGAAGAGCAGGCTGCGCGCCTGCAGACGGTCGTTGCCTTTGACCGCGGCAACGCCGGCGGAAACCGTGCGCTCGAACTGCTCGTCGTCGAAATCCAGCCGGCGGAAGAATTCGGGGTGGTTCATGACGGGGATAGTTTAACCGCGGCGGGGGAGGATGTCAAAGGGGAAGCGAGTGAGGCTACGCGCTCAGCTTCACCCGCCGCAAGAACTGAGCATTGATTGCCACGATGATGGTGCTGATCGACATGAGCAGCGCGCCCACGGCTGGTGAGAGCAGTATGTTTACCGGCGCCAGGACACCAGCCGCCAGCGGCAGCGCGATCACGTTGTACCCGGTCGCCCAGATAAGGTTCTGGATCATCTTGCGATAGCTGGCCTGGCTCAAAGCAAACACCTTGACCACATCCAAAGGGTTGCTGTTGACCAGGATGATGCCCGCCGATTCAATCGCAACGTCAGTGCCGCCGCCGATGGCAATGCCCACATCGGCGCGCGACAGAGCCGGGGCATCATTGACGCCATCGCCAACCATAGCGACCCGCCTGCCTTGCCTCTGCAGCTCGGCAATTTTCTGGTCCTTGTGTTCGGGCAGCACTTCGGCAAAGTACTGGTCGATGCCCAACTCAGCCGCTACCGCGCCGGCGACCGCTTCGGCGTCGCCGGTTAGCATGGCCACCTCGACCCCCATGGCGTGCAGCTTCTCGACAGCCTGCTTGCTCTCTGGACGCAGCACATCCGCCAGGGCAAAGCCTGCCGCCACCCGGCCGTCTACCACCAGGTTGACCACGCTGTGCCCCTTGGCGCTGGCTTCCTGCTCGAAATTACCCAATGCCTCAGGAAGGTTTAGCGCCAACATCTCCAGCAGGCGCGGCCCGCCGAGATAGACCTCCCCGCCATTATAACTGGCCCTCACGCCGCGACCTTTAATGGCTTCGAATTCGGAAACTTCGGGCACAGTTACTTTGCTCTGTTCGGCGGAACGGCGGATGCCACGGGCGATGGTGTGCTCCGAGTCGCCCTCGATCGCCGCTGCCAGCGCCAGAGCTTTCTCCTCCTCCCAACCATCCTGAGTCTGGATGGCAACGACGCCAAATTCACCTCGGGGCAGCGTGCCGGTCTTATCGAAGATGACGACATCGATCTCTCTGGCCTTTTCGAGCGCCAGCCGGTCGCGCACCAGGATGCCGTTCCTGGCGCCTATTGAAGTCGTGATCGCCACGACCAATGGAATCGCCAGCCCCAGGGCGTGCGGGCAGGCAATCACCAGCACCGTAGCCACGCGGGCGATCACCTCGACATTGAGGCCGGTAGCCGCTCCCCAGGCAACCGCAGTGATCGCAGCGACTGCCAGGGCGACGTAAAATAGCCAGCCGGCGGCTTTATCCGCCAGGATCTGGGTATTTGATTTACTTTGCTGCGCCTGCTCCACCAGGCGCATGATGCCTGCCAGCGCAGTCTCGTCCCCGGTAGCCGTCACCCGCACCCGCAGGCTTCCGTCGCCGTTGATCGTCCCGGCGATGACTTTAGCGCCCTGCCTCTTTTTGACCGGCCTGGACTCGCCGGTGACTATCGCTTCATCAACATCCGACTCGCCTTCCTCGACCATACCATCAGCCGGGACGTTGCTGCCTGGACGGACCAGCAGCAGATCACCGCTGCGCACCTGCGCCAGCGAGATTTCTTCGCTGCTCCCATCCGCTCG
>JBGSTO010000483.1:0-2891 GCA_041736465.1 Anaerolineales bacterium | reverse complement strand
GATCTGCTGAACGCCGGCGCTGCAGACCAGGCTGCCGGTGGGGATGGCTCTGCCTTCAGCAGCCAGGCCAACCAGGCTTTTCGCGACCTGTTCGCCGGTGAGATCGGCGATGCCGGCTTTGGAGACAGCCTGCGCCTGGCGGAAGAGGCGCTGCGCCTGGGGGAGACAGAGTTGGGCGAGACGGCTTCCAACCGCGCTCGCAAAATTTGGGAAGAAAAGCTGAAAGCCGACCTGGAAAATTTCAACCCGTGCAGCGCAACCAAAGAGCAGGTGCGCGACCTGCTCAATTCGCTGGCGCAGGCGATGCTGTTGGGCGTGCAAGGCTCGTTCGAGGGTGATGGGCAGTACTACCAGGCGGTCAAAAGCAAAGCCCAGGCTGCCACCCAGCAGCTCTTCAATCAAGCGGCGATGAAGATCGGGCTGCCGGAGCTGACCCAGCCCCTGCCGGAGTGCACGCTCGGAGGGGATATCGAAATCCGCCAGCTGCTGGCTTTTGCCGAAGAGCCGTGCCTGCACGCTGTCCAGTTTACGCTGGCATGGCAGGGTGCGCAGGCAAAACTTGAAGGCAGCGGACCGACCGAATGCACGCATGTGGAAGAAAACCTGGGCGGGTCACCGGTGGCGATCCACCAGATTTCGAATCTCGTCATGTCTTTCAGCGGTACAGCCACCAGCGGAGCGCCGGGCACACTGCAGGTGACGTTGACCACCAGCGGGGAAATCATCGAGTTTTACAGCAATTTTCCGGAGGATTCAGTCCAGATATTTACCGAGGCAAGTCCCTTCAAGGTTCCGGCGGATGCCACTTTTGAGCTGACATTCGAGTTCCGCGAAGGGGCGAGGGCTGAAATCCTGAACCCGGAAACGGGCGAGGCGGCGTTTACGTTTATCCTGCATTTGGACAGCGGGCAGTAATTGACCGCGAAGGCGCCAGGGTGCGGAGAAAGCTAAAGAATAGGTTTCTTCGTGATCTTTGGTCTTTCCTTGGTGTTCTTCGTGTTAAAAATGGTTTTCTCTAACACGTAAAACAGGCCGTTTCGTATTCCCCCAAGGCTGCCAGCAGATCGTCGCGGCGCAGGATGATGGTCGCGCCGCGCTCGCCGGAGCCTATCGAGATTTCTTCCTCTTTTAAAACAGTTTCATCCACCAGCATGCGCACCGGTCGGAGCAGGGCGAAGGGCCCCACCGCGCCGGTCAGGTAGCCGGTGACCGCGAGCACTTCTTCGGGCGCTGCCATGCTCAGGCGCGACTGCCCCAGGTATTTGCGCAGGGCGGGCCAGGACACCTGGGCAGGCCCGGCGACCAGCGCCATGGCGAAGTCTTCCGCGCCCAGGCGGAAGAGGATGCTGCGCACCACTTGCTCGGGACGCTGCCCGCGCTCGGCGGCAGCCTGCTCCAGGGAGTGCACCGCGCCGGGGTGGCGGAATACCCGGTGGGGGATATTGCGCGATTGCAGGTACTGGGAGATGGGAGGGGGTGTGTGCATAACTTTAGCTTCCTGACAATATTGTAAGCCCAATGAACGGCTATTTCCAGCCCAACGCGCCGATAACAATAGAGATATTGATTGACAAATTTATTAAAATGTCAATAAGGATTGCAGAAATGGCCGGAATCATGCTTTATCGTCATTGGATCGTGCGTACCGGCGCCTTTTTGGGGCTGGCGCTGCTGCTCCTATTGGGGCAGGCGGCTCCAGGGCGGGCATTCTTGGGCTGCGGCGGGGAGACCATCCCGGAGGTCAACGCCGGTTTCGAGGCGCAGCTTGCGGCGCTGGTGAACGAAGCGCGCCAGGAAGCGGGCGTGCCGCCGCTCAAGCTGGTGTCGGATTTGAGCCAGGCGGCGCGCTACCATGCCGCCGATCTGGGCGGAGACGATTACTTCGAGCACGATACCTACGACCGCTCCTCTGCGGACCTGGAGTGGGTGTGTTTGTGGTGGCAGCGGGTGGAGGCGTATTACCCCGGCTTCGACAAGCTGGGCGAGAACATCGCCGCCGGCGCCAGCACGCCGGAGTGGGCGATGGAATTGTGGATGGGCAGTCCCGGGCACCGCGATAACATCCTCAGCCCCGACTTCCGTGAGATTGGCGCCGGTTATGCCGAGGCAGACACGCCGTACCAGCACTATTGGGTGCAGGATTTCTCCACCGGCGACAGCTACCCGCTGGTGATCGAGGGGGAACAGCCGGCGGTGTTCGAGCCGGAGGTGCAGGTATATCTATACGGCAGCTTCGAGCAGATGCGCCTGCGGGTGGACGAGGGGGAATGGTCGCAGTGGATGGACTTCCAGAACGCCTTCACCTGGGAGCTGCCTGCCGTGCGCGGCGATCACACGCTGTATGCTGAGATGCTTGGCGGGCGGCTGAGCGTCGCGGCGCAGGACAGCGTTTACCTGGATTATGAGGCCGTCACACCATACCCGGCTCCATTGCCCACACCCGACCCGCAGCTCGAACCGTTTGTGCCCGGTTTCTTCATTTACTTACCGCTGACCATACAGTAAAGCGTTCGCCACGGACTATACCGGGGTGTCTGGACAGTCGCAGACTGTCCAGACACCCCGGTTTTTTATGCTATGGTATCATGGCGGTGAGGAGGGCGTATGCTCGATTTCTGGAATTATTCAATCTATGGCAACCTGGTGTCGCGCTGGGCGCTGGCAGCGGGGGTCTTTGCGGCGGCATACCTGGCGTTGATCGTGCTGCGCCGCCTGCTTTCCAGGCGGTTGGAGCGGCTGGCGGAGCGCACTGCCTGGCAGTTCAACGCGGTCCTGGCGGGCATGGTGCAGAGCACGCACCCGCTGTTTATCCTGGTCGCCAGCCTGGAGCTGGGTGGGGGGATGCTGTCACTGCCGCCGGAGACAAAGGAATTTTTGCGGCGCATGTGGGT
>JBGSTO010000470.1:0-5948 GCA_041736465.1 Anaerolineales bacterium | reverse complement strand
GTGGGCGAGACTCCATATCCAGATGGCTACCAGAGCAGCAAGCACCTGATCGGGCACGTGCATATCAAGGACGCTGTCATCGATCCTGAGAGCGGAAAGCCGCGCTGGGTAGCCTTGGGCAGCGGCGAAGTGGACATCGCCGGGCAGCTGCGCGCCCTGCAGGAAGATGCTTATCAGGATGTCATCTCGCTGGAGAATCACTATACGCCACCCGGCGGCGCCCCCGAAGATGGCGTGCGCCAGTCGTTTGCCAATTTGCAGCGCCTGGTTGGGGAGCTGGTGTAGCTGATGCTGGCTGCCAACCTGGCTCGCTATGATCCTGGTGCGGATGGAGCCATTCTGCACTGGCTGGCTTGCGGACCGCACACCACGCCCCTCAGGGATTTATCGCTGGTCGTGCCAGCCAGCGGCTCCCCCTTTGGTCCGGGGCGGCGCTGGTGTATCAGCAATGCGCCGGATTCGCTGGAATTGAAGGCCCACGCCTATCGAGAGCTGGTGAGACCAGCCTGGCAGCCCGGACCGACCCCACAGGTGGGCCAGCCGGGGCCGGTGGAGGGCTGCTCCTGGCAGGCCGTGACTGCCGAAGCCGATGCCATAATCGACATGAGCCTGTTCAATTTTGCCCTGTCCTGGATGCAGGGCTGGTTGTACACTGCCGTTTTGACGCCGGAGCCTGCTCGAGTCGAAGCCAGCCTGTTGACTGTCAACCCGGTGGAAGTGTGGCTGAACCGTACCCAGGTGCTTCATCACACCCGCTTTGGCTATGTGGAACCCGATGTGGTAACGGTAGCCCTGGCGCTCAACGCCGGGTGGAACGAGCTTTGGCTGTACGGGGTGACCATTGGTTGGCGGGAGGCGCGCCTGGCCCTGGGATTACGACTGCCGAGAGATGGGCACATCTCCACAGGCATACCCCTGGGAGAGATCACCGCCTCTGATTGGCTGCAAGCTGAGCAAGGCCTGGATCGTCTGGTCGTTGCGCAGGGCTCTTTTTCGGGGCTTGCGCTGCCCGTTCATCTGGAGGCAGGCGCCGGGCAGGACTTCGCCTTTAGCGCTGAAATCGATCTGCCGGTGCAAGACGAAACCCTGCGGCTGCCTGCCGAAGCGGATCGCTACGCCGCCATGGCTACCCGGAGCAGCCATCTGCTGAAGCCGGGGGAAGGGGCGGTGATTCACATCACACCCGACCAGGCGCAGGGCATGGCCCAGCTCTCCAATGATTTTCCACTACGCTTGCGCCTGGAGGCAAGCGGCTCCTCCCGGCAGAGCGTCGAGCGCGCCCTGTGGGGGCGGGGTGGGGTATTTCACGCCCATGCACCTGAGCCTGGCAGCGGCTATGATACCTGTCGCCAGGAAGCGCTGGAGCACCTGTCTCAGATGACCTACCGCGTGTACGGGGCGATGGCAGCGGTCAGGCTGGGGCGCAGCCAGCAAATCTCGCCCGGCGCGGTGGATTTTGCCTGCCAGTTCCTGGAACGGCGCTACGACTGCGCTGATTTTTATGCGGTTGACCTGCTCTCGCTGCTGTGCATGTTCGATGGATCACCCGCGCTGCGACCGCAGGACCGGCAGCGCATCGAGTCCGCGTTCTTGAATTTCAAGTACTGGATCGACGAGCCGGGCCTGGACGCGATGTGCTACCATACCGAGAATCACCAGATCCTTTTTCACGTGACTGCCTATCTCGCCGGTCAGCGCTGGCCCGATTGGACATTCACCAACAGCGGACTCACCGGCGGGCAGCAGTACAGGCGCGCCCGGCAGCGCATCGACGCCTGGATCAGCAGCCGGCTGCGCGGCTCGTTCTCCGAATGGGACTCAAGCTCTTACCTGGCTCTGGATGCGTTCGCCCTGCTTGCGCTGGTTGAGTTTGGCGATAGCGCCGCCCTGCGCAAAAAGGCGACTGCCCTGCTGAATAAGATATTCTTCAGCCTGGCCTGCCATTCTTTCCGCGGTGTGCACGGCAGCACGCACGGGCGTTCCTACGTCGCCCAGTTGAAATCGGCGCGGGTGGAGAATATCTCCGGTTTGCAGCGGATTGCCTGGGGCCTGGGCGCTCTGAACGGCGAAAGCCAGGCGGCAGGCCTGCTGGCGTTTGCCCGGCGCTACCGGGTGCCGGAGCTGATTCAAAAAATCGGAGCGGATCTGCCCGAAGCGCTGCTCACCCAGGCGCGTTCGAGCGGCAGGTACCGCCCGCAGTTCGATCTGCAGCGCGGCGATTGGGAAGTCAACACGCTCACCTGGCGCACACCCGATGGCATGCTCTCGGCGGCAGTGGATTACCAGCCGGGGATCTGGGGCTGGCAGGAACACATCTGGCAGGCGACGCTCAGCCCGGAGGCGATCGTATTTACCAACCAGCCCGGCAACAGCCAGGAACACGGCAATGCTCGCCCGAACTTCTGGGCCGGCTCAGCGCGCCTGCCGCGGGCTGCCATGCACGAGAACACTGTGGTGTGTATCTATGATTTGAGCCTGCCGGGCGGGCTGCCATTCACCCACGCCTATTTTCCCGCGGCTGCATTTGACGAATACCGCATCTCGGCACGCTGGGCGATGGCGCGGGTCGGGAACGGCTACCTGGCGTTGGGCAGTGACGGAGATCTGCAGCTCACCTCCAGTGGGCGGCATGCCGGGCAGGAGCTGCGCAGCCTTGGACCCGGGCAGATCTGGCTGGCGCACCTGGGCCGTGCGGCTGAGTACGGCTGTTTTGACGCCTTCTGCCGCGAGATCGCTCACTCGGCGTTCCACACGAACGGGCTGCAAGCTGACTGGACGGCGCCTTCCGGTCAGCACCTGGAATTTTCCTGGCAGGGTCCATTCCTGGTAAACGATACCATTCAGGCGTTGGGCGATTTCCCGCATTTTGCCAATCGCTACACCCACACGCCACACCAGGCGGCGCAGATGCGGATCGAACACGCTGGGGAAGAGCTTACTCTGAATCTGCGATAGTGCGCACCCTGACCAGCTTATACCTTGCGTTTGCGGAGGATCAATGCGCATCACCCAACTGCAGCAGGCAACGTTGCTTGGCGCTTCGCCGAAATGGCCTGAACTTCGCTCCTCTCCGCTGGAATTCACCTGCCGGCGCGGAGAAAGATTCACCATCTCTGTACTGGAACAGGATCTGATCCGGGTACAGCATCTTCCTGACGGGCGCTCGCGCTTGAACCGCACCTGGACTGTGCTGGGCGGCGAGCGTGCTTCCGGTTTTGAGCAGGGGGATGTGCCGCGCGAGGGTCGCCTGCGCGATGACCTGAGCCCGTTTTCCTGCCCAACGTATGAGCTAAGCCAGCAAGAAAATGGCCTGCAGCTGCGCACCGCCGATTTGCTGCTGGAGATCGATCCGAGCGAACTGTGCTTAAGGTGGAGCAGCCGAGACGGGCGTCTCTTTGCCGCCGACCTGCCCGGGCGGGCGTATGTTTACGACAAAGCCGGGCAGGCAGTGTTCCATTATTTGCAGCGTTTTCCCAACGAGCACTATTATGGATTTGGCGAGCGCGCCGGCCCCCTGGATAAAGCCGGGATGCGCATGCGCCTGGTGAACCTGGATGCCCTGGGCTACGATGCCCAAAAAGGCGACCCGCTCTACAAGCATTTCCCGTTCTATATCTGCTTTAACCCCGATCTAGACCTGGCATATGGGCTGTATTATGATAATTTAGCTGTCTCAACCTTCGATATGGGTCAGGAAGTGGATAACTACTACCCTGCCTACCGCTACTGGCAGGCAGATGGGGGTGACGTGGATTATTACCTGATCTATGGGCCGTCGATCCCCGAAGTGGTGCGGAAGTTCAGCGCGTTGACTGGTCGAATGGCGCTGCCGCCGCGCTGGTCGCTGGGCTATCTGGGTTCGACGATGACCTACACCGAAGCCCCGGACGCGCAGGAACAGCTCATGCAGTTTATCAAACTGTGCCAGGAGCACCACATCCCGTGTGATATGTTCCACCTTTCCTCTGGGTATGGCACCAGCGATGAAGGCAAGCGCTACGTATTTACCTGGAATCTGAAGAAAATCCCCGATCCAAAAGGGCTGGTGCAGGCGTTTCACCAGGCTGGCATTCGCCTGGCAGCCAATATCAAGCCTGCGCTGCTCACCACGCACCCGCGCTACGACGAGGTTGCCGAGATGGGTGGGTTCATCCTGGCAGCCGAGGCGGACGAGCCGGAGTTGAGTGTCTTCTGGGGCGGATTGGGCGGTCACGTCGATTTTACCAACCCTGCCAGCTACGCCTGGTGGAAGCAGCGCGTGCTCGACCGCCTGCTAAATTTCGGCATCGATGGCACATGGAACGACAACAATGAATATCCCATCTGGGACGACGAGGCGCGCTGCTGTGGATTCGGCGAGGCAGTGCCAATCCGCCTGGTGCGCCCCTTGCACTCTCTGCTGATGAACCGCGCTTCCCGTGAAGCTCAGCTCGAATTCCAGCCGGCTGAACGGCCATACCTGCTGTCGCGCTCCGGCTGCCCGGGAATCCAGCGTTATGCTCAGACCTGGTCGGGCGATAACCACACCTCGTGGAACACCTTGCGCTACAACATCCCGATGGGATTGGGGCTGAGCCTATCCAGTGCACCCAATACCGGGCACGATATCGGTGGCTTTGCCGGACCAAAACCCGACCCGGAGCTGTTCGTGCGCTGGGTGCAGAACGGTATTTTCCACCCGCGCTTCACGATTCACTCCTGGAACGAAGACGGCACAGTCAACGAGCCGTGGATGTACCCTGAAGTTCTACCGATCATCCGGGAGAGCATCGAATTCCGCTACCGCTTGATCCCCTACCTGTACAGCCTGGTCTTCGAAGCCGCGCGCAGCGGACAGCCGATTATCCGCCCGCTCGTCTACGATTACGCCGGCGACCCCGCCACGCATACGGAGTCGTTCGATTTTCTGCTGGGACCGAACTTGCTCGTAGCTTCGGTGCTGGAGCCAGGCGCCCGCCAGCGCGATGTCTACCTTCCGCGGGGAACGAACTGGTGCGATTTCTACAGCGGCGCCTGGTATACCGGCGGTTCGACCGTCACATTGCCGGCGCCTTTGGAGAGAAACCCGCTGTTGGTACCGGCAGGCGGCATGATCCCCATGGGCAGGCTCATGCGGCACTTTGGAGAGGCCGCGGATGATACCCGCCAGGTGCTGGTGTATCCGGGACCTGCCGGCAGCAGCGGTCGTTTCCACCTGATAGAAGACGATGGTATCAGCCATGCCTATCGTGAGGGAGGCTACAGCGAGATCGAGCTCAATGTGAGCGCCGGCGCCAGCGCGATCGATGTGGGCGCCAGCCTGGTGCGGAATGGCTATCCGCTGCCTTACCAGGAAATCGAGTTCATCCTGCCTCCTGGCGAGTCGCGCGAACTGCAAATCCGGGGGAAGCATGCTGCCTGGATGGACGAACAGGCGCGCCTGCACGTGTCGCTGCCGGTTGGTGAGCTGTGAGTCCCAAACCGGCCTCTGTCTCCGAGCAGCTCGGGCTGCTGCTCCCGGATGTGGCGCGGCGCGGTGGGGGAAGCGTACAGGTGCACTTGCCTTCAGGGGCGCCAATCGAGCTGGTGTACAACTTCCTCGAAGAAAACGTTCCTGCCTGTGAGCTGCCAGACCCGCTGCTGCTGCCCGGCGGTGAGCCGGTGGCTGATGCCGAAACCTGGCTCAAGCGCCAGCGCCCGCACCTGTTGGAAGCGTTTCGACGTGATATCTTCGGCAGAACTCCGCATACCCACTTTAAAATGCAGTTCGGACAGCTCTCCAAGTCTAATCAGGCCCTGGGTGGGCAGGCGATCCGAAAAGAAATCCGGGTAAGCTTCAAAACCGGGCGCGGCGAGCGCGAGATGGAAATCCTGATCTATTTGCCGTTGAGCGCCAGTGAGAAACCCGTACCTGTATTTCTGGGATTGAACTTCCTGGGCAACCATACCGTTCACCCTGATCCGGAGAT
>JBGSTO010000458.1:0-5801 GCA_041736465.1 Anaerolineales bacterium | reverse complement strand
CCGGCGGAGGAATTCCTGCAGGGCAGCCCCCGCCTGCGTGAGTACTGCGCCCAGGCAGGTCTGGCTGGAGGCGGGTGGAGCCTGCCTGAACTGCCGCCGGAGCGCGGTCGCGAATCGGAATGGGGCACAGAGCCTGCCCTGGAGCAGGCGGTGCAGGCTTTCTGCCAGGAGCAGGGCTTTCGCTGTGTGCGCCTCAGCCTGCCGCACCCACACGATTTTTCCCGCCTGGCCTTCTTCGCCGCCGCCCGCCTGCTGGCGCTGCAGAATCGTCCGGCTGCCGGCGTGCTGGTGCAAACCTTCAGCCATTTCGATGCCGGAGCTGCTTACCAGGGCGGCTTGCTGCCGCTGTGGCTGGTGTTCAACACTCAGGACAGTTTGCGCTATCTGGAGAGAATGCGCGATCATTTCCCGAAACGCCTTCCCGTTTACTTCGCGGCCCTGCCGACGTTTTCATTGACCCCCGATATGGCGCCCTGGAAGGCCTGGGAGCAGGTGCTGCAGGGTTTGGATTGGCGCCCGGTCGGCGCGCGGCGCAGCCACTACCCGGCGGATGCCTGGGCGCTGGCTGCCTGGCCCGAACCGCTGCACCGGCTTATCACCCCGCTGCCTCCCGCTCAGCCGGCGCACCTGCCGGTCGAAGAGCTAATCCAGTTGGCAGCACAGATTGAGACAAACCATCTTTTCAGTGAGGAGCAAAACCTATGACCGGCGATTTCTACGGCTTGCCCACCGAAATCATCACTGCTGCACCCCTGCGCCTGGAGTATCTGTCCGGAGCCGGGCCGCGCCTGGTGCGCCTGTTTTACGGTGATTCGAACCAGAACCTATTCGCCGAACTCCCAGATCGTAAGCGGGAAACGGCCTACGGCGAGTACCACATTCGCGGCGGTCACCGCCTGTGGCACGCCCCAGAAGCCATGCCGCGCACGTACCTGCCGGATAACGACGAAGTGACGGTGGAGAGAAGCGCCAACGGCGTGCGCCTCACCGGCCCCGTGGAAAGGCCGACCGGGTTACAAAAGGTCATCCAGGTGGCGCTGCACCCCGCTGAAAGCCGGCTCAGCGTGCGGCATGAGATCCACAACCACGGCTTGTGGCCGGTGGAGCTGGCGCCCTGGGCGTTGAGTATGATGCGCCTCGGGGGGATGGCGGTTTTCCCCCAGAACACCGCTCCTGTGGATGAGGCCGGACTGCTGCCCAACCGGCAGGTGGTCTTATGGCCTTACGCCAGTTGGAAAGACCCGCGCCTGCTGCTGGAGGATGACCTGATCTTCATCCAGGCGCAGCCGGCAATGCCGCCCTTGAAGATCGGCTATCTGAACAGCCAGGGCTGGATCGCTTACTTCGTCGCCGGCGTACTGCTGGTCAAGCGCTTCCAGCCGAAGCCGGAGCAACCGCACGTCGATTTTGGCTGCAACGTGGAAAGCTTCGTCAACGACCTGTTCATCGAGGTGGAAGTTGTCGGACCGTTAGAGAAAGTGGCGCCTGGCGGGATGGTGCAGCACGAGGAGAGCTGGGAGCTTTACCCCGCCGCACCCGAGCCGCTCACCATCCAGTCGGCGCGCCAGGCGCTGAAAAGTGCAGGCGTGCTATAATCATATTGGGAACCGGACCCAACGCTTCTCAGACTGCCATCCGGGTATCCTGATTTACCCTAGCATTAGATCGGAGGATACCTGTGAATGCCATTACCATCTCTCGCCAGCTCGGCAGCCTGGGCGATGAAGTTGCTCAGGAGCTCGCAGATCGCCTGGGTTATCGCGTCGTCTGCCGGGAGCTGATCAACCAGGCAGCCCGCCGCGCCGGCGCTCCCGAAATGGCGCTGGCTGCCATCGACGATTTGGGTTTGTTCGGCCTGCAGCCCAGCTATCGTGCTCGTAAGGCTTACCAGGCGGCGATCAAATCGGTGATCTACGAGTTCGCCGGAGCAGGTCAGATCATCATCGTTGGGCGCGCCGGGCAGGTCATCCTGGCGGATTGGCCCGAGGTGCTGCACGTCAAGGTGATTGCACCCACCGACCTGCGGACGCAGCGCGTGGCCCACGCGCAGAAGATCTCCCTGGATGCCGCGCGCTCGCAAGTGGAGACCAGCGATACCGCTCGCCGCAGCTACCTGCGCCGCTATTATCAAGTTCGCTGGGATAACTACGAGCTGTACGATCTGATCGTCAACACCGCCCGTCTGGAACCGAGCCAGGCTGCCTGCCTGATTTGCCAGGCACTGGAACACTGCCAGACAAACGCTTCCCTATCCCACAGACATGCCGACACCGCCAACCCGTCAAAGCAGCCCACCTGAACGTATGCCAGCCAAGAAATTCTCTCATCCCGCCGAGGAAACATTTGCCCGCATCCTGGACTACTACGGGATCACCTGGGAGTATGAGCCGCGCACCTTCCCGCTGCAGTGGGACGAAGGCGGCAAGGTCACCGAGGCCTTTACCCCAGATTTCTACCTGCCGGAGCAGGAACTGTTCGTAGAGCTGACCACGCTGCGCCCTCAGCTCACCACCATCAAGAACCGTAAGCTGAAACGCATGCAGGAGCTGTACCCCGAGATCAGCATCAAGCTGTTCAAGCGCAAAGACATCCGCGATCTGATGGTGAAGTACGGGCTGGATGTCGAGGCGAAGGGCATCACCGGCACCCGCGCTCAAGGATAACCCCGCATGAGCCTGGATGAACTGCGCCAGTACCCGGAAATGGGCCGCGATATCAGCGAAATTCTGATCAGCGCCGGTCAGCTTCAAAACCGCATTCAAGAGATGGGCGCCCAAATCACGCAGGATTATCAGGATAAAGACCTGATGGTGATCGGTGTGCTGAAAGGGGTGACTTTTTTCATCGCCGATCTGCTGCGCGCTATCCGCATCCCGCTGGAAGTGGACTTTCTGGCAGTTGCCAGCTACAGCGCCGAGGCGCGCAACCAGGGGCTGGTGCGCCTGGTGAAAGACCTGGAGACGCCCATCAACGGGCGCGAGGTGCTGTTCGTTGAAGACATGGTGGATACCGGTCTGACGTTGAACTACCTGCTGCGCAGCCTGCGCATGCGCCAACCGGCCTCGCTGCAGGTATGCACCCTGTTCAACAAGCCCGGACGGCGCCTGGTCGATACCCCCATCAAGTACACCGGCTTCGACCTGCCCGATCTGTTTGTAGTGGGCTATGGGCTGGACTTCCGCGAGCGCTACCGCAACCTGCCCTTCGTCGGCGTGCTGAAGCCGCAGGTGTTCCAAAGACCCGGCAAGGACGGTTAAATTAAAAACAGGGGCCCCGAGTAACCTGTGGCGTTTTCGCCGCTGCCTGGCTGGCGTTGTCCCTACTGCCCTATCGGGCAGGGATTTCGGGATCTTATAGCCAATTCAGGCTTGTACCTTATCCTATTTTTGGTTCCGCTCCAGTCCTTATTATGATTCGGGCTGGTGTGGTTGACCGTTCAGGTTTAAGGCTGCTCCAGCTTCTACCTTGCGAGGTACCCTTTCATGGGCGGGTAGACCCTTAGGGCACTTTACCTGTTTATACTAACCAGGAGGTGGGCCCATTTTCCAGGCATCGGCAGCAAGCTTTTGCTTCGGCGGGTTCGCCATCCAATTTCTTGGGGCTCCCTGACCTTCTGGATTTCATCATCTGGGATGATTTCCTTCAGGTATCTTCTTTATACATAAAAAAGCGTTGCGAGTCAAGTACCCAGCGTTGATATTAATCTGTGATACACTTGCCTACTGTTCGATAAAGCGGGGAACTCGCCCGCGGTATCTCGATCAGGTGACCCTATGGAAGCAAGACGCTCGCTGTTCGTGTTTGTGTGGGCTTTCGTATGCACGGCAGCCGGCTTTGGCGCCGGCTTTTTTCTGCGCGGGGAGCTTACCCCGGACTCCGCACGCTGGGGCGTGCTTGCGCAGGCTCACGACATCCTGGAACAACACGGGCTTAAAGAAGCTGCCAGCGACACAGTGCTGGAATACGGCATGATCCGCGGCATGCTGCAGGCGTATGACGACCCCTACACCATCTTCGTGGAGCCGGCGCAGCACGAGCTGGAAACCAATACGCTGGAAGGCAGCTTCGGCGGCGTTGGCGTGCGCCTGGGGCGCGACGAGCAGAACTACACCGTGCTGTATCCCTTCCCCGAAAGCCCGGCAGCCATCGCCGGTGTGCAGGAGGGCGACCGCCTGGTGCAGGTGGACGACCTGCCAATCACGCCCGAGACCAGCGTAGAGACAATCCAGGCGGCGCTGCGCGGCCCGGTAAACCAGCGCGTGCGCATCAGCGTGCAGCGCCCACCAGATTTTCAAGAACTGAGCTTCGAGATCCGCAGGCAAGAAATTGCCCTGCCGTCGGTGACCTGGCACCTGGACAGCCGTGAGGCGCGCCTGGGTGTCATCGAAATTAACGTGATCGCTGCCAGCACTCCGGATGAAGTGCTCAAAGCCGCCCAGGATCTGCAAAACCGAGGCGCGTCCGCCTTCGTCTTGGATCTGCGCGATAATTTTGGCGGGCTGCTGACCGCCGGCGTGGACACGGCGCGCCTGTTTCTGAGCCAGGGCACGATCATCGAGCAGCAGTATAAGGGCAAAGCCATCGAGACTCAGCGAGTTGAAAAACCCGGCCCGCTCACCGAGATCCCGCTGGCAATCCTGATCAACCAGCACACCGCCAGCGCCGCCGAAATTATCGCCGGTGCGCTGCAGGCGCAGGGCAGAGCGCGGCTGGTTGGCGCCCCTTCCTATGGAAAAGATACCATCCAACTGGTGTTCAACCTGAAGGATGGCTCCAGCCTGCACGTCACCTCCGCCAAATGGTGGGTTCCAGACCTTTCCACCCCGCTGGCAGGCAGCGGGCTGCAGCCGGATGTGCCGGTGGAGACTGCGCCCGATGGTCAGGCTGCAGACGCCGTCCTGCGGGCCGCGGCCGAGCTGTTTTTCAAACCCTGAGAATTTCACGCAACCACAGGAATAACGGCGCACAGGCGCCTTGAATCCCATGAATCAAAACACTTCGTCTTCTTACCAACAGCCCGATGACCCCTGGGCGCAGACCCGCGTTGTTCGCCGCACAGCTTCTCGAAGCACACCCCCACCGCCACCACCGCCCATGGATTGGATGCGCCCGCCGCGGCGGCGAAGCTGCCTTGGCCCCGGCTGCAGCCTGCTGCTTGGCCCGGCGCTGATCGCCATCGTGCTGCTGGCTGTCTACTTCCTGGCGCCATTCCGCACCAATGTGCTCGTCCTGGGCATGGACTATGCCGACTGGTGGACATCAACCGCACGCACCGATACCATCATACTGGCGACCTTCCTGCCGGCGCGCCCTTACGTGGGGCTGCTCTCGATCCCGCGCGATCTGTGGGTGGTCATACCCGGTGTGGGCGAGAACCGCATCAACACGGCGCATTTCTTCGCTGAAGCCGCGGCAGGCGGCAGCGGACCGCAGGCTGCCCTGGATACCGTCAACCTGAACTTTGGGCTGGATCTGCACTACTACCTGCGCGTTCGCTTCGAGAGCGTGCGCGAGGTGGTGGATGCCATGGGCGGCGTGGATGTCGAGCTGCCGGAACCCATGGCAGGCTACCCCGCCGGGCGGCACCACCTGACCGGCAGCAAAGCCCTGGCTTTTGCCCGCGACCGGGCCAATTCCGACGACTTCTTCCGCATGCAGCACGCCCAACTGCTGATCCGCGCCATCGTCAAACAGCTCCTGGAGCCGCGCTCCTGGTTCCGCCTGCCGGCGGTGATGGTCGCTGCGCTGCGCGCCGTGGATACCAACCTACCCGCCTGGATGTGGCCTCGGTTGGGATTGGC
>JBGSTO010000401.1:0-3298 GCA_041736465.1 Anaerolineales bacterium | reverse complement strand
CCCTGCGCGCCCTGACTGCTGCCGCCCAGCGCATGGCAAGCGGCGATTTTCAAGGGCGCATCAACCCTGCCACCGCCGATGAGCTCTCCGACCTGGCGCGCGCCTTCAACCACCTCTCCGCCCGGCTGGCGGCTCGCATCCAGGAGCTGGAAAGCGAGCGCAGCAAACTGGCTGCCGTGCTCAATGAAATGTCGGACGGCGTGGTCATCGTCGATCCCCAGGGATTGGTGCGCATCGTCAACGCCGCCGCCGAAGAGATGTTCGGCGTGCAGGCTGCCGGCATCGCCGGGCGATCACTGGCGGAAGCGCTGCGCTACCACCAGGTGGTCGAGATGTGGCAGCACACCTCCGGCAGCGGCGAGGCGCACAGCCTGCCCCTGGAATTGAGCGCCGACCGCCTGTACCTGCAGGCCTCGGCTGTGCCCATGGGACCGGAAAACCCCGGCTTCGTGATCATGCTCTTCCAGAACCTCACCCGCACCCGCTACCTGGAAACCGTGCGCCGCGACTTCATCTCCAACATCTCCCACGAGCTGCGCACCCCGCTGGCCTCGCTCAAAGCGCTCACCGAGACCCTGCAGGAAGGCGCCCTGGAAGATCCCCCGGCGGCGCGGCGCTTCCTGCAGCGCATCGAAACCGAAGTGGATGCCCTCTCCCAGATGGTCAACGAGCTGCTGGAGCTGTCGCGCATCGAGTCCGGTCGCGTCCCCATGCAGATGCGCCCGGTAATCCCCCAGGACGTCATCCAGCAGGCTGTAGATCGCCTGCGGCTGCAAGCCGAGCGCGCCGGACTGCAGATCGAGCTGCATTGCCCGGGCGACCTGCCTGCCATCCTGGCGGACCCCACCCGGTTGGAGCAAGTGGTTGGCAACCTGCTGCACAACGCCATCAAATTCACCCCCTCCGGCGGCAAAATCACCATCTCCGCCAGCCTGCTCGACTCGCGCGGCTTGCGCTCCGCCGGTATGCCCCTGGGAGGCTGCGAACCCGAGGCCGCCGTGCTCTTCACCGTTGAAGACACCGGCGTCGGCATCCATCCCGACGACCTGCCGCGCATCTTCGAACGCTTCTACAAAGCCGACCGCGCCCGCTCCTCCGGCGGCACCGGTCTGGGTCTCGCCATCGCCCGCCACACCATCGAAGCCCACGGCGGCAAAATTTGGGCGCAAAGCGTCGAAGGCAGCGGCTCCAGCTTTTATTTTTGCATCCCCCTGGCATAGCACGACACGGATTTCAACACGGATGCACGGATTACACCCCTCCAGGCGCCGCGCCCCTCCCACCCGTAGGGCGGGTTTGTTCGAGCAAGGGCGCCTGGCAGAAAACACAACTGCTCAGCCTCCGCCTCACTGCCGGATAATGCAAAAACCCGCCCGTTCAGCACGACATGGATTGTGTACCCGTAGGGGCGACCCACCTGACTTTGACCGGCACCCTCGCAGGCGAGGCATGTATTGCCATCGCCGCGACCGTTTGCGCGGACGGGTCGCCCGTGTCACCATTGCGCACGACACGGATTTCAACACGGATACACGGATTACGCCCGTCCCGGCGCCGCACCTCTCCCAACCGTAGGGGCGGGTTTGTTCGAGCAAGGGCGCTTGGCAGAAAACACATCCGCTCAGCCTCCGCCTCACTGCCGGATATGGCAAAAACCCGCCCGTTCAACACAACACGGATTTCAACACGGATGCACGAATTACGCCCGTCCCGGCGCCGCGCCCCTCCCAACCGTAGGGGCGGGTTTGTTCGAGCAAGGGCGCCTGGCAGGAAACACAACCGCTCTGCCTCCGGCTTGCTGCCGGAAAATACAAAAACCCGCCCGTTCAGCACGACACGGATTTCAACACGGATGCACGGATAACGCCCGTCTCGGCGCCGCGCCTGCCCTGGCGCGCTGCCCAATCCAACCATAATCAGAATGGAACTAGGATAAGCATCACCTCTGCAGCCGCACATTCTGGCAGGGACCAGTTGTCTAATGCCGGTATAGTTGTCATTGTTATTAATTGTTTATTGACAATATGGATATATATACTATAATTAATTTAATCTAGTTCTATTTGGGAGGGAACATAAATGAATCTGACACCCACACAAATACTCGGCTTTGTTGTATTCTTAATCGGCATCTTACTTGTTCTGGTAGATCAAATCTTAGCAACTATCAGCTCTGCCCGTTCTGGAGTTACGAAAGCAGGTGGCGCTGATGCACTACTTAAGTTAATCGAGAAATTCTTTGAAGCAGTCAAATCTGCCATGGATTCTGTGGGGGGAACCGGAAAAGTGGGCGTCGTTGTGATATTGATTGGTACCGTCATGATGCTTTCACCTTTCATTGCATCCTGGTTTCAAGCCCTATCTGGTAATGGTGAGGGTACCCCAACGCCAGAACCTAATAGTACTGCAACCCCATAGCGCTACGAGAGATTATCTCGCATCTTTCCCATCAACAGTTGAATAATATGTCCAAGCAGGGTGTTGAAGCCAAATCTGCTGGTTAGTCGCGCCAATTTGATTTTTCTAATATCAAAGCATCATCATCCGGATTATCACCAACCTTCCTTTGGCAATCGTGATCTGGGAATGCCACCTACAGGAATAATCCCAATAAGACCTTTAGTCTATGGTTTCAATCAGTGGTGCTTGATTCAATTATTCCAGCACAGCTTTGGCAGCCTGCATTAAATATTCCAGGGAAACATCCGATTCCATACCCTGCCCACTAACCTGCGTCCACACATTTCGAAGACGAAATTCCATGTCATACCATACGTAATATTTCCCGCTGGCTTGTCTCTCTCGTTTCACTGTAATGAGGGTTTCATCGCCCAATACCTCGTTGTTCTCCACAATCTCGATCTCATTATTTTTCACCCGATCGAACAAATCGTTATTCCATGTCGGGCTCATACACAATTCTGCACCATCTGGTGTCTCAAACATTACGACATATGATCTAATCCAATCAGGAGCGATAGCTGTGCTTGATGCCAAACGATACCAAACAATCCAGCCGCCGATCCGCTTCGTTGCCGCAAGGTAGGCTTTGCCATTTTCGATTCCTCTTGCTGCAAGAATTTCAGTATTCAAATGTGGCGTTGAATCCCCCGGAAGTAAGATATAACGATCTGGTAAGTCCTTCGGGGTTAATATATAACCCAAGTTGCTACCTAACGAGATAGTTGATGGAACATGCAAGCACAAAGAGAGCGACTTTGAGTTCAAAACCTTGAGATGTAATGGCATGAATGTGCTTCGGCAACAGTTGCTCAATCAAACTACCGGTGGTTTCAAT
>JBGSTO010000410.1:0-2931 GCA_041736465.1 Anaerolineales bacterium | reverse complement strand
GGCGTGTCTGCACCTAACAACTTGCTGGCGCCCTGGTGGACCGACCTGGACCTGACCACTGCGGGCAACTGGTACATCGCCGTCGTCACGGATAATGTCGACGATTTCATCGTGCTGGAGTGGAACAATGTACCTCGCTTCGGCGATCTTGCCTCCAGAGCCACTTTCCAGGTCTGGATTCAGGTCGGCACCGATAACATCTGGTTTGCCTATCCGAACAATGCCCTCACCGGCGATACAGTGAATGGCACTGTCGGGGCAGAGAACTCCACTGGTACGGTCGGTGACATGTACTACTACAATAACACCGGCACGCTGCCCAACAATACTGAACTGCTGGTGCTCCGCCAGGTGTCCGCACCCAAGGTCTTCACCTTCCAGGTGCAAGCCACCGTGCACAACACCAATATCCTGAACGAGGTCTTCGCCGATTATGGCGGGCCGGTAACTTTAGCCGCATGGAACAATATCGCTGTGGCTGACAACACCCACCTGTTGTACTTGCCGCTGATATTCCAGGCTTACACCGCCCCATAACCTCCCTGTTTCACAAAAAACACCCCCCGGAGCTGTTCCGGGGGGTGTTTTTTGTGACTTAAGCTCGCCACATTCGTAGGGGCAAAGCGAAGGATTTCGCGCGCCTTCACGCACTGCCGTACAGCGGCAGCCGTGCTCCATTCACCATCCCGCCTGCCTCCGAGCACAGGAACACCACCGCCTCAGCGATTTCCTCCGGCGCCGTCCAGAATACATTCTTCGCTGTGGGCGCGTTCAGCTTCTCACCCTTCGCATCGATCATCTTCACCCGAAGCGCATTGGCGGTCACGCCGCTCCCCTTCACCTCTTCGGCAATCGCCAGGATCAGCGTCTCCTGGGCTGCCTTAGCCGCCGCATACGCCACCGACCCCGCCGTAGGGCTCCCCGCTGCCGGCGAGCTGACCACAACAACCCTGCCCCAGCCCCTTTCCAGCATACCCGGCAGCGCCGCCCGGCTCAGGTGCAGCGTGGAGTAGAAATGCTGGCGCAGCATGCTGTCGATATCCTCCAGCGCGGTCTCCACCACACTCTTGCCTCCCGTCCAGCCGCCCACCAGGTTGACCAGCACATCCAGCCTGCCAAATTTCTCGATGGCGCTCTGGACGGCGGCATTCGCTCCCGCCAGGGTTGACACATCACCTGTCTGAAGGAGCAGGCGATCTTCTGCAAGACCCAGTCCGCCGGACAGCGCCCGCAGGCGATCATAATCACGCCCGGTGAGAACCAGGCGATATCCCTGTCCAGCAAATCTCCGCGCCGTCGCCTCCCCCGCTGCGCCGCTTGCACCTGCGATCAGAATAACTCGAGGGTCTTCGTGGGCTTCGTGCATCCTTCGAGCGCTTCGTGTTTTAATCTTTTGTTCCGCTCACACTGGCGGCAGATTCCTCCGGATCAGCGGGTACAGGCTCAAACCGCGCGCCGCGCCTTCCGCCACGCACGTGGTCGGATTATCCACCAGGTAAGCGGGCACGCCCAGCTCCTTGGTCATCAGCTTGTCGATACCGCGCAGCAGCGCTCCGCCGCCGGTCAGCGCCAGGCCGCGGTCGATGATATCAGACACCAGCTCTGGCGGAGTTTTTTCCAGCACGCGCCGGGAGGTTTCCACGATATCGTGCAGCGGGTCTTGCATCGCTTCGACGATCTCGCCCGTGGTCAGCGAAACCGGTTTTGGCAGGCCGCTCACCTGATCCTGCCCCTGCACTTCCATGCTCTGCTCTTCGGGCTGCGGCACTGCGGCCCCAATCTTCATCTTGATCATCTCGGCAGTTTGAGGGCCGATGATCACGCCGTATTTCTTGCGCACATACGCCACGATCGAGTCGTCCAGCGCCATACCACCGGCGCGCATCGTCTCAGCCGACACGATGCCGTACATTGCCATCACCGCCGCCTGAGTCGCCCCGCCGCCCAGGCACAACAGCATATTACCTGTGGGCGTGCTGATCGGCAGGTCCACGCCCAAGGCAGCCGCCAGCGGCTGCTGGATCAAATACACCTCACTGCTGCCGGCTTGCAACGCAGCTTCGTGCACCGCCCGGCTCTCCACGCTGGTCACGCCGTACGGCACGGTAATCATCACCTTGGGTTTGAAGAAACGCAGCAGCGGGCTGCCCAGGCGCTGCAGCACCGCCGCCAGAAAATTCTCCGCTACCACATAGTCTGCGATGACGCCATTTCTCAACGGGCGTGATACTTCCATCATATCCGAGACGCGCCCGAACATTTCCTGGGCTTCCCTGCCCCAGGCGACCATTTTTTCTTCGTCGATGACGATGGCAGCCATCGTGGGCTCTTCGAGCACCACCTGCCCGCCTTCCACCACCCGCGTGAACATGGTGCCCAGGTCGATGCCCAGGTCTTTCGAAAAGAGGGCCATGGGTTACTCGCGCTCCGGCGGTGAGCCGCCCCGGCTGCCACCCGAACTATCTCCGTAGTCGATCGGCCGGCTCACCCCGCGCCGGTAGCGGCGGGCTGCTTCCAGGCGCAGGTTGGATCGCCGTAAGGAGGCCTCCATCGCCAGGTAAGCGTCGGTATCCGGGGGCGGCCCGGCTTTGAGGAATTCTTCTGCTCGCCCCCGCGCCGCCTCAGCACGAGCGACGTCGATTTCCATCACATTCTCAGCCGCGTCTGCCAGTACGGTCACGATATCAGGCTGTACTTCGATCACCCCACCGGACACAGCGAATACTTCTTCCCGGCCCTGCGTGCGCACTTTCAAAATTCCCAATTTCAGCGTGGAAAGCAGCGGCGCGTGCTTGGGCAATATGCCCATCTCGCCTTCGACGCCGGGCACAATCACGATATCGGCGTCGCCTTCCCACACCATACGATCTTGCGATACGATCTCGCAGCGAATTGGCATAACACCTTTACTCCATCTGGCTGCTGCCCCGG
>JBGSTO010000380.1:0-5155 GCA_041736465.1 Anaerolineales bacterium | reverse complement strand
TCCCAGTGGGATCGGAACCCCCATGGATCCACATCGCCTCCTTAATGTTTTCAAAAGATTTTTGGAACAAGCCGGGTTGCCGGATTGCCGTCTGCATGACTTACGCCATACTGCGGCGACTCTGATGCTGGGGTGGGGTATACACCCAAAAGTCGTCCAGGAGCGGTTAGGGCATTCCCGCATCAGTCATACTTTAGGGACTTACGCACATGTGCTCCCTACAATCCAGGGAGAGGCAGCTGAGATGATGGATGAGCTGGTTCTTCGTATGGGGGAGAAGGAGGCCACGTAAAGTAGTCGTAAAATATCGGGTAGCTGTCAGAGGAATTTGAAAACTGATGAAATACCGCCACATCTGGCGGTATTTCATTCGGGAACCCCCACATCTAGCGCCCGCGGCACGACTCGAACGCGCAACCCTCTGTCGAAGCTGGTGCGCGGATTACAAGTTTTCCATGCTGTGGAAGGAGAATTGCACCAGAATTGCACCACGGCGTGAAGAAGGAGAGGCGACTCTGCAGTAACGAATAAACAGCTTCACCCGGGAAAATTTCATTTGGTTATAAGAATCTACTGCATCTCTTATCGACAGTAGAATCTACTCGATACGCACGCTATGTACAGTAGCCAGGGGCGGCGGTTCGCGGGGCGGCAGGGGCTATCCGAACGCGGCGATCCATGGTAAGACAATCATGGTTATGATAATCGTGATTGTCTAGCGGAGGTGCTCTATGTTCGTAAATCGTGTTTCAGAGCTTGCCTTATTGGATAAGCACTATCAGTCCAGGCGCGCCGAATTGTTTGTTTTTATGGACGCCGCCGTATTGGGAAGACCGAGCTGCTGGCCCATTTTTGCGAGGGCAAGCCATGCGTCTTTTTTGTTGCCGGCCAGGTGCCGGAACAGGTGTTGCGGTCGAACTTTTCTGCAGCAATCAACGTCGCTATTTTCGGGGTCGGGCAGGTGGGGCAGTGTAAAGTTGTCCGAGGAGCGAGAAGATGTGTTGCTCCTCGAATGGGTGATATGATTAATCTCAGCTAGCCTGGAGCACCGATGACCTTTTCACTGCTCACCCGCCTGAATCAGCTTGTTCGCCTGGAACGCGACGCCCAGCTCACCGCCCTGCGCCACGGTTGGGAGAGACCCCTGGCCGAGCGCGTTGCCCTGGGCCGCGCCATTGAAGGCTTGCGGCTGAAATCCTTGCTGCCTGATGGCAACCTGCTGTTGGAATGCCAGACGAACGAGTCGCGCTTCCGCGAGGGCGATCTGCTGGTGCTGCACCACGACGACCCGCAGGCGCCCGATGCACTTCAAGCTGTGCTGGAGTACGACGACGAAACTGAGATGGAAATGGCGATCATACGCGGCAATCCCGGCTTTCTGAAGGCCAGTCCTCACGGCTGGATCGCCGATGAGTCCTGGCTGGATCTGAGCAGCTTTTTTCTCGACGCCCTGGACGAGGTCGCCGATACCCGGCGAGGGCGCGAGCTGATCCTGCCATTGCTGGGCGGCGAGCGTTTGCCGCAGCTGGACTTTGCCCGTTACCAGCGCGCCTGGGAAGCCGCGTATCTGGCTGGATTAAACGAAGGCCAGTGCGAGGCATTAGCCCAGGCTTACGGCGCCGACCTGTACCACCTGATCCAGGGACCTCCCGGCACCGGTAAAACCTTTGTATTAGCCCACCTGGTGCGTTTGCTGGTGCAGGACGGGCAGCGGGTGCTCGTCACCGCACTGACACACCGGGCGATCAACAACGCCCTGAACAAGATTAAGGCGGTTGACCCAGCCCTACCGGCCTGCAAGATTGGACGGGCCGAACGAGCTGGCGACCTGCTGGTGGAAAACTTCACCAATTTTGCCGAATGCGGCTTCGGCGAGCTGCCCGGCGGCTATGCGGTCGGCGCTACACCCTTTGCCACTCGTACCGATCGCCTCTCGCACGTCGAGTTCGATGTTGTGGTGTTTGATGAGAGCTCCCAGATCACCCTGCCGCTGGCGATCATGGGCATGCTGGCCGGGTCGAAATATATCTTCATCGGCGACGAGCGCCAACTGCCCCCGGTGGTCACCGCATACGCCGGCGAATTAGGGAAACAGTCGATCTTTGGCTACCTTTCCGGGCGCGGCGCAGAAACCATGCTGGAGATCACTTACCGCATGAACGACGCCCTGACAGCCTGGCCCAGCCGCGCGTTTTATGATAACCGCATCCGACCGGCAGCCGGGGTGGGTGAACGGCGGCTCAAGCTAGCGCAACTGGCTGAAGATTGGGCGCACGTGTTGGACCCAGAGCGCCCGGCGGTGTTCCTGGATTTGCTGCACCGGAACAACACCGTGCGCAGCCGCCGGGAGGCAGAAGTGCTGAGCGATCTGGTGCTGGCTTTGCTGGGCGGTGGCCTGCCGGCTGAAGAAATCGGTGTGGTCACCCCTTACCGGGCGCAGGGCCGCCTGGTGCGCAACCTGCTGCGGGAGGCGCTGCCTGATCGCCAGATGCTGCGCAGCCTGGTGGTGGATACGGTCGAACGCATGCAGGGTCAGGAGCGCGAGGTGGTGCTGGTCTCATTTGCCACCTCCAGCCCAACCTTCGCCGCCAGCCTGGCAGATTTCTTCTTCCAACCGCAGCGCCTGAATGTGACCGTGACGCGTGCGCGCACCAAGCTGATCCTGGTGGGCAGCCGGCATCTGCTCAAGGCCCAGCCAGAAACGGCCGAACAACGCAGTTGGGTAGCGCTGCTTGGCGACTTGATCGCATCGTGCACTTTGATTACATCGCTGGGCGCGTATTGAATTTCCGATGGCTGTAATATTTCCCGCAGCTCCGCCCACGACCCTGCCCGGACCGGTCTTGAAGACTTTCCAGGCGCTCAAACGCCTGCCGGACGGCTGGATGGTCTGGCATCACCTGGCGCCCTGGGAGCCAAAAACCCCCGATTTCCTGCTGCTAACCCCCGACCGCCAGGCGCTGCTGCTGAAGGTCTGCCAGGCTGCTGCGGAGCAGGTGCAGCCCGCCGCCCAATTGCTGCTTCTGGGTTCTACACGCCTCCCGCTGGGGCAGGCGGAGGAAGCTGTGCTGGTTGCCTTTCTGGATAAGCACGGGATAGACAGGGAGAAGTGCAGCTCAGCGCTCCTGTTTCCCAACATTCCCAACCGCAGCCTGGGGCGCGCTCGCCCGGCAAGCTCGCCGTCATCACTGCTCTGGTTGGGACAGGAGATGCTCCAGATGGATGTGCAAGCCTGGCAAGCGGCTTTCCATCGTGTAGCTTTATGCCCCCCCGAATTGGAGCATTTGCGCGCTGCGTTTTCCCCGGAAGCAGTTGTTCCCGCAGATTTTTCGGCCAGAGCTGCCGATCCGCGCCGCCTGGAAGCCGGCCTGACCGATTTCATATTGGACTACAACCAGGAAGCCGCTCTGAAAACCGACCTGGATCTGCCGCAAGTGGGACAGGGGCTGGCGCGTGATTTTCGCACCAGCGTGATCAACGGTGTAGCAGGCAGCGGTAAGACGCTCATCTTGCTCTACCGCCTGCGCCTGCTGCACGGTCTTTACCCGAGCAAGCGCTTCCTGGTGCTCACTCACAATCGTCCCCTGATCCGTGATCTGCAGGACCGCTACCGGCGCCTGACGGATTCGCAGCCGAAGAATATCGAGTGGGCTACGTTTTTTGGCTGGTGTCGCAGGCACTGGCCCCAAGAGCAGCCGTGGGTCAGACCATTGAGCATCAAAGCCCGAGAGAAGCTGCTAGAGCAAGTCTGGGAGGGATATTTTAAAGACTCGCCCGTCACCCTCAACATGTTAGCCAGCGAGGTGGATTGGATCAAAGACCAGGTTGAGTTTTCCCGCCAGATTTACCTGTCTGCTGAGCGGCGCGGGCGCGGCTTCCGCCTGACGCAAGAACAGCGCACCCGCATGGCCGACGCGATCGGCCGCTACCAGGAGCTGCTGAAGGAGCGCGCGGTGTTGGATTGGGGAGATGTACCGCGCCGCATCTGGAGCTTCATCCAATCAGGCCGTCTCCAGCCGCCGACCTACGACGTGGTGCTGGTAGACGAGGCGCAGTTTTTCTCGCCCCTGTGGTTCGAGGTCATCCGCCGAATGGTGCGGCCGGAAAGCGGCCATCTGTTCGCTGCGGCTGATCCATCCCAGGGCTTCTTGCGGCGCGGCGGCTCGTGGAAAACCCTGGGCCTGGATGTGCGCGGCCGGACACACCGCCTGGAACGCAGCTATCGCACCACGCGCGAGATTCTGAGCTTTGCGGCCCTATTCTACCGCCAACGAATTCCGCAGGAAGACGCCGAAGAGGAGACGCTGGCGCCGGATCTGGTGAACCTGCCCGGCGGCGCGTTTCCAGAATTAATCCCGCTGCGCGCCGCCCAGGAGGAAATCGCCCGGGCGACGAACGAGATCGCAGTCCTGGTGGAGCGCGGCATGCCGCCAGACCACTTGCTGGCGCTGCATACCGACTGGCAGGGTGTAAAGGCGCTGATCCAGGCAATCTGCAAGCGGTTAGGCGCCGGTGCGGCGGCGGACCCCAAGGAGCGCCAGCCGGGCGGCTATGTTCGAGTGACTACCCTGAACGCAGGCACAGGCCTGGAAGCGCCGGTAGTCTTTCTCCTGGGACTCAACCGGCTGTTCGAAGCGGAGCGCAGTTTGCGCATCTCGGACGAGGAGCGCGAGGCATTGATCCTGGACAATACGCGCAAGCTGTACATGGCAACCACGCGCGCCGGCCAGCGGCTGGTGATCACCTATGTAGGAGCGCTGCCGGAGGATTTTCTGCGTTTGCTGGGCACGCTGAAAGCCAGTTCAGGCTAGAACTCTGCTCCTGCAGGTTTCCTGTTCGGTTTTGGGCAGCGATGGAGGTTCTACCGGAAAGTAATCGTAAACTGGATCGCAGGTCAGGTCACATCTGAAAGCAAATCAGTTAAGTCTGAAAAACTAGATTTCTCATGAATATCCCTGAAGGTCATCGCGAACAGCTAAGAAAGAAATTTAAAGAATATCCACAGTCACTCTCTGACCTTATTTTTGCGCAAACAGAACCAGTTTCTATTCGTTAGTGCAAACAGACGGCATTTCTAATCGGCCAAACCGCACATTTGACAACTAAAAAGCCCGCCAGGGAGTATCATCAGGAAATTGCTTTTGACTTATTCTTC
>JBGSTO010000378.1:0-23646 GCA_041736465.1 Anaerolineales bacterium | reverse complement strand
GAAGAATAAGTCAAAAGCAATTTCCTGATGATACTCCCTGGCGGGCTTTTTAGTTGTCAAATGTGCGGTTTGGCCGATTAGAAATGCCGTCTGTTTGCACTAACGAATAGAAACTGGTTCTGTTTGCGCAAAAATAAGGTCTGAGGGAGCACAGCGACCGAAGAATCTAGATCCTTCTCTGTCCAATCCGCAGGATTGGCTCTTAGTGCTTGCCCTGAATGGTATGAAGGGATGACATCTTGTGCGTGGCCCACGTGGCGCGATGAGCTTATTTATTGCAGGGGAGTAATTGGGGGCGGCTGGGCGGGAAAGCGGCGCGGCGCTTAAGATTTTTGGTCGAGCAGCAGCGCCAGGAGCGAGTCCAGTTCCTCGTCTGAGTAATAATAAATCACCAGGTTTCCCCCTTTGCCCCTGCGGTTCAAGCGTACGCGAGTTCCCAGGTGGGCTTGCAGCCGGTCTTGCAGGTCTTTGATCTCTGGGATGGGAGCAGACGGTGGATCTTTCTCTGGTCGCTCCCCACTCATCGCCCGCACCAGGGCTTCCGTCTGGCGCACATTGAGTTCTTTGCGCAGCACAGTCTGCAGGGCAGCCAGCTGGGCGTGGGGGGTAGCGAGCATCAAGAGCGCCCGGGCATGCCCTTCAGTGATGGCGTTCTCAGCCAGGGCTTGCTTCACTGCCTGCGGCAGCTTAAGCAAGCGCAGGGTGTTGGTCACCGATACCCGGCTCTTTCCAACTTGAGCGGCGATATCTTCATGGGACAGATTGAACTCATCTGTGAGCTGCCGGTAGGCTTCGGCAGTTTCGAGCGGAGATAGATCCGCGCGCTGCACGTTCTCGATCAGGGCTAACTCCAGGCGCTGCTGGTCGCTCGCCTGGCGCACCAGAGCGGGTACGGCGCGCAGTCCAGCCTGGCGGGCAGCCAACCAGCGCCGTTCGCCTGCCACCAACAGGTAGCCGCTGCCGGTGTCATCCTGGGTAAGGATCAAAGGCTGGATGATGCCGTGCTGGCGGATGGACTCTGCCAGGCCTTCCAACTCCTGGGGGTCGAAAAGGGTGCGCGGCTGTCGCGGGTTGGGTTTGATCTCTTCCAGGGCAATCAGCGCTACCCCTTCGGTTGTAGAGCGCTCCACGGAGGGGATGAGCGCATCCAGGCCGCGGCCCAGGCCGGTCTTACGAGCCATGCTGCACCTACACCTTCAATGCTGGTATCTGGATGCCGTTCATTGCCAGCACCTCGCGCGCCAGGCCTGCGTAGGCATCTGCTCCGCTGGAGCCAGGCGCATAACTGGAGATCGGCTCGCCGTGAGACGGGGCTTCAGCCAGGCGAACGCTGCGTGGAATGACGGATTTAAACACGTTGTTTGGGAAATGGCGGCGCACTTCTTCTTCCACCTGGCTGGCCAGGTTGGTGCGCCCGTCGTACATGGTCAGGAGCACGCCGAAGATCGCCAGCTCCGGGAACAGCGCGGCGCGCACTTTGGCGAGAGTCTGGGTCAGCTGTCCCAGTCCTTCCAGAGCCAGGTATTCGCACTGCACCGGTATGATCACGCCATCACGGGCTGCTACCAGGCCGTTGATGGTCAGCAGGCTCAGCGAAGGCGGGCAGTCGATCAGCACGTAATCGTAGCGTTCGCTGATGCTCAGCAGGGCAGTTTTCAAGCGCTGCTCGCGTGCCATCTCGTTCACCAGCTCTACTTCTGCGCCAGCCAGGGCGGGCGATGCCGGGAGGAGCGACATTTTCAAGCGCGGGTTATGCAGTACAATGCTGGCGGCAGGCAGCGAGCCGAGCAGGATGTCATAAGTGCTGCCTTTGAGGGTATGCTTATCCACTTTCAGGCTGGAAGTGGCATTGGCCTGGGGATCCAGATCAACCAGCAGCACCCGCTGTCCATAATATGCCAGATAGGCGCCCAGGTTGATGGCAGTCGTGGTTTTGCCGACGCCGCCCTTTTGGTTGGCGAGGGTCAGGATGTAGCCCATTACTCGTAAACCTCTACCATGCAGGCCTGGATTTCTTCTGCCGTGGGGATGCTGTCCAGTCCGCGGCGGGTTACCGAAAAGGCCGAAAGCAGTGTGGCAAAACGCGCCGCCTCCCAGGGATCACGCGTGGTGTACAGGCGGTAGAAAAACGAGGCGGCGAAAATATCGCCTGCGCCGGTATCGTCTACCAGCTCGACCTGGGGTGGGCGGAAGCGGCGCACGTCGCCGTTCCAATACAGACGCGTGCCCTGGTCTGCTTCGGTAACAGCCAGGATGTGGCTGGACGAGGCCATTTCCTCGATGCGAGTCTCATCGCCGCCGACGTCATCGATGCTGATGACGGTTGCGCCGGTGCGCTGCAGCACAAAGGTGGCTTCCGGCCATTCTACCGGGTGCACCCGCCCCTGGCTGTCCCAGCCTCGCAGCCATCCCTGCGGGGTCAGCCCGATCAATGCCGTCGGGAAATAGCGCACCAGTCCGGGATCCACCTCCTGAGCCACCGGGCCAAGGTGAACGATAGAAGGGTTGCGCCAGGCGTCCGGGATGATATTCAGGTGGATATTGGGAGCAACCGAGCGGATGTGCTGGATGCGGCCTTCCGGGGTGGACAGGTTGGCGAAGGTAGTGCTGGCATCGGTGGGGAAGCTGATGATGGGTATACCATCCAGAGCGGTGGTTGGAATTTCACTCCCCCAGGAGGTAACGATGCCGACTCGCATGCCGAAGGCGCGTGCAGTCAGCCCGGCATAGGCGGCAGTACCGCCCAGCTTCAATCCTTCGTCTGTCTGATCGCAGGTCAGATGACCGATGACCAGGTAGTCAACTGGCAGAAGAGGAACTATGGGTCGCATATGTGAATTATACCTGAAAGCGTAAATATAAATCTAACGCCAGCCAGGATGCTTACACCCGAGGTGCAAGATCCGGCTGGCGATACCCAGCGCCCGAAGGCTGTCTGGCAAGACTATTTGGGCAGGATGGTTACTTTGCGGCGCGGCTCCTCGCCGACGCTCTCCGTGACGACCTGCTCGTTGGCACGCAGCTCAAGATGAATGATGCGCCTTTCGTTCGCCGGCATTGGCTCCAGCAGCTGGCGGCGCCCGGTTTTGACGGCTTGGTCTGCCATGCGGCGAGCCAACTGGCGCAGCTGCTGCTCGCGCCGTTTGCGGTAATTTTCAACATCCAGTACCAGGGGAATTGAGTAGCCCAGCTCTTTGCCCAGGATCAGGTTGGTGATGTACTGCAAAGCATTCAAGGTCTCGGCATGCCGTCCGATCAGGATGCTCAGGTCTTTGCCGTTGATGTCCACACACAGCGGTGCGCGGCTGCGGGGATCATCCTTGGGGCCGAAATATGCAAGCACATCGGCGCGGACATGCATGCGCAGTAAAAGGTCGGCTACTGTTTGGCGAGCCAGTTCTGCTACGCGTTCTTCTTCTTCCAGCTCTGCAATATCCTGAGGCTGGAGGGTGCTGGTTGTTGCTTCGATGCTCGCTGCCGGCTGCGGGAGGCTTTCCTTCTCTTTGGCGGGGGTGAAGATCTTCGCAGGCGCTGCGGGGCGCGGTTCATCGATGTTTTCACCGTGGATAGTGATGCGAATACGCGCCTGGCGAGAGCCCAGCCCAAACAGGCCGCGGCTGCCGGTATCCAGAACCTCGATGTCTACATCGTCTTCGCTAACTCCAAGCTCGCTCAAACCTTTTTGGATGGCTTCTTCGATTGATGGCGCAATTACTTCCAAAGTCGTGCGATTTTCCATGAAATGCCCTCACCGTAAATAGATAGCAGGCGCATCAAGCCTTTGCTGGGCGGCCCGGTAATAAATTTCTCCAGTTCACTTTGCCCATGAGCGCATACTGAAAAATGCTCAGCAGGTTGCTGGCGACGAAATACAAAGCCACGCCGGCGCTCAGAGAGTAGGCAATGAAGCCCATAAACAGGGGCATATAGATGTTCATTGTCGAGCTCATCTGCGCCATTTGCCCGCCTTGTTCGCCCCCCGCCGCTGGGGGTGGAGTCATCACTTTTTGCTGCATATAGGTGGTGATCACCACCAGTATCGTCAGCACAGGGACCGCGATACCGAATATGACCAGCCGCTCCGGCTCGCCGAGATTCATCCACAAGAAGCGGTTGTTCAGCGGGATCAGATTGGCTGCGTTGATGAACGGGTAAATATGGGTCGAGAAATCGATCAACTGCACTGGAGCCGCAGCCAACGCCAGGTTGATTGCCCGGTACAGTCCGAAGATGATCGGCATCTGAATGAGCAGCGGCAGGCAGGAGCTGAGCGGGTTGATGCCCATTTCCTGGTACAGCTTCATCTGCTCTTGCTGCAGCTTCTCGCGATCGTCCTTGTATTTCTTCTGGATGTCTTTCCACTTCTTGGAATTCTGGAACTCTTGCATTGCCGCGGTGGATTTCATCTGCGAGGCGGTCAGCGGGTAGGTGACCAGGCGGATCAATGCAGTGAAAAAGATGATCGCTAACCCGAACATGTGCGCAGGACCGAATACACCTGCCAGCAAGGAGTAGATGCCAAGCAGCGTGTTGACCATTGGATCAATGACGAGCGTGTTCCAAATAACTGACATAGCTAAACCTGTGACCCTATATTAATTTGCACGAATTAATTGTCCTCTTCCGGAGGGAACTTCCAGCGAATGGAGCCACCCGGATCAAGAGCTACCAGGATTTGCGGCACGTTGTTTGGGGCCACCAGAATCAAATCGCCGGCCTCGCGAGGCGCAGCGTAAAGCTTGCCGCCAATTTCAACCGGCCAGTTTGCTTTGGTGTTGCCATTGAGGTCCACTGCATAGACTGAGCCGGCCTCCGTGGCGAAATAAATTGTATCATCCTTTATTAATGGCGTTTCGGCAATCGGCCCATCCGGCTGTATGCGCCATACCACTGAGCCGTCGCTGGCATTGACCGCGTAAAACGAGCCTTTCAAGTCGCCGAAATACAGGCGCCCATCGAGCAGCGCCGGCCCGCCCCACACCATCCCGTCGGTCTTCAGACGCCAGTTGATGGCTGAATTTTCGGCATTGATGGACAGCATCTCGCTGGCAAAGGTGCCCACGTACAGCGTACCATTCTCGTCCCAGGCAGGTGTGCCCACCACCGATCCACCCAGATCCTCAGATTTCCATTTTTGCTCGCCGGTGACCGCGTCGATAGAATAGATGTGGTGATTCATGGAGGAGACAAAGATGCAGGTGCACGGTTCGTTATTAACCGGCACAGCCCACTGTCCGCCGTCTGCGCCGGTATCGAAAGGCCAAAGCACTTTGCCATTCAGGTCCAGGGCATACACCAGCGAGCCGGATGTGGGCGCAAAGATGGTTCCGTTGGCCTCCAACGGGCTGGCTACATAGCGATAGGGTGAGTCGGGAAAAGCCCAATTCTGGGCGCCGGTCTCGGGCGAAAGGCTGTACAGCGTCTTATTGTAGCCGCTGACGATAAGCTGTCCGTCGGAGGTCAGCGTTGGAGCAGCGAAGAAGGAATTGGCGGTTGGTTTTTCCTGAGGGAATTGCCAGCGGCTTGTACCCGTAGCCACGTCGATGGCGTAAACGTGTTCATTATAGGCAACGTAGGCGGTATTTCCGTCTACGGTGACGCCAGGCCAACTGAGAGCGGGTTGAGCGCCGCAGCCGCTGGTCAAGAGCGCCAGGGTGATCAGAAGCAGGGAAAGGGCAAGGGTTTTTTGTTTCATCTATTTCTCTATTTGCCGGCAGGGCAGGGCTAAGCTGCCTGAAATCTGCACAGTTTGGGATTCTCAGGGTACCGGGTCAAAGCCTCCCGGATTGAATGGGTTGCAGCGGAGCACACGCCAGGCTGCCATCAAGGTTCCCCGAATGGCGCCGTATCTATAAACCGCCTGGTAGCCGTAATGCGAGCAGGATGGATAAAATCGGCAGGTGTTGGAGGGCAGACCGCGTGATATCGTCATCTGGTAGAGCCGGATGAGCGCCAGGAGCGGGATGCGCGCCAGGTTGCGGAAATTCACCGGCAGCTCGTTCAAGCGCGGCTCATTGGGATAATCCGGATGGAAAGGATGTTCACTCGGCATTTTTATCTAAAAACAGGTTTGCCCGCCCAAGCAGGTTTTGAAGCGCGACCTGGAGGTGAGTAAACTCAGCATCAAGGATCGGTTTGCGCGCAATCACAAGCAGGTCCCACCCGGGGCGAATTTGTTTGAGATGCTGGCGCAAGGCCTCTCGCAAACGGCGCTTTGCCCGGTTGCGCTGGACTGCCGAGCCAACACTTCGCCCTGCGGCAACGGCAATACGAGATTTATCCGCATCATTTGGGGCAGCTACCAACACAACCAACGGGTGAGCATATGATTTTCCAACTGCCCTCACCCGCTTTACATCGGCTGAACCAGTCAGTCGAAATCGGCGTCTCACCGGTGTTGGACTGGCAACCATTCATGGTTGAACCGCAGCCCATCTGGAAGAGCTGAGCTAGCTATTCCAGTTGATTTTCTTGACGTGGTTATTCATGGTAACCGTCAGGCGGTATCGTCCCTTCGCCCGGCGGCTCTTGAGCACTTTACGACCATCGGCAGTCGCCATGCGAGCGCGAAAACCATGCACACGCACGCGGCGGCGAATCTTCGGTTGGTAAGTTCGTTTGGTCATCCTCTTTCCCTATCTGATTGCAAAAAAGATAAGCGCTGGTGCGCAAATTTTTTCAGTATGGCCTGGGACGGATCGCAGGCGCAAGGCCGAAACCCAATTATACCTTAAGCGATATCGACGGTCAACTTGAATTCTTTAGATTGCTAAACAGCGTGGCAAACTGCCTGGCGCCGGCGCTGTCGGTCACTGCCAACACCTCGTCGCCCGGCTCGAAGATGGTCACACCGCGCGGCAGCACAACTTTGCCCGCCCGGATAATCGCCGCAATGACACAGCCTCCCGTCAGGGGCAAATCTTTCAGCATCGTGCCAACCACCTGCGCCCCAGCGGGTATTTTTTCTTCGACCAGCGAGAAATCGCCGCGGCGCAGCTTGAGCAAGGTCATCATGTCGCCCATCGACATCTCTTCCTCGATCAGCCGGGCCATAATCTCTGCATTGTTCAGGGCGACATCAACGTGGAATTTTTCATCGAACAGCCAGGCATTGCGCGGGTTGTTCACGCGGGCGATGGTGCGCGGCACCTGGTATAAGGTTCGCGCCACGAAGCAGATTGCCAGGTTTTCATCGTCATTTACCGTGCAGGCAGCCAATACATTGGCGTTGGGCAGACCGGCGTTGTCCAGGATGCCGGGATTGGTATAGTGACCCTGGAAGATAATCTCAGTGGGAAGTTCTTTATGGATGCGCGCGAGCACCTCGGGACGGTGTTCGATCACATGGACGGTGTGGTTCTGATTGAGCAGCATGGTGGCGAGCTGAGTTCCTGTGCGCCCGCCGCCGGTGATGACGACAAACATACCCGCCTACGCTTTCACCGCAGCCAGCCGGCTGCGAACTTGTTGGATGCCTGTAAGGTTGGCGCTCACCAAAATAATGTCGCCCGCCTTAAGCAGGGTGCTGCTATCTGGCAGCATCGCCACCCCAGCCCTGCTGAGTGATACCGGCGTGCAGTTCTTCTCGGGGATTAGATGGCGCAGTTCTTTCCCTTCGAGAAAAGCGGGAATTGAAAATTCGTAAATTTCTACCTCCCCATTCCCGGCTGAAAATACGGTGCGTAATTCGGCGTGGTACAGCATTTCCTCGATGCGTTGGGCGCCCCAATGCGTAGAGCTGACCACCTGGTGTCCGAAAGCTTCATGCAGGCGGCGCCAGCGCGGGTCGTAGTTGCGTACGACAACATTGGAGATTTCGTATACCTGGTGGGCGATATGTCCAACCACTGCATTGAGGGTGTCTGAATTGGTTACTGCTGCCAGGCCGTCGGCCGTTTCGATCCCGGCGCGTTCGAGCACATCGCGGTTAAGCGCCTCGCCTTCAACGGTTCTACCCCGAAAATCTGCGGGCAGGTTGCTGAACGACGACGATGCATAATCGATGACCGAAATTTTATTCTCTCTTTGGTACAACCGGTAGGCCAGCTCTGCGCCAACGCGGCCGCAGCCCACGACAATCAAATTCATCATCAAGATTGCTCCAATCTGTGTCCGGATCGTACAACCGCTCTCTCCGGATGTTTCCTATTTACGCGCGGTATTGATCTGCTCCGTTGCACCTGCCCTGCTGGCAAACTGCATACAAAAGCCTGCCGCAGCCGGTGACCACATAGGCAGGCAAGAAAGCGGATTAATTCTAGCCGGATTGGTATTCTGCGTCAATATGATTCGGTTTTCTGTGGGAAGACAGCCGCATCCCGCACCGTGACAGGCGGCTGTTGGCTGCCTCCAGGCACCAGGCGGATGGCTATCACGCCGATCAGCAGGGGCAGCCAGAAGGTGACGCCGCGGTATGCCAGGGCGACCACCGCGGCGGCTTCCACGGAAACGCCCAGGCTGCCCAGGGTCAGCGTCAACATGCCCTCCACAACACCGATGCCGTAGGGCGTTGGCGAAACAATCACGAACAGGCTGGCAATGCTGAAGCCAGCCAGCAGGGCATAGACCGGGATATCCACCTGAAAGGCTTTAGCGACCAGGAATAAAATCGCCAACTGCAGACCTTTGTTAGAGAGCGCCAGGGCAGCCGGTTTCCACAGGCTGGCAGGCTGGCTGCGCAGCTGATGCATGCCGGCAGCGGCATCTCTGGAGAAATGAAGCGCATATTCCTCGGAAAGCGGCTGGCGTTTGCTCAACAGCCGCAGCCCGCGATTGATCAGGCGCACTCCGGCAGCCAGCAGCCGCCCCAGACGTTCCTGGGAGCGCATCGCCAGGTATAAGATGGCAGCCAGTCCGGCGGCAATGACGAACAATACCGTTGATGCGATGACATCGATCAGGCTCAGGTGGTGCAGGCGGAAGAGGATCAGCAGCCCCAGCGTGAGCGTAAGCAGAAGACCCAGGTACTCGAACAGCACCACCAAGACCCCTGCAACCGTGACGCGCCCGGATGAATAGCCGCGCTGCCTGGCGCTGGCAATGAACACAGCCAGTCCGCCCATTCCAGCGCTGGGGGCGATTACGTTCAGCGAATTAGCCGCGGCAGACAGCACCAATAATTTCCGCAAAGGTTCATCCAGCCCAAGCAGGCGGTAGATCGTCCGGTAGCTGGCAGCCACGTTGACCAGCCAGGCACAAAGCAGCAGGCAGGCCAGCAGCAAGAAGCGCCAGTCACCGCTCCGCAAAGTCGCCACGATCGTCTCGACCTCGGTGATACGAGTGACGATAAATACCACGCCCAGCAGGAGCACGACCGCTGAGAATAATTTACGCATAATGAGGATTATACAACGATTTTTGGTCGCAGCTTAGCTGCGGGCCTCCCCTAAGATCACGCGCAGGTCGATACTTTCTTGCTCCCGGTAAACTTTCAAATCGATTTCATCTCCGGGCTGGTAGGAAAACAGCACGTTGATATAGGAATGATCGGCGTCAATCGCCTGCTCTCCCAGGTGCGTGAGGATATCACCCGGCTGTATCCCCGACTGGTCGGCGGGGCTGCCTGGGATTACTTCGGTGATATACACACCCCACTCCACCGGCAAGCGGTAGACCGAGGCGATTCCCGGGGTGATTGGCTGCCAGCGAATGCCCAGGTAGGGACGTGCAAAATAGCCATTCTGGACGATCTGCTCGGCGACTGCCCTGGCAGTGTTGGAGGGAATGGCAAAGCCCAACCCTTCGGCAATGGCGCTGCCGTAGCCTTCACCCCGCACCACCAGGGTGTTGATGCCAACCACTTCACCTGCCAGGTTCACCAGCGGGCCGCCTGAATTACCCTGGTTGATGGCAGCATCGGTCTGGATCAAATCTTCCATCACGTAACCGCTTCCGGTATCCAGGCTGCGCCCGGTGGCGCTGATCACCCCCACGGTCACGCTGTTCTTGAAATCACCCAGGGGCGAACCGATGGCAATCACTGATTCGCCCGGTTTGAGTGTGTCCGAGTTGCCCAGCGCGGCCACCGCTGGCACTGGCGAATCGGTCTTGAGCACTGCCAGGTCGGCGTACAGATCGGTGCTCACGATACGTGCTGGAAGCTCGGAGCCATCTGCCAGCACGATGGCGATTTCTACGGTGTCCTCAACGACATGGTTGTTGGTCAGCACGTAACCATCCGTAGAGATGATCACGCCGCTGCCGCTTACCTGGCTGTCGCTGGTGCGACCAAAGAAGGTTTGCTGACCCGGTATGCGGCCGATCACCGTGACGACCGCCGGCCCAACTTTCTCAACGGCCTGGGTGATGGCGGTTTGAATTTCGGTTTCCGATACCTGTATGCTGGATACAGGCGCGGCGGCAGGGGCGGCTGGCGCCACCGGAACGCTCGCCTGCGCCTGCAGGGTTGAATACACCACCCACCCGCCAGCGGCTGCTCCGGCTGCACCTGCCAGCAGGGCAATCACCAGAACGAGCAGGAGATAAAGGGTTTGTTTCGTGTTCATGCGAATCCTTGGTTGAAAAAAAGGCTTCTGAAGCCAGGGTAAGCGGCCTCAGAAGCCCGGTATACAATTATCGGCTTCCTGCGCCGCGCCGAGGTTAATCGCGGCTGCGACCCATGCCCATCACCATGGTGGCGTAGTATAGAAGCTGCATCACAGCGGTCACAAGCGCTGCCACATAGGTAAGGGCAGCCGCGTTGAGCACGTTGCTGACGCCCTTGTTTTCATCCTCACCCATGATCAGACCGGACTCTGTCAGCAGACGGCGAGCTCGCGCCGAGGCGTCCAGTTCAACGGGCAGGGTTGCCAGGGCAAAGAGCACACCGGCGGAGAAGACCGCCACGCCCAGCCAGGCCAGTTGAGTCAGCCCAATGACTACACCCAGGATGATCAGGATCCAACCCAGGTACGATCCGATATTGACCGCCGGAACCAGTGCCGAGCGCAAGCGCAGGGGGAAATAGCCCTCCTGATCCTGCAGGGCGTGCCCCAATTCGTGGGCAGCGATCGCCAGGGAGGCCACCGAAGAACCCTGGTAGACTTCCGGGGAGAGGCGAAGGGTTTTGGTGCGGGGATCATAGTGGTCGCTCAAGTGACCGGGTACTGCCTCGATCCGCAGGTCAAACAAGCCACCGCGCTGCATCAAGCGCTGCGCCGCTGCGGCGCCGTTGAAGCGGCTGCGAGCCGGCACCTTGCTCCAGCGTTGGTACGCTGATTTTACATACCACTGCACCGCCATCATCAGTATGAAAGCAGGCAGCATAAAGATCATGTAGCGTATATCGAAGAAAAACATGTTCAACTCCGTTTATGAATGTTCCAACTCAACATTAATGTAGCCAGAACAGTTATTGGCTCAGCAGCTCGATAGCTTTCTCAAGCTGAGGGTCCAAACCGTTGGTGGCATCCTCTTCGCTAACCTCAACAACATGGTCAGGGGTCAGTCCAACGTCATTGATCATGGACTCGTTGGGGGTCAGCCAGCGTGCAACCGTGACGCGCACCGCGCCCTGGTTGTTCTGCAGCTCGGTCGGAATTTGCACCAGGCCTTTGCCAAAGGAAGTCACTCCCACCAGCACGCCTCGCTCCCGATCCTGGAGGGCGCCTGCCACGATCTCTGAGGCCGAGGCCGAGCCTTCATTGATCAGCACAACCAGGGGAATCTCCGTGGCAAGCCCGCCCGAGCGCGCCTCGAAGGTGCGGCGCGATCCATCGCCGTATTCTTCATACATGATGACGCCATCCGGTATGAATTCCGAGGCGACATCGATGGCTGTCTCCAGGTAGCCGCCGCCGTTGAAGCGCAGGTCCAGGATCAGACCGCGCGGGTTTTGATCCAGCAGCTCTTGCAGTGCTTCGCGCAGCTCGCGCTTGGTCATATCGCCGAAGACGAATAGGTGCACATAAGCGATATCGCCTTCCAGCATGCGGCTCTCCAGGGTGGGCACCTTGATGCTGTCTCTTTTGACCTGCACATCGAAGGGCTCCTGCTCGCTTCTCAGAATGGTCAGCGTCACGGTTGATCCAGCCGGTCCGAGCACTTTCTGGCGTACCAGCTCACCGTCCACACCAACCATGTCTTCGCCGTCGATCGCGATGATCTTATCACCCGACCTCAGCCCGGCTTGATCGGCGGGTGATCCGGGCATGGGGCTGATGATGGTCAGGAAGTCATTGCTGGTGTCCACCCAGGCGCCGATGCCTTCGTAGGTGAGATTTCCCTGCAGCTCATCATTGAGCATCTGGAATTCTTCCGGGTCCATGTAAGAGGTGTAGGGGTCGCCAAGCGAATCCATCATGCCGCTCAGCGCGCCGCGCATCAACTGCTCGTCGTCGATTGGCTGGTCGACGTATTGTTCGTGCAGCAGATCCCAGGCTTCCCAGAAAGGCTTAAACAGCTCTTCGAGCTCCTCCGGCGTGGTGGTATCGCCGCCTGCGGCTCCGCTGCCGGGCTGCGGCACGCTCAGCTCAGGCGCCTGGGCGATGGCCGGCGCTTCGGTGGAAAACAGGAAACGACCGGCGATGAATCCTGCGGAACAAGAACCAGTCACCAGGGCTAACACGACGACTGCACTAATAACAATGAACCAGCCTCTTGATTTCATTTTCGAACTCCTGCAGGCGAGCGTATTCGCTCCGCATGCTTAGAATACTTTTTATGGTAATGCTAGTAAAAATTTACCACAAGATCATTAGAGCAAGATAAACAACAAGGGAAAAACAGCTAAAATCCACCCGGTGCTAAGGCAATAGCGCTTAAACCAGGCCAGGTAGATCGTGCAGGTAGGCCGCGAAGGACTCGGGATCGCTGACGTTTTCGGCGTAATCCAGTATGGCTTTCCCATCCAAGGGGTACAAGGGATGGCAGGAACTGGGGGCGGCTCCATTGGGTGCCGAGACAACAGCATGCACAAACGGAGCAACGATATCGGCGCGTTCAAGCTCTGGAACGATCTCTTCAGCGGTGATGATCGTACGCCTGGCAGCCTGAGCAAGCTCAATGTCCATTGCCTGGTTGCGCCCAAACTCCGCATTGCCTTCAAGGTCGGCGCGCAGAGCATGGATGACTGCCAGGTCTGGATGGATTGCCGGAAAAGCCATCAGCTCTTCTCCGCTATACGGATCGACAATTTTCTTGACGTCTGGGCGCAGCCTGGGCAGATCGGTGCCAATCCAGCCGCGACCGGGCATAAACCCGGTGTCTGCCAGCCTGGCGCGCAGCCCAAACCCCAGGCTGGCCTCTGTTTCCTCCAATATCTCAACCAGATTGTTGTTGGCGTAATAGGTGAACATTGGCGCCAGACCGAAAATCTCCAGACCGAAGTAGCAGCAGCGGATCGTGGAGATCATGCCTGCACCCACCAGCAGGTCGCTCTCCAGGGCGCAGGTGAAAGACAATAAAGTTAGCTGGCTCGGCTGCCCTTCCCGGCGGCTGCGGCGCAGCAGCGCATGCACGAAAGCCATTGGACGGCGGTAGAGCGTCATGCCGCCCAAGCCGAGCGTATCTCCCGGATTTACCCAACCGGCGGCTTCATCTAGCGAGATTAGTTTATTCATGGTCACATTGAGATGGGGAGGTTTATACCAGCCTGCCGTTCCACAGCTCGGGAAGCGCTTCGGGCAGCTGCGTCAGGCGCAGGATTGAAATGCTGGCAGCGGGATCAGGCTGCAGACTGCCTACCAATACGGTGGTAAAGCCCATCTGGCGGGCGGGCGCCAGGTTGCGCTTTGAATCGTCCACCAGCAGGCAGCTGCCTGGCTGCGTTTCTCCGCATAACTGCATCGCCAGATGGTAGGCCTGCGGGTCGGGTTTGCAGTGGAAACCCGTGGCGCGTACGTCAATGACCGCCTCGAAACAGTCTTCAAGCTGCAGTGTATTCAATACTCGCCGAGCATGATCCCGGTCGGCATTGGTAAAAATAAATTTTCGCTGCGACAGCGAGTTGAGCATGCGGCGCATTTCCGGGTCTGGCTGGATGAACTCCGGCAGGGGCAGATCGTGGACGTAGGCCAGGTAATCATCCACATCCACCTGGTGGTGATGCTGCAGACCGCGCAGCGTGGTTCCGTAGGTAGTGAAATATTCATGCCGCAGCTGGTTGGCTTCAGCCGCGGGGATTCCCAGGCGCTCTACCATGTACTGCCCCATGCGTAGCCGGATCGCTTCCCACAAACCGCAGGAGCTGTCATACAGGGTGTCGTCCAGATCGAAGAAAAGCGTTCGCAGCAGCATGGCCCTATTATACGTGAAGGTGCGCACACAAACCGGCAGGAAAATATTTTTGGTGTATTCCTGTTCCCCTGTATAATGGGAGCATGGCAATACAACTACTACCCCAGGAGGTTGCTTCACAAATTGCCGCCGGCGAAGTGGTCGAGCGCCCGGCATCCGTTGTGAAGGAGCTTTTAGAGAACGCTCTGGATGCAGGCGCCAGCTTTATCGTGGTTAAAGTTGAAGGCGCCGGTAAACGCCTGGTCGAAGTCGCCGATGACGGCGCAGGTATCCCGCCGGATGAAATCGAGCTGGCTGCTGCCCGGCATGCAACCAGCAAGCTGCGCAGTGCGGAGGATTTGTCTCACATTACGACGCTGGGCTTCCGAGGGGAGGCGCTGGCATCGATCACCTCTGTATCCCGCACCACGATCACATCCCGACCCAAGAATGCTGCCAACGCGGCGCGCCTGCGGATCGAAGGCGGGCACAGCGCCGCGGTGAGCGCGGTTGGAGCGCCGGTCGGAACGGTGGTGCGGGTGGAAGATCTGTTCTACAACGTGCCGGCGCGCTTGAAATTTCTTAAGAGCGATGGCACCGAGAAGCGCCAGATCGACAGTCTGGTGACGCGCTACGCGCTGGCTTATCCACGGGTGCGCATTCACCTGTTTCAGGATGAAAAACCGGCGCTGCAAACCAGCGGCAACGACAACCAGCGAGAGATTCTGGCTGCATTGTACGGTGCAGACGTCGCTCGCCAGATGCTGGAAGTGTGGTCTCAGGAAGATGCACTCAGCTTGCGCGGCTTCACCAGTCCCACCTCGCTGACGCGCTCCAACCGGCGCGAGATCACATTATTTGTCAATGGGCGTCCCGTGCAAGATGTGGCTCTTACCCAGGCCGTGCTGCAGGCTTACCATACGCTGTTGATGGTAGGGCGCTACCCCCTGACCATTCTTTTCTTGAGCTTGCCGCCAGAAGAAGTGGATGTGAATGTGCATCCCACCAAGGCAGAGGTGCGCTTTCGCGATTCGAGACAAATCTTCAGTTTTGTCACCCGCGGCCTGAAGAAGGCGCTGATGGCGGCGCTGCCCGCCCCAGGGTTTGATCACCTGGGCGCCGGCATCCAGCAGGCGCGCTGGGGCGGGATCGATTCAACCGTCCCCATGCCTGCCTGGATGGGTCCGCCGCGAGATGAGCGCACCCCTGTGGATGGCGAGCGCCCGTTTTTACCACCAGCCCGCCCAGAAGAGATGCCGACGGAGACAGTGCAGCCCACCTCCCTGCGGCAAAGCCAGGTTTCGGGCCTGGGTGCTCCCATCCTGCGGCTGGTAGGGCAGATTGCCGCAGCTTATCTGGTGGCTGAAGGCCCCGACGGCCTTTACCTGGTGGACCAGCATGCCGCCCATGAGCGGGTGCTGTACGAAAAAATGATTGCGCAGCACCTGGATGCTGCCGGCAATCCCGAGAAGATACCGTCTCAGGCGCTGCTGCAGCCTGCGCTGGTCGAACTGCCGGCATCCGGCACCCGCTTGATCGCAGACCAGCTGCCCCTGCTGCAGCACCTGGGCTTTCAAGTCGAGCCTTTTGGCCCAGGAGCGTACCTGGTGAGGGCGCTCCCGGCGCTGCTGCAGGGAATGGACCCGGCCTCTGCCTTGCGCGTACTGGTCGAAGATTTCGAGGAAGACGAAACACCGCTACAAGCCGAGCTGGAAGCGCGCATCATTGCCAGGGTGTGCAAACGCGCGGCGGTCAAAGCCGGGCAGACGCTCTCGGTCGAGGAGCAGCGGGCGCTGCTGCACGATCTGGAAAGCTGCCAGTCGCCGCGCACCTGCCCCCACGGACGCCCGACCATGATCCATCTCTCTGTAGATTTACTGGAACGCCAGTTTGGAAGGAGGGGTGCGCGCTAAATCATCTGCGTTTGTTTCAAAAATAAGGTGAGGATGCAGCTCGATGAAAGTTGAAGCCAGGAGGATACTATGGCGGCGATGGCAGTGGTCCCCAGCCTGTTGCTCAGGCAAATCTATACTTTTGGCAGTCTGAAAAATATGTCGGAGGGGGTGAAAGTCTCGATTAAGAACCGGCTAAGCGATGCCACTTTCACCGGTCTGGACTCGGTGCGCATTGCGGGACGAGAAATCCCTTTGAAGCAGGTAATTCTTTTGCTGGATGGCAGCCAACGGGTGCTGCCCGACCAGGTGAGCGAAAGCCAACCGCTCGATTTTCCCCTGCGCCGGGTGGTTGACCTGCTGCTCGATATCGAGCATTTGCCGAAGGGGAAATACCTGATCGAGGTAGAATTCGATACCCGGCCTTTCGGGCGCCTGCGCTTGAAAGTGGAAGATTCGATCAGCGAGGACGATGAACACCTGGTGCGCATTCCGCGATCGCAGACCGATGATTATGCTCCGGAAATGATTTCGAAGCGCCAGGATTTCGTGCGCAAATTCACCGGCGTGAACTTCAAGCATATCACCCAGTACTCACTCGACGCGCACAGCACCAAGGGGAATATCGAGAATTTTACCGGCATCGCCCAGGTGCCGCTCGGATTCGCCGGCCCTTTGAAAATCGTTGGAGAGCATGCCCAGGGAGAATTCTTGATCCCGCTGGCAACTACAGAGGGCACGCTGGTTGCTTCCTACAATCGCGGCATGAAAGTGCTCAACCAGTGCGGCGGCGTCAAGGTGACGGTGGTAGGCGATGCCATGCAGCGCGCTCCGGTATTTGTTTTCCCCGATGCACGCCAGGGGCGGGATTTTTCGCTCTGGGTGCAGGAGAACCTGGAAAAGATCCGCGAGGAAGCCGAATCCACATCGCGGGTGGCGCGTTTGCTGCTTATCGATCCTTACCTGGCCAATAAATTTGTTTTCCTGCGCTTCAATTTCAGCACCGGGGATGCCGCCGGGCAGAATATGGTTGGGCGAGCGACGTTTGCCGCCTGCAGCTGGATCCTGGATCATTATCCGGGGGTTGAGCGTTTCTATCTGGAATCGAATCTGGCGACCGACAAGAAGGCTTCCCAGATCAATATCATGCGCACGCGCGGTAAACGCGTCACTGCCGAAGCGGTGGTCAAGCGAGATATCCTGAGCCACTCGATGCGGGTTGAGCCGGAAAGCCTGGCTTACCATTATCAGGTGGCAAACGTTGGTTCGATCCTGTCTGGCGCCAATAACAACGGCGCCCAGGCTGCCAATGCGATTACGGCGATCTTTATCGCCACCGGTCAGGATGTCGCCAATGTGTCGGAGTCTTCTGCAGCCGTATTCTACGCGGAACTGACCGGACAAAAAGACCTGTACATTTCGCTCACCATACCATCTTTGATCGTTGCCACTTACGGCGGCGGCACCGCATTGGCTACACAGCGCGAATGCCTTGAGATCCTGGGTGCATACGGCCCCGGCAAGGTCTACCGCCTGGCTGAGATTGTGGCTGCAGCGGCATTGGCGGGAGAGCTTTCCCTGGGTGCTGCCATCTCGTCTTCTGATTGGGTTTCCAGTCACGAGCAGTATGGTCGCAACCGCTGAGCCACATGGATGGAGGCTGCCATGTCTGATTTGAAAACTCGCTTCGAAGCGGCTGCCCGCGCGGTGCAGAGCCTGCCGCGCCGCCCGGACAATGAGACGCTGCTCAAGCTGTATGCGCTCTACAAACAAGCCACGCTCGGTGACGCCAGCGGCAAACGCCCTGGTTTCACGGACATCGCCGGCAGAGCCAAGTATGATGCCTGGGAGCGCCAAAAAGGCACTTCCAAAGACGATGCCATGCACGCATACATTAATTTGGCGGATCGTTTAACGGGGCGCTAATCGCCCGCGGACTCAGGCTATGCAAGCAATTTGGTTGTCAGATCGCCAGGTGAGCATACGTTCGGATTTGCCGCTGCCGGCTATTGGGCAGGGCAAAGCACGGGTGCGGGTGAGCTTAGCCGGTATCTGCGCCACCGATTTGGAGATGATCAAGGGCTATGCGCCTTTCTCAGGCATCCTGGGACATGAGTTTGTGGGGGTAGTGGCAGAGGCGCCTGGTGCACCGCAGTGGATTGGTCAGCGGGTAGTGGGTGAGATCAACCTGGCTTGCGGGCAGTGCGACCTTTGCCGCCGCGGGCTGCGCACGCACTGCCGCAGCAGGCGGGTGATTGGGATACGCGGGCAGGATGGCGCCTTTGCAGAATTCCTGGCGCTGCCGCTCGAAAATCTGCATGTGGTTCCACCCGGAGTGCCAGACGAAGCCGCAGTATTCACCGAGCCGCTGGCGGCAGCCCTGCAGATCCAGGAGCAGATCCCGGTAGGCCCGCAGGAGCGCGTCCTGGTCATCGGGGCTGGCAGGCTGGGTCAGCTCGTGGCGCGTACGCTGGTATCCAGCGGCTGCCAGCTTTCTGTCTTGTCGCGCCGCCGCCGCCGCTCGGTCTTATTGGAACAAGCCGGGATCGAATGCATCGCAGCACTTGAATCCACCCCTGGCAGCTACGACCTGGTTGTGGAATGCTCCGGCAGCCCAGAAGGCCTGCTGCTGGCGCAGCAAGCCGTCAGGCCGCGCGGCAGCATCGTGTTGAAGAGCACCTATCACGGGGATGTGACGGTAGATATGTCCTGGTTCGCGGTAAACGAGGTATCTCTGGTTGGCTCGCGCTGCGGCCCGTTCGAAAAAGCCCTGCACGTACTGGTCGCAGGCGTAGTTGACCCGCTCCCGCTGGTGCAGGCTGTTTACCCGCTGACCGAAGGCCTGGCTGCTTTGCAGGCTGCCGCCCAACCGGGAGCGATGAAAATTCTACTGGCTGTTTAATGCCTGGGAGAAAAGCGCGGCAAGGATACAGTAAAGGTCGTTCCCACATTCTCGCGGCTGTCTACAGCGATCCTGCCTCGATGGGTTTCCACGATGCGTTTACAAATCGAGAGCCCCAGGCCCGTGCCCTGGGCGCTTTTCTCGCTGCCGGGAACCCGGAAAAACTTTTCGAACAGACGCGGCAGGTACTGCTCGGGAATGCCGGAACCATTATCCGCCACGCTGAACCAAACGCTATCCTGGTCATAACCGGCAGACAGCCGGATTTCGCCCGCATCCGGGGTGTATTTCTGCGCATTGCTGAGCAAATTGAGCACAACCTGCCGTATTTTGTCGCCATCGCCGGCGATGGCGGGCAAATCTTCGGGCAGAGCTACCTCAAGCGACTGCTGCTTGTCCTGCAGCTTACCGCGTACCAGCAGTGTGCATTCTTCCAGGAGCTGCCGCAGGTTGATCTGCTCCGATTGAAACGGCATGCGCCCCGATTCGAGCTTTGCCAGATCCAGGAAAGAGCTGGCTAAATCCGCCAGGCGGTTGATTTCATTGCTCATCGTACGCATCACCCGCTCACGCTGTTCCTCCCCCACTTCGGGGTGCTGCAGCAGGTACATGGCGGCATTCAGCGATGCTAAAGGGGTGCGCAGCTCGTGAACCATCTCTGAGATCAGGTCGGACTGCTGAAAGAGGCGAGTATTTTCGATGGCAACCGCCGCCTGGGCGCCCAGTGCGATGAGCGAATCCAGGTCTTCCTGGGTGAATTTGCCCTCACGTTTGTTGATCGCCTCCAGCGCCCCCAAAACTTTATCCTTGGTGATCAACGGCACGCCGATCAATGAACGGGTTTGTACATTGGTGGATTTGTCGATGCGCGCAAAGTGGCGTGGATCCTGGCTGACATCCGGGATGATCACAGCCTCGCGGCGCGTCACGATCCACCCGGCAATGCTGGACTCCACCGGCACCACCAGACCGCGCATCATGGGTTCATCCAGGTTGGAGGCAGCCTGGAAGTAAAGCTTCTCATTAGATTGATCGTAGAGCAAGATGGAAGCCGCCTCGGCGTTCGAAAGGTCGGCAGCCGCCTGCACGATGCGTTTCAACAGGCTGTTCAGGTCCAGCGTGGAAGCCAGATCGCGGGAAATTTCGAGCAGTCTCTGGTAGCGCTGCAGCATCGAAAGCTGACCGGATTCACTCACCTAACACCGCCCGGGCCAACTGTGGGATGGCTTCTGCTACGTCCAGGAAGAATATGATATCGGCGCGCTGGTCGATATAGGTGGTTGACTGGTTGATGATAATCAGGTGCGCGCCGTGATCCAGGGCGCGCATGGGCAGCCCGGCAACCGGCAGCACCTCCAAAGAAGAGCCTGCGACGATCAGCAGATCGCAGCGGTTGACTGCATCCTGGGCTTTCAACCAGGTGCGCGCGGGAAGCTGCTCGCCAAACAGGATCACATCCGGTTTTAGCACAGCCATACAATCCGGGCAGCGGGGGATGACACCTTGCTCCAGATATGGGCCGTAGAATGCCTCGGCAGAATACTGGTGGAAGCACTGCGCGCAGGTTAGGGTTTGCATGGAACCGTGGACTTCCAGGACATTCTTTGCCCCAGCCCTCTGGTGTAAATTGTCGATGTTCTGTGTGATGATCGCCTTCAAGTAGCCTGCGTTCTCAAGCTGGGCAAGACCGACGTGCGCCGCATTCGGCAGCGCCTCCTGCATGCCGCGCGCCAGCGGGCGCATCCATTCATAAAACTTCTCGGGACGGTAGCGAAAGGCGCTTAAGGAGGCGACTTCGAAGGGATCATAGGTTTCCCACAGCCCGCTGTCTGTCGAACGAAAGTCTGGGATCCCCGAGGGCGTGGAAATACCGGCGCCGGTCAGTGCAACCGCGCTGCGGCTGTTGCGAATAATATCTGCGGCGCAGGCCAGATCATTCTGGATTTTACGATCCATCGTCGCCTTGCACTTATGCGGCGACCCGGACAGCTACCTTCTCTGCCAGCTTGCGAAACTGCTGTGCGGTCAGACTCTCGGGCTGCTGAATGGCAATCGGCATATTGTGCACCGAGGCCTGGTATGCCAGTTCGGGCGCGGGGGTAAAGATGACACTGATATTTTTACCGATTTGCTCCTGGACCTGGCTCCAGGAGAGCTGCACACCTGAGCGAATGCGGTTGACCAGCACCAGGTCGATCCGGCCTTCACCGATGCCCATATTGATCATCTCATCCAGCATGCTTTTCGTCTGGGTGATCGTATGCGGAGATGGTTCAACAATCAGGATCACCTGGTCGCACAACGGCATGACCTTGGCGCTGATGGGATCGATCGCAGGGGGCAAGTCCAGGACGACGAAGCGCGCCATGGTCGGCAGGATACGGGCGATAGCCTCAAAATTGCCCACCTGAACCGCGTGTCGGGCATCCCCGGCTTTATGCGAGGAGAGCAGCATACGCACGCCAGAGTTATGCGAGAGCATCTCGGATTCAACCTCGCGCGGCGTGATCTCGCCTGCCTTGCGCTGCAGCAAACGCACCATGCCCTCGCTTTTCAGGTAACCCAATTCCAGACCAATGGTACCCAACCCCGGGCGAAAATCAGACAGGATGACGTCTTTGCGATACATGTCGTGAAGAACGATGGCTAAGTTGGTCGCCAGTGTGGACGTCCCCAGACCGCCCTTGGCGCTGGTCAAGGCAACCATCAAGCCGCGTTCGGTCGGCGTGCTTGGCGGCGGCGCGGTCTGCCGGTTCTTGGTGGAGCGTGATAAGACCGCACGCATGTGGGCGAACAATTCGCGCGGCTGGGTAGGTTTGGTCAGGTAATCGTCTGCGCCGGCTTCGAACCCGGCAACCTTGTCATCTACCTGGGATTTGGCAGTGAACATGATAATCGGGATATCTGCGGTGCGTGCATCTGTGCGCAGCCGGCGCGCAACTTCGTAGCCATCCATCTCAGGCATCATGACATCCAGCAAGATCAAGTCTGGGAGGTCGTTCTGTATCATGGCAAGCGCCTGAACCCCGCTGTTGGCTGCACGCACTTCGTACCCCTGACGCTGGAGCATCAAGCCAACCAGACGCAGCGTGTCTAGATCATCATCTACAAGCAGGATTTTCTCGGGCATGGCTATTCCTCAGACTTTCCCTGGGATACTCGATCAGTCTAGCATAATCACTGGTGCATGGCAAGTGTTCAGCCAGATCCTGGCAGCCTGACGATCTGAATCCAAATCGGGCGCTCAGCCTCTGAGAACACCCCTCGATACACTATAATTACAGGCGAAATGCTGACACATCACCTGCACACAATTTTACATCAAAAATGCCACTTGCAAACACACTCTACAATATTGTTGGGTGTATCTGGCGGCGCTGACAGCCTGTTTTTGATGGATGTGTGCTGGCGGCTCGGGTTTGCAGTCCATATTGCACATTTTGACCACCAGCTGCGCCCCGAATCGGCTTTAGATGCTCTGAGCGTGGCTGGCATGGCAGATGCGCGCCGGCTGCCGTTCCTCAGCCAGCGAGAGGACGTGCACAGCTACGCCGACCGGCATGCCCTCTCCCTGGAAGCGGCTGCCCGCGAGCTGCGCTACCGCTTTTTATTCGCGGCTGCAAAGCAAATCGGGGCGCAGGCGGTGATGGTGGCGCATACCGCTGATGACCAGGTCGAAACCGTATTGATGCATCTGCTGCGCGGCAGCGGTATGGACGGGCTGGCAGGCATGCCCTATCGCCTGCTGCCCAACCCCTGGAGTGATTCCATCGCCCTGCTTCGCCCGCTGCTGGGTACGTGGCGAGAGGAAATCCAGGACTATCTGCAGGCGGCAAATCTGCAGCCTGTGCAGGATGCCAGCAACCAGGATCCCGCATTTTTTCGCAACCGCCTGAGGTTGGAGACTTTGCCCTACCTGGAAGGCTTGCGCCCCGGGTTTCGCAAAGCCTTGCTCCGTATGGCGGAGATCCTCAGCGACGAGCAAGCTGTTTTGCAGGATTTGACCGGCTCTGTGTGGCAGGCAGCGCTGAGGGTGCGTAAACCGGGAGCTATCGCTGTGGATCAGGAACTGTTCCGGCGCCAGCCGGCCGGCTTGCAGCGGCGTTTGCTGCGGCAGGCAGTGGCGGAGCTGCGCCCAGGCTGCCTGGACCTGGATTTCGCCGCAGTGGAGCGCGGCCGCGACCGGATCGTGCAGGCAAAACCCGGCAGGATAGATCTGACCTCAGGTCTGTGGCTCGTCTGCGAACAGGACCTGGTGTGGGTGGCAGCCTGGGAAGCCGAGCTGCCGGGTCTGGGCTGGCCCGAGGTGCCCGCCGGAGCAGAACTGGCGCTGGACGTTCCGGGGTCGGTACTGCTTGGCGGAGGCTGGCGCCTGGACGCACACCGGGTAGAGGGCAGCCGGCTGCTCGAGACCGCTGCTGCCAACCGCGACCCGTACCAGGCCTGGCTGGATGAATCCGCCATGAAGCTGCCGCTCGCGGTCCGCCGGCACAAGCCGGGCGATCGCCTCATACCCCTGGGCATGCCTGAAGGCAGCGTCAAGATCTCAGATTTGATGATTAACCAGCGGCTGCCGCGCCGCGCCCGTGCGACCTGGCCCCTGCTGCTGAGCGCCGGGCAGGTTGCCTGGGCGCCGGG
>JBGSTO010000278.1:0-3621 GCA_041736465.1 Anaerolineales bacterium | reverse complement strand
CCAACAGCCGTGGTTCAGCGCCGCCGCGCGGATCGACCCATACCCGGAATCTTCCGCCCGCGCCGGATGCCAGGAAAGAACCGAAGCGGGTTTCACCGATCGCCGACCAGACTCCATTGGTATGCGTCTCGATAATGTAGTTTTCTTCTTCTGGGTGGGCAGCCCAGCCCAGGTGCACCCAGCCCGGACCGGAGGCGGTCTGCACGCCATACGCTTGCTGGTATTCTGCCACCTGGGAGCGGGAGATGGAGCTGTAGAAATCGGTGGTGAGGGGCGCTTCCAGGTAAATGCGCACGATGATTTCAAGTAAGAGCCAAACCAGGGCGAGGATCAGCGACACTCCCGCCAGTCGTTTCAGTGTGGTAAGCAGCGGGATGGGATTGGGTATGGGCATGTCTTCGGCAGACTGAGCGGCAGCTAGGCGGCAGGGTTGAGCGATGCTGGTGGGTGGGATTTCAGCCAGCGCCAGTCGATATAGAACATGGCAGAGATCAGCAGCAGCGGGCCAGCGAAGAGCAGGAAGTTGCCCAGATCGCGCCCCAGGATGACAAAGCGCATGAAGAACAGCCCGGCAATTAGAAAGGCGATAAACCCGACTACAGGCCGCCGCCAGGCGAACACCAGCATCAAAACCAAGAAGATCGAGGGTAAGCTGTGCATGATGAACGCCCCCAGCAGCTCGAGGGGAGAAGCCTCCATCTCGAACACATCCAGGGAGAATAGGGTCACAAAGAAGATAATCAGAATGGCTGCGACGCGTGGAGCCCAGTGGATGACTTTTGCCAGGCGGGAGCTGATCTTTCCCGTCAGGTGGTGCTCGCGCCAGGCGCTGATCAGTACGTAGGCTGACCCATAAAAAAGCACCAGTGGGATCGAGAGGATTAGTGTATTTATTGCAACGATCCACAGCTCTTGCCCGGCATCGGCTCTCCAGTTGGCGTAGTTGAATGCAGCCACGGAGATCAAATACAGCGCGACCAGCAGGATCATCAGAAGCCTGTTAAACCTGGAAGTATGCTCAACCATCACAAAACCCTCCCTTCGGACAATTGTTCTGCTGACTGGTTTTGGCCTTTCCATAATTACTATAGCTAAAATCATTCGACAGGTCAACAGGCAACAAACCGGCGCTGTGGCGTGACCTTTTTCCCTTTCGATCATGATTTTTATCACGATTCGCTTGCTGTGATAAAAAACCAAATCTATACCAGGTGGAATGGCAGTATGACCCGGCAGATTTCCCCGGCATCGACGAGAATACGCTAGGATTGTATTATTGGGATGGCGTGCGCTGGGTGCGCGAGCCGAGCAGTGCAGTCGATACTGCCGCCAATGTGGTCAGCGCTTCGCCGCAGCACGCCTCCTTGTGGGCGCTCTTGGCTGAGCGGCAGGGGGTGCGCGAGCTGTACCTGCCCATGCTCAGCCGGTAGTTCTGGCGGGGAGACCCTTCAGTCGCTGTGCGAAGCGCAGCTTCGCCAGCTCCTTCAGGGTGACAGAGCTTTGGTCACCAACAGGCAGCAAATTGAGTCATATAAAGAAAAACTGGCGTTCGCAGCGCCAGTTTTTCTTTTCCGAATATTTTCTGCAATTTTTACGTACAATAGATGAGAAAGGACCAGCTTGGCATGACCGGCGTCGCTCAAGCCAGCGAACAAAAATTGATCGCCGCAGCGCTTGGCGGTGACCAGGATGCTTATGGTGAGCTGGTGTCTCGCTGCCACCAGCAGGTGATCGGTGTGGTGTACCGTATGTGCGGGGACATCCACCTGGCAGAAGAGGCTGCCCAGGAAGCGTTCATTCGGGCGTGGCAGCGCCTGGATCGTTACAACCCGGAGCGCCCTTTTCGCAACTGGGTTTTTCGCATTGCCATCAACGCCGCGCTGGATGCGCTGCGCAAACAGCCGCACAGCGTCAGCTTGAGTGATTTGCCGGTTGCGGCGCGGGAAAGCGGCCCAGAGAGCCATCTGGAGAACAAGGAACGAACCCAGATGGTGCAGCAAGCGGTGATGGCGCTGCCAGTGGCTGCCCGAGTGGTGCTGGTGCTGCGAGAGTACCAGCAGCTATCTTATCAGGATATCAGCGACGCGCTGGGAATACCGATGGGAACCGTGATGTCACGCCTGAATTATGCCCGCAGTGCGCTGCGCAAATCGCTGGCAGCCTATATCGAAAGGATTTAGTCAGATGACGGCTGAACACATCCACAAGTGGCTGTCTGCCTATGGCGATGGGGAATTATCCAAAACCGAACGCGCGCAGGTAGAAGCCCATCTGGAAGCCTGTGCACAGTGCCGCAGCGAGCTGCAGTCGCTGCGCAGCCTCTCGGGCCTGCTGCAGGAGAGCGCTGTTCCTGAGCCTGATCTCAGCCGGGAGCAGTTCCTGTCTGCGGTGCTGGAGCGCCTGCCGGAAGTACGCCCCGCCTCTCCATGGCGGCGAGCGCTGTGGGTAGGGTGGCAGGCTACGCCGCTTGTGCTGCTGCTCGGCTGGGTGTTCCAGCGCATGATCGCCTGGATGGTCAGCGCGTTCTTGTTCGCCGACCTGGCAGGCTGGCTGTCGCTGGAAAGCCTGGGGCCGGCGGCTGCTCCTGGAGGTCCGCAGGTGCTGTTGTTATACTGGCTGCAGTTGATGGGTGCGCTGCTACAGACGTTCACACCCCTGGGCCTGGGCGCCAGCTGGCTGTCCAATGAGTTCTTGGGATTATGGTCGTCGGCTGTTCTCGTGCTGCTGCTGGCAAGCTGGTTGGCCTCGTGGTGGATGTTTCAGCAGCAAAAATGGATCAGCGTACGCGCCGGTGCGGCGCAGAAATAAATGAACTGGAGGAATAGCATGGATTACACCAAAATACTCAAACGGGCATTCGAAATCACCCGGCAATACCGCGCATTGTGGCTGTTTGGCTTCTTGTTGGCACTGACCACTCGCATGGGCGGCCCCCCAAACGGAGACAATCCACGGGTCCAGTTCGACGCCAGCGATTTTCAGCACATGCCGGATTTCGATTTTCGCGGCTTTCACTTTCCCGATTTTTACTTCGATGCTCCGCGATGGGAGTCGATGCTCACCCTGGCTATCGTGCTGATTTGCTTCTTCATACTATTTGCCATTGCCGCGGTCATTGCACGCTACGTGGCTGAGAACGCCATCGTGCGCATGGTCAATACTTATGAAGAAGATGGCACTAAACTCACCATCCGCCAGGGTCTGCGCCTGGGCTGGTCGCGCACGGCATTCCGGCTGTTTCTGATCGATCTGCTGGTTGGGCTGGCATTCATGCTGGTAGTGATCACCTTCATGCTGCTGGCGGCTGCGCCGCTGCTCGGCTTTGCAACCGATGTGGTGGCTTTGCGCGTCGCTGGCGGTGCGGCTGCGATTAGCCTGGGCATCCTGTTCGTGTTTATCCTGATCGTCGCAGCCATCCTGCTGGCTCAGGTGATGAACCTGGTGCGGCGCGCCTGCGTGCTGGAGGATCTGGACGTGATGGCTTCGCTGCGCCGGGGCGTGGAGCTGGCGCGCGGCCGTCCTGGGGACGTGCTGATCATGGCCCTGATTTTGTTCGGTATCGGATTGGGCTACGCCCTGCTGATGATCCCGGTCATTTTGGTGCTTTTGGTTACGGTGGGA
>JBGSTO010000270.1:0-2386 GCA_041736465.1 Anaerolineales bacterium | reverse complement strand
GCGCGTCATCAGGCGGGCGGCGACGGCTGGCGCCAGCACCGATTCCCCGGCGGCGGTGGCGCGGATCGCCCGGAACAGCTCCTCGCGCGGGGCGTCTTTGAGCAGGTAGCCGGTGGCTCCGGCTTCGATGGCGCGCAGGATGTCGGCGTCCGAATCGTAGGTAGTGAGCACCAGGATGTGAGCCGAAGGGCGCTGCGCCTTGATGGCTTCGATGGCGCCCACGCCGTCCAGCCCGGGCATCTGCAAATCCATCAGCGTCACGTCAGGGGTCAGGGCGCCGTACAGCGTGACTGCCGCTTCGCCGTCCGCTGCCAGACCCACCACCTCGAAATCGGGCTGCCCGGCTAACATGCCCGCCAGCCCTTCACGTACCACCGGATGGTCGTCGGTAATCAGGATGCGAATCGAGGTGGTCATATCTTATCTCCGATGTTGATTGGTTCTGCGAATCGCTTGTGTTTAGCCATCTGGCATGCTCAACCGGAAAGCGGGATGATCACCGACACCGTCGTGCCTTCTCCGGGTTCGCTCTCGACGGTCACGGAGCCGCCCCACTGACCGGCGCGCTCGCGCATAGCTTGCAAGCCGTAGCCACCGGAAAGCGGCGAGGGTTCGGCGCCATCCAACCCCACGCCGTTGTCCTCCACGTCCAGGATGACTACATCGTTCATATAAGAGAGCGTCAACTGCACCGCCGTGGCGCGCGAATACTTGCGGGCGTTGTGGAGCGCTTCCTGAGCGGCGCGCAGCAGGGTCACCTCAATATTTGGGTGCAGCGGCAGCGGGCTGCCAGTAATGGTTGTGGTGACCGGAATGCCGCTCTCATCCTTCCACCGTTGAGCCGTGCGCTGGATTGCCTCGGGCAGGGACTGCTGCTCCAGCAGCTCAGGCCGTAGGTCCTGCACCACACGCCGCGCCTGGTCGAGGCTGGCGCGGGCGGTCGAGCGGGCCTTGTCCAGGTGTTTGTGCAGTGTGTCCGGATCGCCGGGTAGGGCCTGCTCGGCTGCTTCCAGGTGCATGACGATGCTGGTGAAGCCCTGCGCCAGCGTGTCGTGGATCTCCCGCGCCAGCCGCTGCCGTTCTTCCAGCACGCCTTCACGCCGCTCGGCTGCCGCCAGCTCGGCCCGGGTTGCTTCCAACTGCTCGATCAAATCGCGGCGCCGGGTGCTCTGTTCGATGATCGCCGATACCCAGATGCCGAGCGTGATCGCCGCCAGCCCCATGAAGAAGAACAGCCACAGGGTCGGGTTAGCCAGGGTGAGGGCATCGCTGCTGTCGGTCAATTGCTCGATCACGGTGGCGGCTGTCAGCAGTATGGCGGCGACTGCCGCGTAGCGGATCGGCAGGTGGCGGAAGACCTGCCCGAACAGGCCGAACAGGGTGAGGTAGTAGGCGGGCGAGATGTTGACCAGCACGAACCACAGGATGGCGTCGCCAATGATGAGAATGAAGCGGGCGATGGCGCGCTGCTCCCATGCTGCCGCATCCTGGTAAGCCAGCCTGAAGCCGCTCCAGTGCCACAGCAGCAGGAAGGCGGTCAGCAGCCCAGCGACCCAGGCCGAAGCCGTCCGGCTGCTGTCGAGCAGCATGAAAATGGTGGAGCCGAGTACGGTCAGGTAAAAGATCGCCGTCCACAGCCACTCCCACTTTTCCCAGGCATCCCGCTGCTGTTTCATGATCATCAATGGTTCTTGCCTCCTGCAGGTGCAGCCTGCGCTGCACCTAGTGTAACATCACTCGCTGCGGATGAACCGCCAGATACGGCTGAAATCAATCTTCTCTCCTGCGCCAGACCAGCACCCCCGCTGCCAGCCCAATCAGCAGCAGCGCCAGCGTAGAAAGCAGCTCCCAATCTGTGCCTGCCAGGGAGGGGAAAACCGTCTCGAAGCCTTCTTCCCAGTTCTGGGCGGCATGGAACAGCAGCACCGGGATGAGCGAGCCGCCGCTGCCGTTGAACAGCCAGGTGAACAGCATGCTCAGACCGATCGCCAGCAGGCTGAAGGCGATGATCGACAGAATATCCCGCCCAATCAGCACCGGCAGGTGCCAGGCGCCCCAGAAGACGCCGATGATCAGGCTGGCGTGGAACGGGCTCATGCGCTTCTGCAGCCACGGCAGGGCAAAGCCGCGCAGCCCCAGCTCTTCGCCCAGCGCGCCGCGCAGGAAGAGCGAAACGAAGAAGCCGGCGTGCAGGCTGAACAACGCCGCGCCGATGGCGCGCAGCGAGAAGTCTGCCGGGGTTAATCCGCCAGCCGCCGCTGCTGACAACGCAAACAGCAGCACCGGCAGCAGCCCAACGGCATACCAGATCCAGCCGGTCCGCCAGCGCAGCAGTCGCTGCCACAGCTCGCGCAGCCCGGAGCGGCCTGCGGTGAGGGCGATCATC
>JBGSTO010000242.1:0-8967 GCA_041736465.1 Anaerolineales bacterium | reverse complement strand
CGCGGTAAGATCCTTTTTAATCTTTGCCAGTCCGGCGGCGCTATCCTCACCCAACGCCGTAAAATCCTTTTTCGTCTGGGCAACGTCCTGATTCACCTGATTCTCAAATTGTCTATCGTTCATATAGTGATCCTTTCAAATCTTTGGGTATGCTGCCCCAGATTACGCCGGCGCTCGGGACAGCGCACTGCGCCGGATTTAGAAACCTTTATCCCCCCAGAGGCTCTCCTCCTCGAGAGAGAACTCAGTCCGGATGAGGCGGCGGCGTCATCCGGGAGAAATACTTGCTACTGCGATGCGCAGGCGTTCAGCCACCCGGTCGGAAGTCTCCCCCTTACTGATAAAGGCATCTGCTCCGGCAGACATGGCAGCCTGCTCACGCGCGTTCAGATGGCTGACAAGTACGATCACAACGGCAGCCGGGCAGGCCGCGCGCAGGTCTGCCAGGTCAGCGCCTGATCCGGCAGCGACCAGCCCCCAATCTACCATCAGCATGTCGGGATTGGTGGCGGGAGCCTGGGCCAGCGCAGTTTGCCAGTCGGCGGCCTCGCCAACGACCAGCATGTTGAGATCTTGCAGCAGCAGGCGGAAGGCCAGGCGCTCATCAAATTGTGAGTCGGCCAAATAGACACGTTTCATGCCATCATTCTAAAACAAACACCCCCCGGACGCATCCGTCCAAGGGGGTGTGTTTGTCTCCCCCACTTGGGGGAGATCAGCAGGGGTGAGCGTGGCAGGCGCCGCCGCTCACTCGATCAGCCGGTGGCGCATCGCCAGCGCCACGGCTTCGGTGCGGCTGGCGACGCCCAGCTTGGAGAGGATATGGCTGACGTGGGTTTTGATGGTGGAAGGGCTGACCACCAGCCTGCCGGCGATCTGGGTATTGTTCAATCCCTCCATCATCAAAGCTAGCACCGCCCGCTCGCGCTCCGTCAGATCCTGGCCCGGCGCGGGCGGTTGGTTGGCCGCGTTGACAAGCACCTGGGCAGCCTGTGCAGACAGCGAGGCGCGCCCTGCGTGCGCCGCGCGAATGGCCCGAGCCAGTTCGTCTGCCGACACATCCTTGAGCAAGTAGCCGATCATTCCGGCCTGCAGCGCATTTTGAACCACCTGCGGCTCGATGAAGCTGGTCAGCGCCACGACCTGCACCTCAGGGTGGCGCTGCCGGATGAGGCGCGTGGCGGCAGCGCCATCCATCTCCGGCATCATCAGGTCCATCAAGATGACGTCGGGCAGCACCTGGTCGCAGAGCTGGATGGCAGCCTCGCCGCTCTCGGCTTCCCCTGCCAGCTCCAAATCGTCGAAGACCATCAAGAAGGTCGCCAATCCCCGGCGCACCATCGTATGGTCATCGACCAGCATCACTCGAATGGGTTGAGAAAGGCTCATGATGGACCACTCTTCTACGCCGGGTTACCGTCCCAGCAAATGACAATTTCGGTGCCGTGTCCCGGACGGCTGGTGATGGACAGGGCCGCGCCGATGGCTGCCGCGCGCTCGCGCATCATGCTCAACCCATAATGACCGGGCGGCGTCTGATCGGGATCAAAACCGCGGCCGTCATCGCGAATGCGCAGCTCAACCGCACCGGCCTCATATTGAAGCTGGATGCCCACCTGGCTGGCGCCGGCATGTTTGGCAATATTACTCAGACTCTCCTGGCACAGGCGGTACAGCGCCACCTGCACATCGGCGGGCAGTTTCCCTTTCCCCACCACGGTCACGCTGAATGGAATATTCGTGCGGCCTGCCAGCGCATTCCCCAACAAGCGCAGCAGGTCGGATAGCTCCGCATCCGTCAGGGTCGAAGGTCGCAGCTCAGCCAGCAGCAGGCGCATATCCGCCTGAGCGCCGCGGGTCAAGCGGCGCAGATCCTCCAGCGAGCGGAGTCCCTCCTGCGGGTTTCGCTCCCACAGGCGCGGCAGCACTTCGGCGATCAGCCCGGCGGAGAAGAGAGACTGGTTGACCGCATCGTGCAGGTTGCGCGCCAGCCGCTGCCTTTCCTCCAGCGCGGCGAGCGTACGTGCCTGTTCGTACAGCTCGGCATTCACCATGGTAATCGCGGCCTGGTTCGCCATGGTCAGGGCCAGGTCGGCATGGTGGGCGGTGAAGTAGTTTCGCTCGGCATGTGCAACGCCCAGGGCGCCGATGATGCGGCCCTTGATCGCCAGGGGCACCCACATCCACGACCTGACCCCCTCCAGCAGAATGCTGGCCTGGTCATCCAGCAGGGAGCGCAGAAAGCGCGCCGGCGGGTCTGCGCTTTGCACGTCGGCGATGCGGGTAGACCGCTGTCCATTGAACAGCGCGGCCAGGGTTTCAGCGCCTTGCAGGCGAATGTGGAAGGGCATGGCCTGTTCCAACTGCTGCGATCCGCGCACAGCCAGGGCTTCCAGGGTCTTGTCCTCCAGCTTAAACAGCCCGGCATGGGAATAATCGATGATCACCCGTAGCTGGTCGAGGATCAGACCCGGCTGCAGCTCGAGAGCCGAGGCCAGTGTTTGGGAGATGTTCAACAAGGCGGACTGTTCGCGCGTGCGCGCCTCCACCCGCTGCTGGAGCAGCCCCTCGGCATGCACCCGCTGGCTGATATCCCGAACGACGCTCAGGATCACCGGGCGACCCTGATGCGTATAGATTGTCCCGCTCAGCTCGACATTGAACTGGTAGCCGTCCCGGCGCATGTGAACCTGCTGGGCGACATAAGTCCCCTCGGACTGCACCCACTGCACGTATTTGGCGTACTGGTGAAGCGCATCGGGGTGAATATACTGCCTTGGGTGCAGACCGGTGAATTCACCGTGCGCATAGGCGTACAGCGTACAGGCTGCGGGGTTGGCCTCCACCACCAGTCCGGTCTCCAGATCGTTGAGGATCAACCCGTCGCTGGCTGCCTCGAAAATGCGCTGATAATGCTGCTCGTTTTCTGCCGTCTGAGGTGGGCGATTTTGGAGCGCGGCCAATGCCGCCTGAAGATCTTCCAGCAGGCGTCTTTCCGCGGAACCGGCAGGCCAGCCATCGAGTGGAATGCTGGGTGGTGAGTCCGGGTGCTGAGCCGTTTGCTGGAACAGGCCGGACAGAAGCGCATAGAATTCATCTGCAGTCGACATCGATAATAGTTTACCTCAGTTCCTGCAGGTCGCTGAATGGAATTTCCTGCTGCGCCGGGCAGTTGCCAGCCAGACCCAAACCATCGCGCCATGGTCAACAAGGATTTCAAAGCCTACGGCGAGCCTGTCAGCACGCGGGTGCGTGCTGACAGGCTCGATCCGGTTATGTAAGCCCGCTCGTTACGAAAGCGGGTTGGAAACCGCCTGAGCGGACTGCTCGAACCGGTTTGCAGAGCTTTCCTTGATCTGACCGCGTACGAAGATGGCCGTTCCAAGGACGAATCCGAGCGTCTCGATCAGAGATGCAGTGTAGCCGCCGATGGCAGCCTGGACCGAGAAGAGCAGCAGTGCAGACCGGCCGATGCCTCCAAACAGACCTGCGACTACAAAGGACCAGCTTGAGATTTCCTTTTGCCATCGGGTCATATTCGGCCGGTCGATGCAGTATCCGAAGTAGAAATTGACGAATGCCAGAAAGACGCCATACCCATGGATCACCTTCCAGGCATGGTACTGGGCGGCTGACAGCACCGAGCCCCCCAGGAAATCCACGGTCAGGGGGATGCCTGCCACGACGCCCAGTATCAGAAAGAGCGCCACACCAAAGATAATGTTTTTCTTGCCAATGTCTGCGCCTGCTATTATTCTGTTCATGAATCACTCCTTTTAACCAATGCAAGAATTGTTTGGACCTTCTCGGCGACCTTGACTGCGATCGCCTTGCACTTTGTGATCTGATCGTCAACGATGTAATCGGTGACACCCGCCGCTTCGGAAAAATCGCAGTGCGTAATCGCCTGGCACTGGGTGCTGCCGAACTCTTTCTCGAACCATCTCGACAACCGGTAGCCGCGGTTCATACTTCCGTTGAATTTGTTGAGGCGTTCATCAAAGGCGTTTCCACCTGCTGTCATGATGGCCAACAGCCGCATCACTCGCAGGTAACTGTTCTCGATTTCACCTGCTCCAAGGCCGGCCGCCATCACCCCCGCGGTGAAGGCGCTGCAGGTCTTGCCCATGAAGACCGTTCCTCCCAAAAAGGCCGCCACAGCATCGAAGAGCTCCTGGTCTTTGGAGGGGGAGTAACCCAGGTGTAGCAGCACATCCTGAGCGCAGTGAAACTCATTTTCCATCATGTGCAGGTAGAGCCTGGAATAGGCTGCCCTTCGATCTGGCGGAATGCTATGCTGGTGGCTGTCGTTGAGCGCAGCCAGATAAAGCTCTGGCGAGCGCATGACCGGCCCAAGGCAATGCCTCGGAAAACGATCTTTGCCGCGGATCTCCCGGCATTGCAGAGTCTTGTGGCAGGCAAGAAAATTACCGCAAAGCGCATGGCCTCTATCGATAATCACCGGGAGGCCGCCTTCGACCTGGCGCAGCCCGCAGCGAATGCCCAGCAGCACCAGAGGCGAGGTCACCCCACCGCATTCATTGCCGGTATTGCCGATGCCTCCTGGCAGGCCGCCGCTGAGCCTGACCAACCATTGCTGGCTGGTTGATGAAATATCCAGGATCGTTTGCATCACTGCTGGAGCGCAGTGACCCATCCTCAATAAGTTGGCAAGACCCCGTCCCCTGTAAGCCGAAATCCGAGCTATTCCTGAAATTTGGAGACGATTTAGACTTTCCATTAAGAATTTCGCCCTCCTGACAGCTCTGGTGCGAGCACGAGCAGCCCCAGCACGATCAGTATGATTGCGAAGACAGGCAGCTCGAATGGAAGGCTCAGGAGAACACCAAGCATTTCCAATCCGCCCCAGACGAGAGCCAGAATGCCCAGGGTAACCGAAAACCGGCTGACGGGAATCCCGTTGATCGATCGAGCGATATTTACTCCGATCAAGATCAGGCCGATGCCAATTGCTCCTGTACCTTCCGGCAGGGAGGCGATCAGCTCTGTGATGCCCCACCAGATCAGTAAGGCCCCCCAGGCTATCGCCTCGAAATTGCGATTTGCTGTTTTTATGGCGTTCATATGGTCTCCTTTTCGATCTTTCTATGTGTCTTATCCCATTTTGATGTTGTTGACTTTGTTCACAGATAGCAGTGTCAGGTTCAAGCGACTGAGTTTATTCAAGATGCCCATGAGTGCGGCCTGATCGACGATGGTTCCGGAAAGGATCATTTCATCGTTGTCAAGCAGTTTCAATGCCAGGCCTTCGAGCCATTCCGACCAACTGCTGTCAAGCTGCCCTTTGACATGAATCTCGAAAAATCCGCCGCCAGATTGGAATTGATTGGTATCTGCACTTGCGGAATTCTCACGGTCGTCTTTCATCCACTCGTTCCTCTCAGCCAGTGTTCCACCGGCTTTGTATCTTCCTGAGCTGGAAATCCGCCCAGAACAACCAAAAAACCATGTCTTGTACTGATGTTTAATTTAATGGTTTTCTCGGATAAATTCATCGCCTGAAGGGTGCATATGGGGTTGTACCAGGGGTCGTATTTTTTGGGAGGCTCGCGCTTAAAAAAATAACCTGCGGGGACAATTCATCCGCTGCAGGTTATTCAAGCCAACCGTTTTGATTGATTATTACCCCAACAATCTTAGCTCTCTTCCCAGGGAAATTGCTTGTGTCCGGCTTTTCGCTCCCAATTTGGCATAGACATTGCTGATATGGCGTTTTACCGTGAGGTTAGAGATGACCAATCTGGCAGCCATATCCTGGTTGGAATAACCGGCCTCGATAAGCTTCAATATTTCTAGCTCGCGCAACGTCAGCGGCTCGGTCAGGAGCTGGGTATTGGGTGAGCGTGCATCCGGAGCGCTGTATAATCCCGAGAGCAGCACTGCCGGATACCCGCTGCCGATCCGCTGCAGCTTTGCCTGGTAAAGCAGTTTTACAATGGGTTCGCCCTCGTCCAGGAAAACACGGGCATACCCTTGCGGTTGGGCAAGCGAGAGCGCCTCTCCCAAGGCTGCAAGAGCCTGGTCGAGGTCCTTTTTCCCCTGAAAGATGAGCGCCTGGAGAACCAGTATCTCGATTAACCGTCCCTTTCGGCCTGCGGCTTCTGCCATGTGGAACAAGCGCTCCGCTAAAGGCCGGGCGGCATCGTATTCTCCGGCAGCCAGCAGCAGCCGGAGCAAAAGAAGGTATTCAGGCTCGCGGCCGTAGGGGATTTCCTCGTCAATCTTAAGGCCAAGAACCTGAACCAGGTGAGAAGCTCGCTCCGGGCTTCCCTGCTTGATCCACCACTGGGCTAAGTCCAGTTTCACCAGATTTGATCGCCAGGGGGAGAGCTGCTGCTCGGTGAGCATTAGCTCCGCCGCGTACATCATCTCTTTAGCCTTATCGAAATTGGATCTCGCCTGCTCCAGCCGTGCCAGCAACCCGTAGCACTTGGCCAGCAAGTTTACATTTCCCCACTGCTGGCAAAGCCCGATGCAGCGTTGGGCGGATTGGTCTGCGGCTTCCAGCTGATTCCACTCGTAAAATATGCTTCCCAGTCCAGCATAGAAGCGGTCTGCGAAGGGAAGCTCTTGCCCATCCTCCCGGTGGGCGTCTCGCAAGGCCTCGGTGAATATTTTGGCAGCCTGGTGAAGTTCGCCCTGTTCGATTAATACTTCGGCCAGGTTGGAGTTTGCGATCATGGTCATGTACTTACTGCCGGCTGCCTGGCTGATCTGAACTGCTTCCAGATAGGCATACCTGGCATCCTCCAGATTGCCATCGATCCAACTGGCATCCCCGCGGATCGAAGTCGCCACACTGCGCACGCTGCAAGAAAAATCATTGCTGGCAGGTAATATTTCCAATGCCATTTGCGCATAGTCTGCGGCACGCCGCGCTTCACCGCGCAGGTTTGCCATAAAAGCTCGCACTGCAGCAATACTCCCCAGCATGATTTTGGCTTCGAAGGTGGTATCAAGCGGAGAAAATAGTCCTTCAGCCGCCCGAAGCGCGGGCTCCACCTGATCGACATGCCCGGTAAGCGCCAGCCCCCAGGCTTTTAAAATGGACAGCCAGGGATGGGTGTGGGTATAAGGCGCGACGGATTCGACCCAGCTCAGCAGTGTAAAGCCCTCGCCGCGCATGAGGAGTGAGCAGCCATTCTGCTCTACCAGTTGGGCAGCTCGCGCCTGATTTCCCGCCAGGATGGCATGCTGGGTGGCTTCGGAGATGATGCCATTCTGCTCATACCAGGTTGATGCACGGCGGTGCAGCTCGGGCAGCTGCTGGGGGTACAGGTGCTTAAGGCGCAGGTTGACGACGTCGGCAAAAAGACGGTGATAGCGGTACCACTGCCGCCTGTCATCCAGCGGGATGACGAACAGGTTCATTGCTTCCAGAGCCTCCAGCATCGCCTGACCGTCTTCGGCGCCAGATTCTCCTGGTTCTACGACCGCATCACACAACGAGCCGCACATACTTGAAAGTATGGAGGTCTCCAGCAAAAAATTGCGCACCTTTTCTGGCTGGAGCATGAGCACTTCCCCCACCAGATAATCCATAATGTGGTGGTGGCTGCCGGTGAATGCCGAGACAAAGCCGGGGATGTCTTTGCAGGCTTGCATGGACAGCGCTGCCAGCTGCAATCCAGCGATCCACCCCTCCGTTCGTGACAGCATCGCCACGATATCAGCTTCAGACAGCTTCAACCCCATCACCTCATTTAGAAAGGCGGTTGTCTCCTCCAACGTAAACCGCAGTTTTTCAGCCCGAATTTCCAGCATCTGATCCCGGGCACGCAAGCGGAACAAGGGCAGCGGCGGGTCGATGCGCGTAATCAGCAGCAGGTGAAACTGCGGTGGTGCGTGATCGATCAAGAAAGTGATCGCTTGCAGGACGTGTTTGTCCTGGATGAAATGAAAGTCGTCCAGGATGAGAACGAACGGCGCATGATGCGCGGCAATCTCATTGATCAAAATGCTCAGCAGCAGGTCGTCTTGCGCCGGCAGGCTCTTCTGCAGCAGATTGATCAAGTCTGGTTGAACAGCAGGGATGATTTTTTGCAGGGCTGCGAGGAAATTTTGAAGAAAGCGAATGGGGTCATTATCGCCTTCATCCAGCGAAAGCCAGGAAGAAGGCAGCTTGCATTCTGCCAGCCAGCTGCTGACCAGGGTAGTTTTACCATATCCCGCTGGCGCTGAAATCAGTACCAGGGCTTTATCCAGGCAGGCGTTCAGCTGCGCCGCCAGGCGAGGGCGGCTCACACGGTTGGGGCGGGGAGCCGGAACGAACAGTTTTGTGCTGAGTAACAGCTCACTCTGCCCCACGACTGATGGGACAGCACCATCTCCCCCTTCAACTACAGAAGGTCCAGCCTGCGCCATGTGCTGCCCTCGTGTGGGCCTTCTTCAGGATAGACCCTGCTAAGAGTTGATTCGATCAATCCAATGAGAAGGTTCTTTGATATTGTACAGGATTATCTGGTGGTAAGCAATAAAAATCTGATAGCACATCCGGCTGCATGGTATAATTTCACCTGGACGGGGCAGCACGTGGCGCCGTCCTATATTTTTGACGATCTCCCCCCCATCAATGAGCAAACATCCCATCGAAAGTTCCCGCCCAGTCCTCTCCGAGCGCGGCCTGGCGGTGCTGGCATTGATCGGCGGCGTGGCCGCGCTGACCCTGTCGCCGCTGTTCGTGCGCTGGGCGAATGCCCCCGGGTTGGTCACCTCGCTGTACCGCATGTCCATCACCGCCCTGCTGCTGGCGCTGCCGCTGCCGTTCTGGAAGAGCGCCGCCGGGCAGGTGCGCGTTTTTGTGAATTCGAAGCCCGCCGGGTTAGCTGCCATGCTGGGCTGGCCCCTGCTGGCAGGGCTGTTCTCCGGCATGGATCACGGCTTGTGGTCATCGGCGGTGGAGCGCACCACGGTCGCCAACGCCACCCTGCTCAACTATAAGATCGG
>JBGSTO010000219.1:0-3494 GCA_041736465.1 Anaerolineales bacterium | reverse complement strand
GGAGCCGGCGCCGGGCTCGGTGAGCGCCAGCGCGGCCAGTTTGCCCTGCCCGCTGGCGGCGGGCGGCAAAAATTTCTGTTTAAGGCTCTCACTGCCGAACAGGACGAGTGGTGTGCAGCCCAGCCCGTTATGAGCCGCAATCGCCAGGGCGGTACTGCCGCAGCCCCAGCCCAGCTCTTCGATGGCAATGGCGGCGCTGATGGCATCTACACCGGCGCCGCCGTAGCTCTCCGGCACGTTCAGACCTAACAGCCCGAGAGGCCCCATCTTGTGTACAGCCTGCCAGTTGAACTCGGCCTTTTCATCCACTTCGTGAGCGCCAGGCCTGACTTCACGTGCTACGAAGTCATGAATGATGCCCTTCCACATCTTTTGTTCAGCGTTTAGTTCGAAGTCCATGAGCCCTTCCTCCCAGAATGCAGCCGGGTGGTATGTATGTGCTCGTCAGTTATCATCCAAGCCAAGGCTGGCGCGCGCCGCGTTTCGCAGGGTTTCAGCGAGCCGCAGGGCTTCTTCCGGTGTCAGGAAGAGATTGGTTTCATCTGCAAGGAATAACTTTTCGTCTCTTGGGCAGTCCTCGATAATCTGGACACAGATATTGTCGCGATAGCCGCGGTCGGCTTCGCTGAAGCAGATCTCGACCTTGAGGGTGTTATCGAGAATATAAATCGCCATCCTCAACCTCCGCTGGACAAATCTTACCTGCCTGGCAGCGCGCTGAATATTGGCAGGCGCTGTAACTTCTATTTTACGTCAGTTCAGGAAAAGCGGAAATGATGATTTAGAACGGGCTGCCGGCTGGTGATGCCTGCCGGCAGCCCTGCAAGCGGGGATTCTGGAAGCGGTGTTCAGGCAGTCTTGACCAGCGGCACAAAATTTGGATCGGTGATCGCCGGGCGTCGCAGGCTGAAGGCTTCGATGGGGAAAGGCGTGGCGCCATCAACTGCCAGGTCGCTGAGGATGCGCCCGATGAGCGAGGCGAATTTGAAGGCATGCCCGGCGCCGATGGCGACGGAAATCTGGGGCAGCCCCGGTACGGTGTCCAATACGAAGCCGCGATCCGGGGGCATGGTGTACAGGCAGGGTTTGGTGTACAGCACCGGTCCCAGGAAAGCAGGGATACGCTCTGCCAGGAAATCCTGCAGCTTGTTCAGCGGACGTGGATTCGGTTTAAGCGTGCGGGTTTCGACCGTGACCACATCCCCGCCGACGTCCTCGCCGGCTTTGGTTGCCACCTCGCCGTAGACGGGAAAACCATAGAAGCCCGATGCGCCGTGCCAGATCCAGATCGGGAAGCGATCCGGCGAGAACTGGCGCAGGTGCGGCGTGGCGAAATAGGTGACCTGTTCTTCGGTTACGATCAGCGGCAGGCGCTGCCCGACAGAGGTGAGCATCTTGTTGGTCCAGGCGCCCGAGGCGATGACCAGCCGGCGGGCTTGGAAGACGCCGGCTGAAGTCTGCAGGCGCACGCCATCCGCCAGCGGTTCGATATTGTGAACGGTGGTTTCTTGCAGGATTTCTGCGCCGCGGCCGCGCGCTAGGGTGGTGTGGGCGGCATTGGCCTTGCGCGGGTCGACAAACCCGCCGTAAGCCTGGTACACCACCTCATCAGAAGCCTTGAGCTGGAATTGAGGAAAGCGGCGCATGGTTTGAGCCGGGGTCCAGACCTCATACGGGATACCCAGGCGCTGCATGGCAGCCGCGTACTGCTGTACCTGGCTGGGCTGTGTATCTCCCGGACCGAAGATAATCCCGCCGGTCTGGTGAACCAACTGGACGCCGGATTCGTCTTCGACATCACGCCAGGCAATATAGGTGTGGGGGGTGAGGGCGGCATAGGCGGGATCGTCGTAGGACAGGCGTATGATGCGCGAGTGGTCCTGCGACCCGCCATAGTCGTGACCCAGGCGGAACTGTTCGATGCCGAGCACGCTTTGACCGGTTCGGCGAGACAGCCAATACAGGGCGGCGCTCCCCAGCCCTCCCAGCCCGATGACGATGGTATCGTAGCTGTGCTTCATGCTTCGTCTTTCCAGTCTTCCAGGTACTCTTTGTCCTTATCCTTGACACCCGCGCCGATCATCGGGTGCAGGTCGAGGGCGGGAGAATAGCGGCTGGCAGGCGTGGTGCGACCGATAGCCTCTGCCATGGCGCGCACGTGGTGCGGCGCGCCGCCGCAGCAGATGCCGATATAGTTGATGCCCAAAGCCTGCGCCTGGGAGGCAAAATCCGCCATTTCGAAACGGGTGTGCAGGAATGGCTCCAGAGCGATGGGGAAAGCGCGCGCGTGCCCCTCTTCTTTGAGGGATTGGAAGGCCGGCTGTTCTGGGGTGGTGCGGTAGGGCACGGGTTGGGCGGCGACGAACACATCCACCGCCTGACGGATTTCACGGAGCAGCGGCAGCATGGTGGCTGGGCCGCGCGAGCAGTTCAAGCCGACGATTTCGGCGCCTTCGCGCGCCAGTGTTTTGCAGGCTTCGACGTGCGAGATGCCTTCTCGCAGTGTCTCCCCAGCCGAGCCAAAGGTGATCATGGCGGGCAGGTTGTATTTCTTGATGGCCTCCAGCGCCAGCAGCCCTTCTCCCAGGTAATCCAGGGTCTCGGCGATGATGAAGTCCACGCCCTCGTCCACCGCCCAGCGAATTTGTTCGTCGTAAATCTGGCGCACGCGCCTCGCCGTCTCGGCGTGATTGTTGTGGTCATACACCCAGGTATTGCAAATATTCCCCGCCACCAGCGCATTCCCCTCATTGGCTGCCTGCCGCGCCAGGCGCACAGCCTGCCGGTTCAGCATCTCGAGATCTCCTTCGCGGCCAACCACCTTCAGCTTTTCGCGATCGCCGTAGTAGGTGAGGGCGACCATCACTTCGGCGCCGGCGCGCAGAAATTCACGGTGCAGCTCGAGCACCGCACCAGGGTAATCGAGCACGACCTCGGGAACGAAAGGCCCGGCTTTGATATACCCACGCCGTTCCAGCTCGAATACGTAGCCCTCTGCGCCGAGAACAACGCCTTTTTTCAAGCGTTCCAGGATTCCATTATCAGCACTCATGATTGCATCAACTCCTTGGTTGTGAGACAGGCTATGAACACGGGCGATATAGAAAGCACATCGCCAAAGGGATGTGCTTGTTTGTCGCTCCGAGTTCCAGGGTTTGTGGTATGAATATGCCCAATTTTACTCTAATATATCTGAAAAACAAGGGAGAGGTGATAAAATTATCGTTCAGCCAGCGGGGGGGAAGCGTTTAATATATAATAAGTTGAGGGGTGCCGGTGAACACACGTCGCTTGCTAACTTTGATCCTGGGATGCATTGCATTATCTGCTGTTTTTGCTTGCAGCCAGGTCTCGCCGCCTTCGTCCGGGGATACAGGCGCGCGCCTTAACCCTACCAGCACCGCAGCCGCGGCGAGCACACCTGACCCGGAGACCGCAATACCGCCCTATCTGATGCCGGTTCTGACCCCACTCAGGCGATTTTTGCACACCCT
>JBGSTO010000200.1:0-4642 GCA_041736465.1 Anaerolineales bacterium | reverse complement strand
GTAGCGGGGCGTGTTGCGCGCTTCGAGCTGCCGCGCAAGCCGGCTGACGTGCGCCCGCAGCACGTCGCGGATGGCATCCGGCTGGTGGAGGAAGACCAGGTTGCCTTCTTCGTCCAGCGTGTACAGCACCGGGCGGGAACGCTCCTCCACCCTGATGCGGAACAGCTTTTTACGCTGGTCGGGATCGTCCGGGTCGTATTCCGGAAGGGCGTCTTCGTTCGGGTCGTCCACCCGCACGGTGAACTTCTCGGTGCCGCCCTTGATGAGCAGCCCGCGGCCGTCCTCGCCGGTCACCAGGTTGGTGCCCAGCAGCCCGCCAGAAACCTGCATCGAGACGTGCCCCAGCTTGGGGGTGATGGCTGGTGTGATAGCCGGCGGCTCGGTTTCGGGGATCAACTCGCGCCAGGCGGGGGTCTTTTCCAGTGCCTGGGCCGCTCGCTCGGCAGCCAGCAGATAGTCATCCAGACTGACTGGAGTGAAGCGGAAGCTGAACGCAGCGCCGCGCGGCCTGCGCAGCGGGGATGGCGGGATGCGGTAGCCGCCGTTGCCGGTGGGTATTTCTGTCAGGGGTGTGTAGATCGGTGATGTGATCGGTTTGCCATCCTCGCCGGTGATCGTCTCCTCGCCGGCGTAGGCCAACCCGCGCGACCAGCACTGGATGGCTTCGACCTCGGCATTGGACGGCTGGTGGTAAGCCAGGCGGCGCCGGGCGAAGATCACCACCTGCTTGAAGCGAGCGTAGTCTTCGCCGGAGAAGCGAAAGCAGCGCAGCTCCTCATACCAGCCGGCCAGGTGGCGGGCGATCTTCTCTGTTACGCGTGTCTCGGGGATGATATACACCAGCACGCCGCCGCGAGCCAGCAAGCGGGTACCGGCAGTCAGGAAGATGTACTCCAGTCGCTCTCCGCCGCCGGTGGACGTTTCGCCATCATAGGGCGGGTTTGTGAAGAGCAGCGAGAAGGTCTCCTCGGTGAGCACGGCGTTCTCGAAAGCTGTGTTGAGCACGTGAGCGAGCCGCTTTTCGGCTTCGCCAGCGCGCTGCGGGGAGAGCTCGATGCCGTAGGTGATTACCCCCTTGCCGAGCTGCCCGGCAAGAAATGCCAGGGCATGGCCTTCGCCGGCGCACGGATCGAGTACTCGTGTGAGTTCCTTGGTTCCCGCTTCCAGGCTTAGCCAGGAAGCGATCAAGGGTAGCTGTGATTCAGGGGTTGGGAAGTAGCCCAGTTGGGCCTGTCCTGCAAGACGCATGGCGCGCCTCCTTTCTGTGTTCTGTAGGAGGCCGGAGGCGCACCTCACCCCGAACCGGGGCGACATCAGGCGCGCCCCCGGCCGGGGGAAACTCACGAAAACGGTTCTACACGGCTGCCAACTCCGGCACCCGCAGGCGGGCACGGATTGGCTGGCCGTCCAGGGGGATCTCTCCCTGACGCAGACCTTGAGAGATGATGTCTGCCCAGGGTGTGTCGCGCTGGAAGGCATAGCCTGCGGGAGCCTGACCGCCGCTCACCAGTGGCTCGGCGTCGTAGTCCAGCAGGGCGCGGGAGAGCAGGTAAGCGCCCCAGCCGATCTGCACCGGGAAAGAGGCGCTGCGCTCCAGCGTCGCCGCCAGGGCGGTGGCGGGGTCGATGCCCGGCCAGGAAAGGATATAGAATTCCTGGCGCACATCTTCTGGGCGCACCGCTTCGGGGGCGATCATCCTGAGAAACTGTGCTTTTGTGCGAGGGGCGACGGCCAGCTCCGGGGCGTCTGCGCTCAGATTCAGGTAACCGCGCCCCAGGCCGACGACCTGCTTGCGGTAGCCGCTGTCATCGTCGCGCAGCTGCAGGTAGCGGCGGGTGTTGCTGGTAAGCTCGGCCCGGATGGCGCCCACAACCTTGGGGTGCTGGGGCGCCAGCTCGAGCCAGATCACCAGACCTTCGCGAGTGCAGGCATAGCTGCGCGCCACGGCCGAAACCGAGGCGTTGCCGATCAAGATGCTCATGGCGCACCGCCTGCGGCAATAGACCGGTCAACAGCAGCTTCCCAAGGAGGCGGGGAGGGGCTGAACCCCAACCCGCGCAGCTCGAGCGCCAGCTCCTGCAGCGCTTCGACGTAGAAACGCTGCTCGGCAGCCTGCTCTGGATCATCTGGACGGTAAGCCTGCTGGATGCGGGCTTCGTCCTCGATCCAGAACAGGTAGTCGGCTACCGTGCTTGGCCGTGGCCACTCGCCGCATAAGGCTCGTTCCTCCCCCAGGCTGCGGGCGGCGAAGGCTTCTTCGGCCTCGTCCAGGATGCGGTTGGCCCGGACTTCGGCGAGCGCGACATCCTCGGAGCCCAGCGCCTGGCGGATGCCCATCAGCACGGCATAGGCCTGCTGGATGGAATCTTGCAGCCGGTTCAAGCCGGCCTGGCATTCGGGCGCCTCGCTGTACAGATCGGCATCCGCTGCACCGGTCAACTCTTGCAGGGCCTGAAGCGCCTGAACTAACAGCAGCGAGTCCAGCCTGGCGAGATCCTGGGTGGTAAAGTCGGTAAGTGTGTTCATCGTGTTTCCTTTCTGTGTGTGGTGAGGCATCACCCGGAAATCTCCAGGTTGACCAGTTCTGCCGGCGACAGGCTATCCGGAGTTTCTTCCAGCGCCATGCGCACCTGCCGGTTGAGCCACATCTCCAACTGTCGCCGGGCAGCGGCAGGACTCAGCCCGCCGGCAGCCAGGGCATACAGGGTGTGCGCCAGCCAGTCCGATCCGGCGGTGAAGGCCGGGTCAGCGTTGGCGGCCAGGAACTGCACCGCCTGCTGGATGCGCTGTGCATTGAGTGGCGCATTCCAGGGGACGAAGTGCACCGGCAGGATGGCGTCGCCCAGCCGGGCGACGCGCAGCCCTTCGGGCAGCTCGGGATGGTGCTGGCAGGAGCAGCGGAAGTAGACGTAGCCCAGGTGATCTTGCCAGTAGCGCAGCGGGCTGCCGAACCAGTCCTGGTAAGGTGTGAACCAGACGCCGTTTTCAGTAGTGCGGGCTGGGGTCATACAGGTGGGGCAGCAGTGGTGAGGGAGATACTGGATGTCTGCGATGCGCAGTTCCGGTGGGTTCTGTAGGGTGTTCATCAAAAATCCTCCGGAAATCCCAGCGTGACCACCGGCTCGTGGTTATCGCCGGGGCCGATCACGATCCACAGGTGCAGCGTGCGCCGGTGCAAGCGGCCGCGATTGGTTGGGCAGACCGCCTGGCTGACGTCGAAGGCTGCCTGGCGGTCCCAGATCGTTCGCCGGGCTGCCATGGAAGCCATGAAGAGCACATCCCACAGCCGCCCGTCATAGGACTGGCCCCAGGAGAGCTCGCGGGTGTTGGGCGTCAGTGCCGCGTGCAGATCGACGCTGATCGCTACCGGGTAGCGGAAGCCGGCTTCTTGCGCCATGCTGGATACGTCCACCAGTACGCCGTCGGCCAGGGCTTGCGCCCGGCTGTAGGTGTAGATCACCTCGCTTTCGCGCACCTGGTACTCTGCCTGTCCCTCCGAAACCTGGGTGTCGAACCCGAGGCCGCGCTCCTTCAAAGACACGTAGCGCCCAAAGTGCCCGATGACGATGTGATCCAGGCACTCGATATCCAGCAGCTTGCCGGCCTGCACGATGGCACGGGTTACGGCCACGTCGTCCGGGCTGGGAGCGGGATCGCCGGAGGGGTGGTTATGTGTCACAATGATGGAAGCGGCCATGCGCTGGATGGCCGGCTTATACAGCTCAGCCACGCGCACCTGCGAGGAGTTCAGCGAGCCGCGATACACATCCACCACGTCGATCACCCGGTTGCGGGTGTCCAGCAGCATCACCTTGAGATACTCCTGCTCCAGCAGGCTCATCTCGTACTGCACCAGCGCGGCTGCATTGGAGGGGCTGTGGATGACCGGGCGCTCGGGCTCGCCGTCCAGCATGGCTTTCTTGCCCAGCGCCAGCGCCGCCTTGAGGCGGACGGCGGTCTGCTGGCCAATGCCATGCACGGCGCCGATCTCGCTGATGTGCGCCTGGTGCAGCTTGCGGATGCTGCTGAAGCGCGCCAGCAGCTCTTCGGCGATCTCGATCTGCTGCGGACCGCCCACCAGGGCTGCCAACAGCTCGACCAGGTTGCAGGCGTCAGGGTTTTGTGTCACCCGGTAAGCCGGCTGCTCTCGCAGCGGCAGGCGCTTCAACCTGGGTAAGGGGTAGGGGGATTGGAGCTGGAAAAGCTCGTTCATGCAAGTCCGTCCTTTCTGTTGTCTGTAAGAAGTGAGCAGGGGACGGACTGCTCCCCGCGCAGGGGATACGATCCGTCCCCTGCCGGGGTGGTTGGTTGGTTTAGCTACGGTGGGCTATCTTGAGTAATCACCTCCTCTCGCCGTACACCGGGGTACAGCACGACGTCGCCCGGCTGGATGCCTTCCGGCGCCAGCCGCTGGACGCCGTCGCGCAGTACCACGGGAGCGAAGAGCCACGGGTTGGCCTCCAGGTTACGGCGCAGCACCTGCACCTGTGCTTCCCAATAGTGCCGGCTGCCAGCCTTTTGGCAGCGCCAGCCGGCGCCGCGCTGCTTACTGCTCAAGCGCAGGTCGAAAACGGCCTGCGCCTCGCAGATCGGGCAGGCCGCCGGCGCAACCGGATAGTAGCCGGGCGGGGGGTCGGGCGTG
>JBGSTO010000181.1:0-1904 GCA_041736465.1 Anaerolineales bacterium | reverse complement strand
CAGCAGGAAAAACAGGTTGCCGCCCACATCCAGTACACCGGCTGTTGCGATGAGTCCTAACAGGGAGCGTTGAATACTCAGTGGGCGCCGTGTGACCAGCGCGAACACCAGCATCACCCCGCAGGAAGCAGCGCGCCCGGCCACCAGAGGCCAGAAAACCGCCTGCTCGCTCACCTGATCTATGGCAATGAAAAACCCTGCAAATCCCAGGCCTGCTAACACTGCCATGCCCAACCCCTCTGGGCTGCCTCCCAGCTTCTGTGGGCGGGAAAGCAGCCAGATGCCAGCCATCCCCAATCCGAAACCGGCAAGTCGCAGGCTGCCGGGCAGCCCTTCGGCGAACATGTCAAAGACCACCGGGATGGCAGTCGCCAGCAGCGCCGAAACCGGCGCCACGATTCCCATCCGCCCTGCGGAGAATCCCCGCAGCAGAAAGCCCAGCCCCGCCATACCAGCCAGTCCAGCAGCACCGCCCCACCACAGGTCTGAGGGGTCAGACAGTTTTTCGCCGCGCGCCAGGGCGACGATCACCAGCATGGCCAACCCAACGCTGTAAGAAAGCAGAGCCGTGCGGAAGATGCCGGCGCGCCGCGCGGCGATCCCGCCTGTGAAATCGCCCGACCCCCAGAGAACAGCGGCTGCCAGTGCGGAGAGCGAGGTCAGCAAAGGAACATCCTGGGTCATCCTGCCGGACCTTTCTGCGCGCATGTGCTCATGGGTTGCCCTGGCCTCTTTTCATCGGTCTTTATTGGTTTCGAGTATTTCCAAGCAAGCTGTACATGATCGCCGGGTAGATGCCGGTCAGGTCGTGCAGCCCGCTGGCAAACGCGGCGCGCTGCGGCAGACTGCCGATCAGCAGCGCCGGAACCGGATTGGTGGTATGGCGGCGGGTGGACAGGTCTTCCATATTGCCGTGGTCGGAGGTCACCAGGATCAGCCCGGCGTCGTCCCAGGAATCCAGCAGCCCCGCCAGCACCTGGTCGAAATCGCGCATCAGGCGGCAGGCGGCTTCCATATCCTGGTGATGTCCGGCGTAATCGCTCAACCAGTATTCGAAGAAGGCCAGGTCGGTTTGCCGGGTAAGCTCAACCAGGCGCTGCCCGGCCTGGAACGGGGTCAGCAGGGGTGTGTCTGGCAGGCCGAGATGCTCGCGCCAGGCCTGGGCGGTGAAATCGGCTGCCAGCGCCCGGCCCGCAATCAGGTCATCCAGGGTCATCAAGTCCAATCCGGCGCTGCTGGCAGCCAGTGGGATGGCGGAATACATGCGCCGTCCCGAGCGAATGGCCTCGAAATAACGCGGTGGGTAGGCGCTCAAGAGAGCCGCCCGGCGGCCTGCCTGGCGCAGGCGGCTGAACAGGCTGCCGTTGCGCAGGTAGCCGGCAATCGCTGGATCGGGTTTGGGACCGTAGTGGTAGCCAATTTCTGCCGGTACGTTCACGCCGGTGAGCAATACCGCCTGACCGGTGGCAGACTGCGGCACACCCGCCACGCCCAGGGAAGCGTTCAGCGCCAGCAGGCTGGCGCGCGCTCCGTGGTAGGGAGCAGTCCCGGCGATCATGGGCTTGCCGCCTAAAAGGCTTCTCAATACCGGCATCTCTGCTTTGACCAGCGGGTTGGCAGCCGCCTCGTCCTCGCCCAGCCCGACGCCATCCAGAAATAAAAATAGTATTTTCATTGGTCTGCTTTCAAACGATAAGTGAACCAGCTCGAAGTGCGCAGCCCGCGCTCTGTGCCATCCACACGCTGTTCGAGATTCAGGCTGCGCTCCAATCGATCCAGATCCTCCGGGACCAAGCCGCTGCCCTCAGCGCCGGGCTGCTTGTAGAATGCGTACAGCAGGTAATAGCCGCTGGGCGCAAGGAATTTTGCTAAATTCGCCACGTAGCGCTCTTTGCCGGGCTGGT
>JBGSTO010000175.1:0-6389 GCA_041736465.1 Anaerolineales bacterium | reverse complement strand
GGCGCTGCTGATCAGCGGTGCGCTGGCAGGGCTGGGCGGCGCAGTGCAGGTGCTGGGCGTCAACCACCGCATGTTTACCGACGGTTCCGCCACCGGCTTCACCAGCAGCGCGGGCTTCAACGGTATCGTCGCGGCCTTGTTCGGGCAGCTGCACCCGCTCGGCACCATCCCTGCCTCTGGCTTGTTTGGCGCCATGCTGGTCGGCGCCAATAAAATGCAGCGCGTGGTGCAGGTGCCTTCGGCGCTGATCACCGCGCTGAATGGGCTGGTGGTGGTATTTGTGGTCAGCAGCGAGATCTGGCGCCGGCAGCTCGCCCGCCGCCAGGAAATGGAGGCGATGCGCGAAGCCGCGCTGTTGGTTGCCCCGGCAGGAGAGACGACATGATCGCTGATTTGTTTGCTGCCAACGTCATTATCGGCATCCTGACCTCTGGCATCCGCCTGGCAACACCTTACCTGTATGCCAGCATCGGTGAAACCTTCGGTCAGCTCAGCGGCGTGCTCAACCTGGGCGTGGATGGCATGATGTTGATGGGCGCCTACGCCGGTTTCGTGGTTACCTTCCGCACCGGCAATCCATGGCTGGGTCTGCTGGCTGCCATCCTGGTGGGTGCGATCATGGGCCTGGCGATGGCGTTTATCAGTGTGACCCTCAAAGCGGAACAGGGCATCAGCGGGATCGGCGTTTATTTGTTTGGCCTGGGGATGAGCGACCTGCTTTTCCAGAAGACGCTGGGCACCGTGGAGACGGTTTCCGGCTTCGCCCCGCTGCGGATCCCCTTCTTGAGCGATATTCCGGTGCTGGGCGGCATCTTTTTCAGCCACAATATCCTGGTGTATGGCGCTTTTCTGCTGGTGCCGGTGTCGTGGTTCATTTTGAACAAAACCACCTGGGGCTTGAAGATCAAAGCGGTGGGTCAAAATCCCGCCGCCGCCGACGCGCTGGGTGTGAGCGTTGCCAAAGTACGCTATGCCACGGTGACCTTGGGCGGGGCGCTTGCCGGAGTAGCCGGGGCTTCGCTCTCGATCGCTCTGCTGAACGTTTTCCAGCAAAATCTGACCTCTGGCATGGGCTTTATCGCTGTCGCCCTGGTCTACTTCGGCGGCTGGAAGCCCACCGGCGTGCTGCTCGGGTCGCTGCTGTTCAGCAGCGTGAACGCGCTGCAGTTGTGGGTGCAAATCTTAGGGATACCCATCCCATCGGATTTTGCTGTTATGATGCCATACGTGCTCACCATCCTGGCGTTGGTCTTCGCCGTGCGCAAAGTGAGCCAGCCGGCGTCGCTGACCAAAGTTTTCGACCGCAGCGAAGGGTGAAACCGGCGCCGCGGATTCAAGCAGCCGGCTTCCCGGCTGCAGCCAACCTGAGGAGGTGCCAGGCAGCAATATCTGGTCGCAGGACAAGCAAAATGAAAGGCATGCCGCACGGGCGTGCAAACACACCTTTGTATTGGATTAAGTAAGAGGAGAGATACCATGAGAAAAACAACCCAACTGATGATCTGGCTGCTGATTGCAGTGCTGGCGCTGACCGCCTGCCAGCCGGCAGCCGCCCCCGAAGCCACCGCGGAACCGGTAGAACAGTTTCGCGTGGCAGTAGTCATGCCCAGCGCGGTCAACGACCTGGCATTCAGCCAGAGCATGTACGATGCGCTGAACACCATCAAGACCGAGATGGGCGCAGCAAACTTTGATTTTGTCTACTCCGAGAATATGTTCGTTGTCGACGAAGCCGCGGCTGCCATCCGCGACTACGCTTCCCAGGGCTTCAACCTGGTGATTGCCCACGGCTCGCAGTACGGCAGCTCGCTGGTCGAGATCGCCCCGGACTTCCCCGAAACCAGCTTTGCCTGGGGCACGACGGTGGATACCTTTTCCGATAAGGGCATCACCAACGTGTTCGCTTACGAGGCGCGCTCCGAGCAGGGCGGCTATGTGAACGGTGTCGTTGCTGCCATGATGTCCGGCAGCGGCGTGATCGGCGTAGTCGGTCCGATCGAGACCGGCGATGCCAAGCTGTACGTGGACGGCTTCAAAGCCGGTGTGGCTGCGACCAAGCCTGAGGCCACGGTGAACGTCAACTGGATCGGTTCGTTCAGCGACGTGGCCCTGGCTTCCGAAGCTGCCCAGACGCACATCAACGCTGGCGCGGATATGCTGACCGGAACGGCTCAGATGGTGGTCGGCGCGGTGGGCGTTGCCAAGGAGAAGGGTGTGCTGTGGTTCGGCACCCAATCCAACCAGACCTCCCTGGCGCCGGAAATCGTGGTCGCCAGCCAGGTGTACAAGTGGGAAGTGGTGCTGCGCCAGATCATCGACCTGGTCAAAGGCGGCACCCTGGGCGGCACCGCCTTCCAGATCGACCTGGCGAATAAGGGCCTGGTTATCGAATATAACCCGGCATACACCATGCCTGCCGAGGTTGGGGAAGCTGCGGGCGCTGCCATTGACGGCATTGTTGGCGGCAGCATCAAGGCGCTGCCCTAGTCGTTAAGCTCTGGTCTGGGGGAGACTGCCTGCGGCAGCTCCCTCAGACTCTACCTGTCAGGAGAGGCGCTGTGAGCCTACCCGAAACGCACCAGGTTGAAAGTGTCGCGGTCAGAAATATCGTCAAGCGATTCCCCGGCGTGATCGCCAGCGATCACGTGAATTTCGAGGTGAAAGCCGGGGAAATCCATGCCCTGCTGGGCGAAAACGGCGCCGGTAAAACCACTTTAATGCGCATCCTGTATGGGCTGTACCAGCCGGATGAGGGCGAGATTCTGATCAACGGTAAACCGGTGACCATTCGCTCGCCTGCGGACTCGATCCAGCTCGGATTGGGGATGATCCACCAGCATTTCATGCTGGTGCCCACCCTGTCGGTTGCCGCCAACGTTGCCCTGGGTTTGAAATCCAGCCGGGGTATCCTGCTGGACTTGGATGTGGTTTCCCAGAAACTCAAGGCGCTCTCCGAGACGTACGGCCTGCGCGTCGATCCGGGCGCCATGGTCTGGCAGCTGGCGGTTGGCGAGCAGCAGCGCGTAGAGATCCTCAAGGCGCTGTACCGCGGCGCAGCGCTGCTGATCCTGGATGAACCCACCGCCGTGCTGACCCCGCAGGAAGTGGACGAGCTGTTTGTCACCCTGCGGCGCATGGCAGATGAGGGCCATTCGCTGATCTTTATCAGCCATAAGCTGCACGAGGTGCTGGCGATCAGCAATCGCGTCACCGTGCTGCGCAACGGGCGGGTGGTGCAAACCGTGAATACCGCCGATACCAACCGGCGCGAGCTGGCGCGGCTGATGGTGGGCAGGGAGGTGCTGCTGCGCGTGGAGCGGCCCGAGGTGCAGTTTGGCGCCTCACGCCTGGTAGTCAAGGATCTGTGGGTCACGGGCGATAAAGGCCTCCCCGCGGTACGCGGCTCGTCGTTGGAAATCCGCGGCGGTGAAATTCTGGGGATTGCGGGTGTGTCTGGAAACGGGCAGCGGGAGCTGGCGGAAGCCATCGCCGGCTTACGCAAACCGACCCAGGGGCAGATCATCATCGATGGCGTGGACGTGACCACCTGGCATCCGGAAAACCTGATCCGCCACGGGCTGGCATATATCTCCGAAGAGCGCTTCCGTGACGGGGTGGTCAAAGACCTGACGGTTGAAGAGAATTTGATGCTCGAGCAGCACGGGCACAGCCCATTTGCGCGCGGCATCTTCATGGATTTTGGGCGGATTACCAGCTACACCCGGAAGATGATCCAGGATTTCGAGATCAAAACCCCTTCTGGGCAAACGCCGCTGCGCAATCTTTCAGGCGGCAATATTCAAAAGCTGATCATGGCGCGCGAGCTGACGCGCAAGCCAAAGGTATTGATCGCCTCTCAGCCGACGCGCGGCGTAGATATCGGCAGCACAGAGTATATCCACTCGCGGCTGGTGGCGCAGCGCGCCGAGCAAACGGCGACCCTGCTGATCTCTGAGGACCTGGATGAAATTCGAAACCTATCGGACCGCATCGCAGTGATGTACGAAGGGCGCATCATGGGCGTGTTGGAAAGAGAGGAAGCAAGCATCGAAAAATTAGGACTTATGATGGCCGGCGTATCGGTAGAAGCGCAGGAGCCTGCCTGACATGGCTCGCGCCCAGTGCAGTCCCTCAGAGACACCAAACATGGGAACTTTGTGAATCTTTGTTCTTTCTTCGTGTTCTTTGTGTTCCGTTTCCAGAAAATATTCGCGAATCCAAAATTATTGAGGAGACAGTTGTATGATTGACCTGACCATTGAACGAGATCGGCGCAAACGCGCCGTGGAGCGCGCCCGCGAGCGCAACATTATCATCCCGACCTTTGCCCAGATGAAAAACCCTGCCCTGATCCCGGACAGGATCAAATCGGAGCTGGGTACAATCGGATTGTGGGACGTGCACCCGCGCAACCTGTTCCGCATCACCTGGCACAACCAGCCGAAAGCCCACGGCGGCGGGTTCGGCGGTTTAAACTGGGTCGAATTTCCTCCCAGCCTGACGGGTGTGCCGGCGCGCATCATTGCCCTGGTGGGCAAATGGTTCCCCACCGGCGCGCATAAGGTCGGCGCGGCCTTCGGCTGCCTGGTGCCGCGCCTGGTTACCGGGCAGTTCGACCCCACTACGCAAAAAGCCGTCTGGCCCTCCACAGGCAACTACTGCCGCGGCGGTGCCTACGACTCGGCACTGCTCGCCTGCCAATCGATCGCCATTCTGCCGGAAGGCATGAGCCGCGAACGCTTCGAGTGGCTCTCGAAGATCGCCGGCGAGGTGATTGCCACCCCTGGCACTGAATCCAACGTCAAAGAAATCTTCGACAAGTGCTGGGAGCTGCGCCGCTCGGGTGAAGACTTGATGATCTTCAACCAGTTCGAAGAATTCGGCAACTACCTGTGGCACTACGAAGTTACCGGGCACGCCATGGAAGAAGTGCTCAAGCAGGTGATGGGCCCAGGCGATGAGTACCGGGGATTGACCTCGGCAACCGGTTCCGGCGGCACGATTGCCTTCGGCGATTATATGAAGCAGCTATTCCCTGGCAGCAAGATCGCCGCCAGCGAGGCGCTGCAGTGCCCGACGCTGCTGGAAAACGGCTTTGGCGCGCACCGCATCGAAGGCATCGGCGATAAACACGTGCCCTGGATTCACAATGTCAAGAATACCGACCTGGTGATGGCGATCGATGACCAGGCGGTGGTGAACGTCTCCCGGTTGTTTAACGAGCCTGCAGGGCGAGCTTACCTGCTTCGCCAGGGCGTGCCGGAAGAAATGGTCTCGCAGCTGGATTTGCTGGGCTTTTCCGGCATCTCCAACGTGCTCACCGCCATCAAGATGGCACGCTACTACGAGATGGATGAGCACGACATCGTGCTCACCGTGCTGACCGACTCGATGGAGCTGTATGCCAGCCGCCTGGTAGAGATGCACGAGGAATTCGGGGAGTACAGCGTGACCGATGCCGCTGCCGATTTCGCCCGCTACCTGCACGGGCAGAGCACCGATAACATGCTCGAATTGAGCTACGCCGACCGCCGCCGGGTGCACAACCTGAAATACTTTACCTGGGTCGAGCAGCAAGGGCGCACCTACGAAGAGATCATCGCCCAGTGGCACGACCGGAGCTACTGGACTTCCTTCCAGGAGCAGACCGGAGCCATCGACGAGCTGATCGATGCCTTCAACCATGATGTCGGGCTGCTGTAGGGAAAAAACTGGCTATTCGTTTGTAGCCTGTTTGGTGCTTTGTGTGTTAAATAACAAGGCAATCATCCGCAAAGTTTGGTCTGGCAGGCGCGTTTTCCGCAGGTTGGAGATATGAAATTCTACAGGCTCAGCACGGGTGTGGGTGGTATCAGTGCGCGGCGCTTGCGCCGAAGTCTGGCGCTGTGGCTGGGGTTGGCTCTGCTGGTATTGGCAAGCGCGGGCTGCGGCGCGCGCGCCGAGGCGCTTGCCAGCCTGCCCGCACCTTTGCCCGGCAGATTCAACCTGGCAGTGGTTGCCTCCGGCAGCGGGAGCGCAGGCGACTGGTCTGAGCCGCACCGCCTGGGGGTCGAATACGTCAACCGGCTGAACCAGACCGAGGGCAGCATCAACGCTGTGTTCATCAGCGGCGTGCCCGAGCTGAGCGACCAGCAGCAGCTTTTCGGCCGCCTGGGTGAGATGGGATACAGGCTGGTGATCGGCGTGGAGGCCGGCTACATGGACAGCATGCAGGCTGCCGCCTCCCGCAATCCTGGTACGGTGTACCTCACCTTGCGCGGCTCGAGGAGCAACAGCGGCAACTTTGGCAGTGTGGAAGTGCCGATGGAGGCGGCTTATTTTGTCGCCGGGCTGACTGCTGGGGCGCGCATCGATGCTGATATCATCCCGCCGCCGGCGGCGACGCCCAC
>JBGSTO010000152.1:0-1698 GCA_041736465.1 Anaerolineales bacterium | reverse complement strand
CCGATCTTGTCCAGGTTCTGGATGCCGGCGCCGGTCAGGCGCATCTCGCCTGCCGGGCCGATCAGCGCTATGGCAACGTCCTTGCCGTAGCGCTCCAGCAATTTCTTGGCGCTGTCGAACACGCCCAGCCCTACTACGTCGCCTGCCGGCTCGAAGCGCGCCCCCTCCTTCGACAGGTGCAGCACCCACCAGGCATCGCCTTCCGGGCGGTCTTCCAGGATCAGCGAGTGGATGCCCAGGTTGGTCAGGTGCAAGCCGGTCGAGCCGCCGGCGTTGGCCTCTTTCACCCCGCCGGTGAGCGGGCTTTTGGCGCCGATCGAGATGCGGTCGAGGGAAGAGAGCATATGCCCGACCAGCAGCCCGGGCGCAAAGATCAGCTTGTTGTGCGGGCCGTAAGGCTCGCACATGGGCGGCACTTCGTCCAAGATGATACGCGCCAGCAAGCCGCGTCCCCCCAGGCGCTGCCACGATTCCGGCGACGCACCTCGCTGCAGGGATTGCGTGCGTAGATTTATTCTCCAGGCTTCCATGAAATACCTCCAGGTCGGGAATGAGAGTATTTTACCTCACTCGCTCAATGCCTGGAGAATAAATCAATCATTTTTATAAATTGGCGCGGGTAGTAAAACGAACCCCTCCCCCAAAATCTGTTGTGTAGATTTTGGGGGAGGGCAGGCAGGGGGTTCACTGCGCCGATTTGACCTCGTCCCACAGCCGCTGGTAGAGGGCTTCGGCCTCGCCTACCGGGCGAATATACTGCAGGCGATCCAGCACATCCTGCGGCGGGTAAACGGTGGGATCGGACAGGAACTCTTCGCCCAGCTCAGCTTCGGCAGCCTGGTTGGGGCTGGCGTAGTAGTTGTACTCCGAGATCATGGCGCCGATATCGGGGCGCAGCACGAAGTCGATGAACATCTCCGCCGCCAACTTCTGTTCGGGAGTGGCATTGTTGGGCACGCACATGTTATCCACCCAGATCACACCGCCCTCTTGCGGAATGGTGTATTCCAGATCGGGGTTATCCTCCTGCACCTGTAGGAAGTCGCCATTCCAGCCGTGCGCCATCATATTTTCGCCGGATGCCACCAGGTCTTCGAAGGTATCGCTGTCATAACCCGCCAGACCGGGTTTGGCGCGGATCAGCAGGTCGCGGGCGTCCAACAGCTCAGCCTCCACGGTGGTGTTGATGTCGAAGCCCAGGTAGATCAGCGCCGCGGAGAAGGCTTCGCGGGTGTCGTCCAGCATGGTCACGCGGCCATAATATGCGCTGCCGGGATCGGGATTGAAGATCACCGCCCAGGACTCGGGGCGCTCCACCTGGATAGGGTCATAGCCGATGCCGGTGGTGCCCCACTGGTAGGCAGCGCAGTATTTATTGTCCGGATCGTAAGGCAGATCCAGGAAGCGCGGCGCCAGGTTGCTCAGGTTGGGGATATTGGCAAGATCCAGTTCTGCGATCATGCCCTGCTCGATCATGATGCCCACGGTGTAATCCGAGATGAACATCAGCGCATACCCGCTGGCGCCGCCCTGCAGCTTGGCAAGCACTTCTTCGTTGCTGGAGATGTTATCTTCGATCACGCGGATGCCGGTTTCCTGCTCGAAGAGCGTGTACACTTCAGGCTCGATGTACTCGGTCCACTGCAGCACGACGATCTCTGCAGCCGGCTCCACTGCGGCAGGCGGCGGTTCGGTTGC
>JBGSTO010000149.1:0-2447 GCA_041736465.1 Anaerolineales bacterium | reverse complement strand
AGCATCTGCCAGCGGTAGCCCTCGATGGTCAGGTGCAGCAATAACGTTCCGGCGGCTGCCAGCGGCAGGTGCTGCATCCAGCGCTGGCGTAGTGAGCGCGAGGCGAAAGGCCAGGCAAACGACAGGGCGGTCAATACTGCGCCGGTGATCTCCAAAGGGCGCATCGCTTACTCCAAATCTACCGGCTGCCCGCGGGAAGCCGATTCGTACAGCGCCAGGGCCGTGCGCACGTGGTCGCGCGTCTCTGCCAGGCTCAAGTAAGGCGCAGCGCCATCCAGGATGGCAGCATGCATGTCTTCGACCTCTCCCGAATACAGCTCCACCTCGGGTACGGGGATCTCCAGCGCATCGCCGGTTTCGGGGAAAAACATTAAGCGGCGCTCGCCCTCGTTGTGCCCGGTGAAGGGACGGTTAAGCTCCAGCCTGCCTGCGGTGCCGGTCACGACTGCCTGGGTGTAGAACGGCGAGCGCAGCGAGCAGGCAATCTGCGCCAGGCCGCCGCCGGTGTAGCGCATCTGCCCGGCAAAGGTCTCGTCCACGCCGCTGTCGCCCAGCCACTGCATACCCATCACCTGTTCGGGCGCTGCGCCGTAAACGAATTGGGCGAAGCTGAGCGGGTAAACGCCGACGTCCCACAGCGAGCCCCCGGCAAATGCCTTGATCAAGCGCACATTTCCTTGCCGCTGGGTGATCTTGAAGTTGAAAACCCCGCTTACCAGGGTAATCTCTCCCAGCCGCCCGGCGCGCACCCAATCCCCCACGATTTTGGTCTGCGGGTGGTGGCGGTACATGAATGCCTCCCCCAGAACGCGCCCGCTCTGCCGGCTGGCGGCGATCATCTCGTCCACTTCTTCCAGGCTGGGGGCGAAGGGCTTTTCGCACAGCACGTGCACGCCGGCGCGCAAGGCCTTCACCGTCCATGCGGCGTGCAGGTGGTTGGGCAGGCTGATGTATACGGCATCCACGCGCCCGGAGTCGAGCATCTCCTGGTAGCCGCCGAAGCTCAGTGGAATCTCCCATTCGGCGGCATACTCGCGGGCAGAGTCTGCGCTGCGGCTGGCGACGGCGGTCAGCTCGCCCCTCCGGCTCGCGCGGATCGCTGGCATCACCCGCCGGTTGATGTTGGCTGTGGATAGCAAACCCCAACGGACTTTGTTCATGCAACCATCTCCTGTGAAATTGCCTGGCTGTGCAGCGGGTACACACCCAGGATCACGACGGCGGTCAGATTTGGCGGAAGTACTGTGCCGCGCGGCAGGCTTAACGTCACGCTGGACAGGCTGCCGTTGGCGTCTGTCTCGACGGTGTGCAGGTGGGAGTAATCCAGCGCCACAGCCCTGATCTGAGCGGCATCCACCAGCAGGATGCAGGCGCGCTGCGATTCCGCCGGAAGGGAGACTCCCGCCTCAATCATAAATTGAGCGCGCACCTCGCCACCCTGGCTGCGGCTGGGAGGCCGGTAGGTGACCGCGCTCACCTGTACGCCCGCCGGTTTTTGATTCGCGGGTCCGTCCGCAGGGTACGGTCGCGTGAGATATGTGCCAGCAACCAGCAGCTTTTCAGCCACGTTGTTAGCCAAACCTGCCAGGGCCATCCTCCAGCCGAAGTTGGGAATGCCCAGCACCCGGGTTTCGGCATACACGCTGGCGCCGGGCAGCGTCGCCCCCTCGGCGTCCAGCCGGCCGCGCAGCTCGAACAGGCGGAAGGGGATGTCGATGCCGGTGATGGGCAGGTGGAATTCCTCATTCGAGACGATGAAGGCCTCTCCCAGGCTCTCGCCGCTTAACGGCAGCAGCATTTCACTGTGCGGGTCGACGCGCAGCACGCCTTGCTCATCGCGCAGCGCCCCCGCGGCCAATAAGACCATCCGCCTGCGCCCGTTGGAGTCCGGCGCGCCCTGGTAGACCGGCGCAACGATCCAATCCATATAGTCAAAGCCGATCTGGTTCAGGCTGGGAAGCATGGTGGGCAGCACGGCGGAAAGCCGCGTCCATTCGACCGCCCCGTTGTGCTGCTCGCCGATCTCCAACGGGAAGGGTGCCGCCTGCAGCTTTTCGACTTGAAAACGAAACTGCTGCTGGATTTCACCTTCCGCATGACCGCTCAAGGTCAGGTTGCCCAGGCGCAGCCCAGTGGCGAAGTAATTCGCCTGAATGGATAAAGTGTACGTCTCACCCGGCGCCAGGAAATCCAGCGGGCGGATGTGCAGGTAGCCGCCGTCTGCAGAGACTTCCACCTGCGCCTCGACCGGCGGGTCGAAGCTCACCTCAAGCTGGGGACGCGCGCCCAGCCCGGCTTGCAGGCGGGCGGGGAAGGGCTGTTCGTAGCGCCATACCATCAGCCGCAGGGTGATCAGCGCCTCCGGACCGAGCCGTTCCGGGAAATCTACCAGCGTGCTGCCGCCGGGGGTGACGTAGCGCAGCTCGGCGCATTGGCCCGTCCTGCTC
>JBGSTO010000135.1:0-2871 GCA_041736465.1 Anaerolineales bacterium | reverse complement strand
CGCCGGCCCAGCCCAACAGCCACCTTGAAACCCCCGCTGGCAGCTTCAGTGACGGGCTCGCCCCCCGGCCCATCGGCTACCCCCTTTACGCTGGAAGCTCCCAGCCCTACCCCTACCCCGGCAATTCCCAACGCCGAGATTGAGATCCGCAACCTGGGACCTTACTCCAGAGTGGTTTCTCCACTGCACCTATATACCTATCTCCAGCCCGGAGCCGGCGGCAAGGTGCGCATCGAACTGCTGGGCGAGGATAACCGCCTGCTGGCGCGCCAGATCCGCACCTTGAACTTTGTACCGGTAGGCGCCTGGGCAGTCATGGCATTGGATTTGGACTTTGAGATCGCCGCCACAGCCGAGGAAGGGCGCCTGCAGATCAGCGTGGATGACGAATACAAACGCACCGTTGCGCTCAATTCGGTGCCGCTGATCCTGCTCTCGGTTGGCGAGGCCGATGTCATTCCCCCTCAAGACGTGCTGGCGCCCATCATCCTGCGAGAGCCGACCAAACGCACCCTGATCCAGGGCGGCAAGCTGCAGATCTCGGGCCTGGCGCGCGTTTCCAGCGATAAGCCGCTGCTGGCGCGCCTGATCACCGCGCAAGGGGCGGAGGTGGGCATGCGCCTGGTGGATGTCTCCGAGCCAGCCTCGGATGGCTACCGCTACTTCAGTGCTGAAGTGCCGTACAAGATCACCGACCCGCTGCGCGCACTGCTGATAGTGACCGAGGGTGATGAGGTAATCAACGATATAATTCATCTCACCAGCCTGGAAGTCATGTTAAGCCCATAAACCACCCGGCTTTGGTTTAGCTTTGCTCCCATACCGCACAACGGCAGGTGTTTGGATTAGCTGGCCCCCGAAATTTTTATAGGAAGGAGATTCCCATGGCAAAGCGTGAATTCGTTTCCAAGCGCGCCTCCCTGTATCGTGATATCCCCGATGAAAAATGGAACAACTGGCGCTGGCAGCTCAGCAACCGGATCAACACGGTGGAAGAGTTCGAGCAGGTGATTCCCCTTACCGACAGCGAGCGCAAGGCCCTCTCCGCCCAGGACCTGTTCCGCGTCGATATCACCCCGTACTTTATCTCGCTGATCGATCCGGATGATCCGGAAGACCCGATCCGCAAGCAGGTAGTGCCAACCGATGCGGAAATGGTGCCCTTTACTTCCATGATGGAAGACTCCCTGGCGGAAGACCGCCACTCGCCGGTGCCGGGACTGGTGCACCGCTACCCCGACCGGGTGCTGATGCTGGTCACTACTCAGTGCGCCTCTTACTGCCGCTACTGCACGCGCTCACGCATCGTCGGCGATCCTTCAGCGACTTTCTCGCGCGCCGAGTTCGAGCTGCAGCTCGAATATCTCAAGCGCACCCCCCAGGTGCGCGACGTGCTGCTCTCCGGCGGCGACCCGCTGGTGCTTGCGCCCAGGGTGCTGGAAGAAATCCTCAGCCGCCTGCGCGAGATCCCGCACATCGAGATCGTGCGCATTGGCTCGCGCGTGCCGGTGTTCATGCCGATGCGCGTCACCGACGAGCTGTGCGATATGCTGCAGAAATACCATCCCCTGTGGCTGAACATCCACGTCAACCACCCCAACGAGATCAGCCTGGAGCTGTCGCAGGCTGCCGACCGCCTGACGCGCGCCGGCATCCCGCTGGGCAACCAGGCAGTGCTGCTGGCAGGGGTGAACGACAACGTGCACATCCAGCGCCAATTGGTACAGGAGCTGGTGCGCATTCGCGTGCGCCCTTACTACCTGTACCAGAGCGACCTGGTGGAAGGCGCCGGTCATTTTCGCACGCCGGTCGCCAAAGGCATCGAGATCATGGAAGGATTGCGCGGCCATACCTCCGGTTATGCCGTGCCGCAGTTCATCGTGGATGCGCCCGGCGGCGGCGGCAAGATCCCGCTGTCGCCCAACTACCTGCTCAGCATGTCGGATCACAAGATCATCCTGCGCAACTACGAAGGCTACATCTCCTCCTACGAAGAGCCGGTGGATTACCTCCCCAGCAAGGCGGCGAAGTTCAAAGGCGAGAAGCGCCCCGAGCCGGGACAGGCGGGCGTGCATGGCCTGCTGGACGGGGATCAGATGTTCATCAAGCCGGAAGGCTTCGACGAGCTGCACGACCGCGGCGGCGTCCAGCACCGCTTGAAGGACGCCGCCAAGTGGGTGCCGCTGGGCATCGGCCCGGGAGAGGAGAAAAAAGGTGAACATTAATCCGTACAAGCTGCTCGCCGAACGCCTGGACAGCCTGCCCAACGGCTACCCTCCCGCCGATGACGGCAGCGAGCTGCGCCTGCTCGCCAGCCTGTTCACCCCCGAGGAAGCCGCACTGGCGGCTCAGCTGCGCCTTACGAAAGAGCCTCCCGAGCAGATCGCCGCTCGCACCGGTGGCGACCCCGCTCAGGTGGGGCAGATGCTCAAGAGTATGGTGCGCCGCGGGCTGATCGCCGCCGGTCGAACGGAAAATGGGTTAGGCTATGGACTGATGCCTTTCGTGGTCGGAATCTATGAAATGCAGATCGGGCGCATCGATGCCGAGTTGGCGCGCCTGTTCGAGGATTACTACCACAAGGCATTCGGGGGCATCCTGAGCGTTTCTCCTCCGGTGCACCGGGTGATCCCGGTCGGTGAGAGCGTAAAAGTTGGGCTGGAAATCCGTCCTTATGAGAGCGCCGCCGGTATCGTTGCCAATGCCCAGGCCTGGGGCGTGCTGGACTGTATCTGCAGGGTGCAGAAAGCGCTGATCGGCGAAGCCTGCGAGCACCCGGTGGATGTGTGCATGGCGCTGAGCAGCAAACCAGGCGCTTTTGATCACAGCCCTGTGGTGCATGCTCTGACGCAGGAGCAGGCGCTGGAGACC
>JBGSTO010000131.1:0-9683 GCA_041736465.1 Anaerolineales bacterium | reverse complement strand
GCCCACGCCGGCTACATCCTGATGGCGCTGGTGGCATTTGGCAACGAGCAGGTCGCCGGCGACGCGGTGGCGGCGGCGCTGTTCTACCTGCTGGCTTATGCCGTGACCAACTTCGGCGTCTGGGCGGTGGTGATCGCCCTGGAGAAAGCTGAGCAGAAGGGATTGGCGCTGGACGATTACGCCGGGCTGGGGCGCAAGTACCCGGCGCTGGCGGCGGCGATGACGGTCTTCATGTTATCCTTCACCGGCGTGCCGCCCACCCTGGGCTTCGTTGGCAAACTGTACCTATTCCGCACTGTGCTGGAAGGCGGTTTTATCTGGCTGGCGGTGATCGGCGTGCTGACCTCGCTGGTCTCGGCATACTACTACCTGCGCATCGTGGTGATCATGTACATGCGCGACGGCGACCCGCAGGTGCATGCCGAGCCGTGGCTGCGCCTGACGGCGGGCGTCACCGCGGTGGCGACGGTGGTGCTCAGTTTATATGCCGGACCGCTGTTCAGTTGGGCGTCGCAGGCGGTGTTGAAGCTGTTTTGAGGAATAGAGAATCCCTGATAAAAAAAGAACCTCCCGCAGGAGAAGTGATCTGCGGGAGGTTGTATTTATAAAGGGCGGCGCCTCACCTCTCCCCATACAACTGCCGGTGCACCACACTTAACGCCCGCACCTGCTCTGCGGCATGGTACGACGAGCGCACCAGCGGCCCGCTCTCGACCCACTGAAAGCCGATCTCCAGTCCAAAGCGCTTGATCTCGGCGAATTCGTCCGGCGTGTAGTAGCGGGCTATGGGCAGGTGCTTCTTGCTGGGCTGCAGGTACTGCCCGACGGTCAGGATATCCACACCCCAGGCGCGCTGGTCGCGCATCACCTCTTTGACCTCGTCCAGCGTTTCGCCCAGCCCGACCATGATGCCGGACTTGGTGAGCACCTCAGGGTCGAGCTTCCGGGCATTGCTCAGCGTGGCGGCAGCCCACTCGTAGTGGTCCTGCGGCTGCACCAGCTTGAACAGGCGCGGCACGGTTTCCACGTTGTGGTTGAGGATCTCAGGACGGGCATCCATGACGATCTTGAGCGCCTCCAGGCTGCCTTTGAAATCGGGGATGAGCACCTCGATCGAGCACCCGGGATGGATCTCTCGGATGCGGCGGATGACCATGGCGAAGACCGGCGCGCCGCCGTCTTTGCGGTCGTCGCGGTTGACGCTGGTGATCACGGCGTGCTGCAGGTTCATCGCCTTGACCGCCTGGGCGACGCGCTCTGGTTCCAGCCAGTCCAGCGGCGAAGGTTGGCCGCGCTTGATGTCGCAGAAGCCGCACGAGCGTGTGCACACATCGCCCAGCATCAGGAAAGTGGCGGTACCGGAACCCCAGCACTCGCCCATGTTGGGGCACATGGCTTCTTCGCACACGGTGTGCAGCGATTTCGAGCGCATCAGCTCCTGCAGCCACTGGTAAGTTTCCCCGGAGGGGGCGCGCACTTTGATCCACTCGGGACGCCGCTGCGGGGCAGTGGTGACGTCTTCGGGCTTGATGCGGTCGCGGGTGGGTGTAAACGGCATGGGGACTCCTTAGAATACCATCAAAGTTGGGCTTATTTTACCCTGAATAAGTGCGGTGTTGATGAGCATCCTATAAGATCGCTCTGTCATCCTGAATACCAACCTGCAAGGATGGACACCCACAGCCCCTCCTCCAAACGCAAAACCCCAAAGGTTTTCAAAACCTTTGGGGTTTGGGACTTTCATCGAATAAAAATCTTTGCGTCTTCGTGCCTTCGCGGTGAAGTACTTCCCCCAGCTTCTCAGAGTACTGGCGCGTTCCTATACCGGTTCAGGCCGGTTTGAGGGTCAGGCCGTACACGTCCTCCCCGTACTGCTGGCGCACAGGCGCCCAGTCGGGCTGCATGAGCATGCCATTCTCCAGATGGGCCGACTCGTCCACGTGGATCTGCCCCATGGCGCGCACACCGTTCTCGAATTCAACCACGCCGATGGTCAGGTAGCGCTGGTCGAAACCCCAGGGCAGGTTGTAGATGCGGGTGTAGGTGAGCAGCTTTGCCATGCCCTGCGGCTTGACCTGCTCGAACTCGCGGTGCCTGCATGCCAGGCAGCGGTCGTGGAAGGGGTAGTGCAGCTTGCCGCACTTCTTACAGCGGTATGCGACGATGCCGATTTCTTTTTTCATTGCTCTACCCTCCGCAGCACAAAGGCCAGCACGTTGTTGCCGAAGCCGCCGAAGTTGACCGTCAGGCCATTCTGGGCGTTCTTCACCTGGCGGTTCTTGGGCAGCTCGTGACGAAGCTGCCAGACGATATCCGCCACCTGCGCTACGCCGGTGGCGCCCACCGGGTGGCCGCGGGCTTTCAAGCCGCCCGACACGTTGATCGGAATCTGCCCGCCCAGGCGTGTCTTGCCCGCCAGGGTGGCTTTGGCGCCCTCGCCTTTCTTGAAGAAGCCGACGTGCTCGCTCTCGGCGATCTCCAGGATGGTGAAGGCGTCGTGCAGCTCGGCTACGTGGATGTCCGACGGCTTGAGCTTGGCGCGCTCGAAGGCCTGCTGCGCCGCCAGGGTGACAGCTTTCAGGTCGGTGGGGTCGTCGCGCTCCTGCAGCGTCTGGGTATCGGTAGCCTGCCCAAAGCCGGCGATGACTACCGGCGGTTTGGCGGGGTTCTTGATCTTATCCAGCGCGATCAGCACGATAGCCGCCGCGCCGTCGCTCACCGGGCAGGCGTCGTACAGGTGCAGCGGGTCTGCCGCCACCGGGTTGTTGACGATCGAAGCCGGGTCATCCAGGATGCCCTCGCGGGTGATCGACATCTCGACATGGGCGTACGGGTTCAGACCGCCCATCTCCTGGTTTTTGATCGCCACGGTGACCAGGGCTTCGCGCGTCACACCGTACTTTTCCATATACAGGCGGGTGAACATGCCTGCCATGCCGGGCAGGGTGATGCCGTAGGGATACTCGGCCTGCGGGTGGGTCATGGTGGCGACGAAGTCGGTGGCGCGCCAGCCGGTTATCTCGCGCATCTTCTCGCCGCCCACCACCAGCACGGTGTCGTAGTAGCCGGAGGCCACTGCCAGCAGACCGTTCTTGACCGCTGAACCGCCAGAGGCGGGGCCGTTTTCCACCGTATCGGCGGCGGCAGGCAGCAGGCTGAGGCGGTCGACCAGAGAGCTGGCAACCGCCGTCTGGTGCTGGATCACACCGCTGCCCATGTTGCCCACGTACACCGCGTCCACCGACTGGTCGCCCAGCCCGGCGTCGTCCAAGGCTTTCAAGCCGGCGTACGCCAGCATATCCATCAGGGTATCTTCGTCGCGCCGGCCGAAGGGGATCATGCCGACGCCGATTACTGCTACGTCTCTCATCGTCTTATCTCCCTTTCAGCCCGGCGATGCGCTCGCGGATGGTGTCGTCGTCGGCGAACAGAATGGCGCGGTTGGCCTCTTCCCACAGATCCTGCGGCACCGGGCGATCGCCCACCACCAGGCGCGGCTTGGCTTTGAAATAGGTCTCGCGCGTCAGCACCCAGGAATCGCCGCCGCCCAGCTCGTGCGGGATTTTGGTTTCCTCCAGCGGATATTCGATCATCCAGCGCCGGAATCCGATCGGGCTTTCGGCCACGATCAGCACCTGCTCCTGGTTCAGGTACTCCATGTGGTATTCCATCTTGGCGGCGAACAGGTGCGAGCCGATGCGCAGGCCGCGATCGATCGCCAGCGTGTGGTAGCTCATGCCGACTTTCTCGTTCTCGAGCCGTCCGTTGACGATCCCTACCAGGTAGCCGTCCACCTGTCCCAGCAGGCAGTACTCGCTCTTCACCCGGTAGCGATACCAGGCGAGCAGCTCACCGTACAGGCGGGCGCTGACCACGTCATAGTAATCGCGGTCGATGAACAGGCAGGGGTGCACCGACTTGAGGATCTCGGGCACGTCTTCGCGCACCGCCTGGCGCACCACCATCTTCTTACCATTCGCCAGGGTGATCACCTTGGGCGGGTAGGGCGCCATCGGGTACTGCTGGGGTCGTAATACTTGTTCCAGTTCCATATCCATTGGCATATCGGGTTTCCTCCAACAATAGAATGTTTGGGCACGCGGGCGTAGGGGCACGGCAGAATTACCGCCCTGCCCCTACAGGCGCGCCCATCAGGCCAAATTTTCCTTGCTTATGGTGTTGATGCTCTCCACGTGCGCCGGGTCGAAGGCGTCGCCAAAGCGGGTCTTGGGCATGGCGGCTTTCTTCGCCATCAGCGCCTCGTACTCGCCGTCCTCGACCATTGCCACGCAGCGCCCGATGCTGGACTCGCCGTCCACGAAGCGCCAGGGGAAGAAGCCGATCGGCACCCGGCGGTTGAGCAGCAGGTCCAGGTCGCCGCCGATGCACTCGGCGTGCACGATGCCGAAGGGGAACATCTCCAGGTGCATGAGCTGGTATTTGCTGTCATCGAAGAACTCTGCCAGCGGCATGCCGTATTTCTTGCGGAACACCTTCTCGGCCTGGCGCGCCTGGCGCGGCATCCAGTCGCGGATGATGGTGTTCATCGGGTGGTCGGCGCTGCCGCAGTCCACGCCGATCCAGCGCAGCTTCTTGGCCTTGGCCCAATCGGCGAACTCCCGGTCGGGACCGGGGTGCATCACCATGTAGCGGATCTCATTGGCGACGGGCATATCCCAACCGAAGTGGTGGTAGCCGGTGTGGATGATGAGGATGTCGCCCTCACGCACTTCGACGCGCTCCTCGACCATCTTGCTGGTATAGACGTCGTAATCGCCGCATATATCGCTCAGGTCCACCACGGCGGCGTCGTGCACCAGGTAATCCATGTCCAGCGAGGCGATGTCCTTGCCCGGGGTGTGGAAGTGGATCTCGCCGTCCAGGTGGGTACCCAGGTGGTTGGAGTGGGTGACGAGCTGCCCGTTGGCGCCGTTGGGCGCCAGGCGCTTGAAGTACTTCACCTGCAGCGGTTCGTAGGTGGGCCAGGCCGGTGTGCCAATCCCCAATGGGATGGTCAGATCGATGAATTTCATTTTTCAGCTCCTTTAAAAAAGATTGAAACACGAAGGACACGAAGAAATTCACGAAGGTACACAAAGGGTTTTATAGTGCGATCCGTTGGATGCCATTTTTCATCAGCGTGACGTTCCAGTTGAGGAGAAAACCCAGCCGGTAGCCTCCCAGGCGCAGGTAGGTCAGTAACTGCGCGGTATGAATGGGCAGCAGCTGCTCGACGGCTTTATTCTCGACTACAACGCAGTCATTGACCAGCATGTCTAATCGGAATCCGACCTCGATCTGGAAGCCGTCATAAACGACTGGCACTGCAATCTCGCTACCGATCTGTACACCGCGCTTCTGCAGCTCATATGTCAGGCGTTTTTGGTAAGTCGATTCCAGCAGCCCAGGCCCTAACGCCTTGTGCACCTTGATAGCCGAATCAACGATGATCCGAGCCGTCTCTTCTATCCTAGCATCCATAATTATCCTTTGTGCCCTTTGCGCCTCCTTCGTGTACTTTGTGTTTTAAGCGTTTTCCTTCTCGAATGTCTCGAAGGCCTCTTGAAAACAAGTCTGCGGCGCGCGCAGGATGCCTGCGCCGACCATGCCGATGCCCGGATCCTTGTGGGCGATGCCGGTATTGATCGACGGCAGGATGCCGGTCTCCATCACCTTGCGCACGTCGATGCCGCACGGCGTGCCGCGGAAGTTGAGCACCGGGATGGTGAACTGCTCGTGTTCATCGTGGGTGATCTCGTACATCTCCAGCGTGGTTTGCAGCGCAAGCTGCGGCGAGCCGCCGACGAACTGGGTGATCGCCGGGGCGGCTGCCATCGCCATGCCGCCGTAGCCGGCAGTTTCGGTGACCGTGCTGTCGCCGATGTCGGGGTTGGCGTCGGCCTCGGTGAACTGCGGAAAGTACAGCCCCTGCACCTTCCCGGCGGGGGCGGTGAACCAGCGCTCGGGCATGCTGGATAGGCGGATGCCGAAGTCGGTGCCGTTGCGCGCCATGACGGTGACGATGGTGCTGCCTGGCACGCCTTCTGCCGGCTCGAGCATGGACTTGCCGGCGGGCATGCTCAGGTTTAAGAAGAAGTGATCGTTGCGATCGATGAACTCGATCACCTGCGCCAGGGTTTCGTTATCCTGGCTGGTGCGCGCCAGCGCTGGGGCGATCACCCGCAGGAGCAGCGAGGTGGCGGCGCGGTTGCGGTTGTGGCACTCGTCGCCCATGTGCATCGCCTGGGCGATCAGGCTGCGCAGGTCGATGCCGTCCGGCAAGGTATGCAGGGCGCGGTCGAGCACCGGGTACAGCGTGGTCTCCATCCACTTCAGGCGGGCGTACACCTCCGGGCCCATGCCGCCGTAGCGCAGCACCTTGCCCAGCCCTTCGTTTTGCGTGCAAAAGGCGTGGTTGCCGAAGGTCCTGTTCTCGATGATGAAGACCGGCATGGAAGGCGAGACCACACCTGCCATCGGACCGACCGAATGGTGGTGGTGGCAGGGTGAATACTCGATGGCAGACGAGGCTGCCAGCCTGGCGGCTTCCTGCTCATCCTGGGCCAGCCCTTCGTAGATCAAGGCGCCCATCACCGCGCCGCGCGTCGGACCGCACATACGCTTCCAGGTCACCGGCGGGCCGGCGTGCAAGATCATACGGTCGTGCATGCCGGGGATCACGTCTTTGGCGATGCCCATGCCAACCAGCACGGGCCGTCCTTGCTTGATGCGCCGGCACACTTCATCATTGGCTGCTTCGATATCCAGCCCAAGGCGCGTGGTGCGCAGGTGGGGCACGCCTTCCGCCGGAGGGCGCCAGTTCACATCGACCACCGGAACGCCCTGGGCCTCCACCGACTGCGCCATGCTGCCCAACCCGAGGTTGATCACGCTCAAGGGTTTGCCAAACAGTTCGCTGATGTTTGCTTCGCTCATAGGGTTTTCTCGCCCGATGCCGGAACAGCCACCAGCCCGGCAGCCAATCTGGCCGCGGCGGCGTTGCTTTCGCACAGGATCATGCCGGCGTCCTGCAGCGCCTGGGCCTGGCGGCTCAAACGCTGCGGGTCTTCTTGTGTGCCGGTGATCGAGCCGACCACCAGCAGTTTGCGACCCTGGCTGGCAGCCTGGGTTTGTGCTTTGCGGATGGCCGGGCCCAGCTCGGCGGCGGGATCCGGATGCGCCCCATATCCCAGCACCACATCCAGCACAATGACAGCAGTTTGCGGATCGTTTGCCTCCTGCAGCAGGCGGCGGATGCGCAGATCGTTGTCGATCATCGGGTGCAGCCGCCCGACGGTGAACTCTTCCTCGCCCAGGTCGATGGCGCAGTGACCTTGCGAGCGGTTCGAATCAGAGAGCTGCTGCTGCTTGCTGAGCGGCGCGTTGGAGTGCACCGGCTCGGACAGCAAATCCTTCCAGATCACCTGCGCTTCGTAGCACAGCGTGCCGCCGGAGTACAAGCCGCGCAGGTAGCGCTGTCCCGGCTGCAGGCTTTCGCGCAGTCCGGCAATCTCTTGCTCGGTCAGGGCGCGCCATTGGATCTGCTGTGTCGCTGAAGAGAATTCGCCTGCGACCAGCGCTGCGGCCAGCATCGCCGTCGCTTCGAGCGTGTTCGCAAACAGGATGTTCGCAGGCAGGTCGTCGCTCCTGTCGAATTCCCCACCCAGAAGGCACAGCACGGTGGGCTTTTCGCTCTGCGCCGCCTGCTGCAGCACCATCTGCGCCACCGCAGGCGCCGGCGGCTTGCTCACCAGCACGATCACCTGTGTTTCCGGGTCGCGCTGCAGTGCCTGCAGACCGGCAAGCATCATGATGCCGCCAACTTCTTCCTTCAGATCGCGACCACCCGTCCCGATGCCCTGGGTGATGCCAACCCCGGATTTCGCCAGCAGCGTGCTGACCTCCTGCAAACCGGTGCCGGCGGCGGAGACGATGCCCACCGGTCCGGGCGGGATGACGTTGGCGAAGCCTAGTGCCACACCGTTCAGGATGGCGGTGCCCGCGCCGGGGCCCATCAGCAGCAGCCCGTGATCGCGGGCGTATGTCTTCAGCGCGATCTCATCTTCCAGCGAGACGTTGTCGCTGAACAGCAGCACATGCAGACCGTGATGCAGCGCTTCCCAGGCCTCTTCGGCAGCGTAGCGCCCGGCGACCGAGATAACTGCCACATTGGCAGACGGATTCTGCCTGGCGGCGAGGCGCAGCGTCTTGGGGCGCAAGCGTTCCCCGCGCCCTGGATCAGGGCCTTCATCCTGAACTTGTTTTCTCTGCAGCAGCGCCTGGGCTTCTGCCAGGGCCTGATCCTGGGCGCCCGGTTCGGCGTTCACCGCGATCACCAGGTCGTTGGCAGAGGCCGCCTCGGCTTGTGCGGTGAGCAGCCCGGCTTGCTTCAGGATACCCTTGTTGGCTTCGGTACCCATGACTACGGCGACGTCCTGCACCCCGGGCAGGCGCCCCAGCTCCTGGGCGACCAGCATTAGCGAGACCGAGTCGTGGTACTCGCTGGGTTTGATTAAGGTTTTGACTGGCAAGAAGGCCTCCTTATTCGCTCACTAGCCGCTCACCAGCCCGGAGTCCAGCATGGCGAGGTAGACCTTCTCGGCAGTGTAAGGCGGCGCGCCCATGCGGATGCCGATGGCGTCGTAGATGGCGTTGGCAACTGCAGGGATGGTCGGCACCATGGCGTGTTCGCCGATGCCGCGCGCACCCCAGGGACCGTCATCCTGAGGCACTTCGACGATGATCGCCTCGATATCGTACGGCACGTCGGTGCTGGTTGCGATGCGGTAGTCCACGAAGCTGGCGTTCTGCACCAGGCCTTCTTTGAGCTGCAGATCTTCAAACAGCGCCGTGCTCAGACCCTGCACGAAGCCGCCTTCCATCTGCGCCCGCACCATGTCTGGGTTGATCGCCTTGCCGACGTCGAACGCCGCCACGCCGCGAATCACCCGCACCCTGCCGGTGTCCATGTCCACCTCGACCTCCACAGCCTGGGCGCCGGTGGTGTAGTGCACCACGGCGCGCGGGCCTTGCCCGGTCTCTGCGTCCAGGCCAGTGACGTAAGTGGGCATGAAGTTGCCCCGTCCCAGCACCGGACCGCCGACCCAGCCTTTATCATCCGGCAGCGGGATGCCGTAGATGACGATGTTCTTCAGCGAGATGGCTTCCTCGGATTTGTAGGAAATCACCTTGCCGTCGATGATGTCCAGGTCTTCGATGTTCTCATTCCAGGCTTTGGCGACCATTTCCAGGATCTGCCGGCGCGCATCGCGCCCGGCAGCAGCAACGGCGTTGCCCATGCTCCAGGTCAGGCGGCTGGCGACGGTTTGCCATTCATACGGGCTGTAGTTGGTGTCGATCGGGGTAGCCACCCGCACCCAGTCGATCGGCACGCCCAGGGAGGCGGCAGCCATCTGGGCGGCGATGGTGAAAGAGCCCTGTCCGATTTCCTGCCCGCCCACGCTCACGGTCACGGTGCCGTCCTCGCTGAGCGCCACCCTGGCGCTCGAGCCGGCATTGGGCGGCATAGCGGGCGCCTTCCACATCAGGGCGATGCCTTTGCCGCGCCGGATGTTGGGCGCGCTGGGTAGATCCTTCTTGCCCCAGCCGATGGCATCGGCAGCCTTCACCAGGCATTCTGACAGCCCGGTAGGATGCATGATCATACCGGTGACCAGCGTATC
>JBGSTO010000117.1:0-16063 GCA_041736465.1 Anaerolineales bacterium | reverse complement strand
GACCGGTGACCAACCGGTTGCGCAGCGGGCGCGGCGCCACCAGCAGACCCATCGCTCCGCTTTGGGGCAGGATCAGAGCATCCATGCCTCCAGGGTATCAAAATTGACAGGTAAGGACAATTCCCTGCTGGGGGGAAATATGAGGGGAAATTTGGGTTAACCGCAGGGGGGAGGTGCTCCTGGGCGCCATTGTCTTAAGAATATCGTTGTTGGCAACAGGCAGCGCTGTCGGGAGGAAACCACAGGCGCGGGTCAGATTTCAGAGCGCAGCCGGTAGCCGACGCCCGCCTCCGTCAGGATGTAATAGGGTCGGGTAGGGTCGGATTCTATCTTACGGCGCAGGTTGCTGATATTGACCCGCAGCAGGTGTAAATCATCTCCATAGGTCTGCCCCCATACCTGTCGAAGCAGCTGGTGATGGGTGATGACTTTTCCGACGTTTTGCGCCATCGAGCGCAGGATGTCGTATTCAGTGGGGGTCAGGGCGACATCCTGGTTGGCAAGCGTCACGCGGCGGTGTGCAAGATCGATCTTGAGATGATGTATTTCAATGACAGGCTCACGATCCTGGTTTATCGATCTGCGGATAGAGGCGCGAATGCGCGCCATCAGCTCTCCGGTCCCGAACGGTTTCGTCAGGTAATCGTCCGCTCCCGCATCCAGCGCGGCGATCTTGTCGCTCTCTCGTTCTCGCACCGACAGGATGATGATCGGAATTTGTGTCCATTCTCGCATCCGGCGGGTGACTTCGACCCCATCCAGGTCCGGCAAGCCAAGGTCGAGGATCACCACATCGGGTCGATTTGTGGCTGCAGCGCGCAGCGCCTCTTCTCCGTTAGATGCCTCGAATACTTCGTTTCCCTGTGCGGTGAGAGAGGCGCGCAGGTAGCGGCGAATCGCCCGCTCGTCATCGACCACCAGGATCCTCAAGCTTGATTCTGTCATGCCTTTGTCCCGCTGTTCGTTTCCGATGGCAATGTGAAGCTCACGATCGTTCCACCGCCTGAGCGGTCTTCCGCCCAAATCCGTCCGCCGTGCGCTTCGATGATGCCTTTGCTGATCGAGAGCCCTAGACCCGTGCCACTGATGTTTTCCGGTCGCTGCACCCGGTAGAACTTGTCGAATATCCGCTCGAGGTCGCCAGGTGGGACGCCCACGCCGCGATCGCTAACCATAATCTGGGCATTATCATTGGTCAGAAATGCTCGAATTTGAATCGGGGTGTCTGTATGGGAGTATTTCAACGAATTGTCGATCAGGTTGACCAGCACCTGGACGATCAAAACGAAATCCATTGGGATTAACGGCAGGCTCTCAGGTACATCCACCTCGATGCGGCGCTCACTGATCCGCTCACCGAAGCTTTCGAGGGCTGTTCCGATAACATCCTGCACATCGCCAGGCTGCTTGACGACCTGCATGACGCCGGCCTCAATACGTGTCATATTGAGGAGATTCCCAACCAGGCGATTCATGCGATCTGCTTCTTCAAGCGCATTTTCGATCAGGCTTTGCCGATTTTCAGCGTCCATGATAGTTTCGTCATTGGTCAGGCTGCTCAGGGCGCCGATTACGGATACCAAGGGTGTTCTCAAGTCGTGCGATATGGAATTCAATAAGGCAGTTTGAAGCCGCTCAGTAGCCGTTAATAGTTGGGTGTACTGCGCCTGTTCTGCAAGCTGGGCGCGCTCGATGGCTAGAGCAGCCTGGCTGGCGAAAGTTTCGAGCAGCCTGCGCTGGTCAGGAGGCAGGTAGCTGGCAGGATCTCTGGGTTTAATCCCCAGAACGCCGACCACGCCTTTGGGTGTCTTCAAGGGAATGTACCTGCTGTCTGCTGCGGAGAGGGTGTCGGTGCCTCTGCCTGCTGATTGGGCGTTTTGATATGCCCAAACTGCCACTGCCATCTCATTGCTGTCAATTTCATAGTTTGGATTGTTGGTACAGGGTTTTAGTAAATTATCTCCCTGAGAAAGCGGCAGGAACAAGACGGCATCGCGTCCAAAAGTCTGGTCGATGCTCTCGATTACCGCGCCGGTGATCTCGTCCAGACCCTCCGCCACCGATAGATCGCGGCTGAGGGCATACAAGATAGCTGTTTCTGCTTCCCGGCGTTTTGAAACCTCTGCCTGATCGCGGGCTCGAGCTGTGAGCTGGCTGATCACCAGGCCAACACCAAACAGGGTGATAAAGGTAAGGAAATATTCGGTGTCAGCGACCGCGAAAGTCAGATAGGGAGGAATAAGAAAGAAATCGAACGCCAGAACGCCGAGTAAGGAAACCAGGATTGATGGCCCACGCCCCAGATAGGTTGCGGTTATTACCACTGCCAGCAAGTAGATCATCACCAGATTGGTTGGCGAAATCGATGTTTTTACCACATTCCCGATCGCAGTGGCGATGAAAATCAAAAAAACAGCCCACAGGTAGCGGGTGAGCGGGGAGTGGGGTTTCCATGCTTCTAAATAGGGCGGGTAGGGTCGCGCTTCATCCTCGCTGCTGACAATGTAAACGTCGATGTGCCCGCTGGAACGCACAAGCTGATCTACAATCGAGCCCAGCAGTATATCTTTCCAGCGTGGGCGCATCGATCTACCGGTGATCACCTTGGTGATATTATGCTGGTGTGCATATTGCAAGATGGCTTCCGGCACCGAACGCCCCGAGAGGGTCAATGAACGCCCCCCTAACTCTTCTGCCAGGAGCAGTGTTTTGGTAATTTGCGACCGCTGTGCTTCCGACAGGTGGGCATGCTCCGGCACCTCTACGTATACAGCCAGCCATTCGGCGTTCAGCTCATCCGCCAGGCGGCGGGTTGAACGCACCAGCCGCTCAGCAAGCGGATTGGAACTGACGCAAACCAACAACCGTTCTGTTGCAGGCCACGGGCCAGGGATGGCCTTGGTCTGCATATATTCGCGCATCTGGTCATCGACCCGCTCGGCAGCACGCCGCATGGTAAGCTCACGTAGAGCCGTGAGATTCCCTTTACGGAAGAAATTTTGAATCGCTCGCGAGGCCTGCTCGGGGACATAGACCTTGCCTTCCTTCAGCCGAATGAGAAGTTCTTCCGGAGGCAGGTCGATGAGCTCAAGCTCGTCGATTTGGTCGATCACACTATCGGGGATTGTCTCCCGCACTTTAATGCCGGTGATTTGGGCGATGACGTCGTTCAGGCTTTCCAGGTGTTGGACGTTCAGGGTCGTGTAAACGTTGATCCCGGCAAGCAAGAATTCCTCGACATCTTGAAATCGTTTCGAATGGCGTGAGCCCGGCGCGTTGGTGTGAGCAAGCTCATCCACCAACACAAGCTGGGGCCGGCGAGCCAGTACGGCATCGATGTCCAGCTCAGCCAGGATGACGCCGCGATAAGATATTGATTTTCTCGCTATGACTTCCAGGTTTGCAATTAACGCCTCTGTCTCCGCCCTGCCGTGGGTCTCGACAAATCCCACGACGATATCCACGCCAGCCTTCTTACGCTGGTGAGCAGCCTCCAGCATGGCGTAGGTCTTTCCTACACCAGCGGCATAGCCCAGGAATACCTTCAACTTGCCGCGCAGTTTTTGCTGCTCTTCGCTCTTGACGCGGGCCAGAAGCTGGTCGGGATCGGGGCGGGGATCGTTTGTGATCATCGGAAAACTTGTTAACTTGTTTCTATCAACTGCGATTTTCGGCCCATCTTATGTATTTTATCTCATCCTTTAAATCTTCTACTGAAATGCCACGCCTTGTTGTTTGCGCATACTTTTCTAATGTGTCTGGTTTTGCGCCAGCCGCGCCCGTTCCAAGGCCAGCGCACCCTGGTTCGCGAAGTTCTGCAGAAGGCGGTCATCGGCGGAGGGTAGACGAATCTCTCCCTGCCACAATCGGATTTCACCTGCCAGACCAAAAGCAGCGAGGATTGGTACCACGATGTCCGGTTTCTCACTAACATTTCCCTGCACTGGTGCGCTGGCGATCATCGAGCGCCCGTTTCCCTCGATGAATACCTGTACAAGAGCGGCCTGGTGAACTTGCTGAATGTGTGTGGATAGAATCCGGGCGACTGCTTCGGGCGTTTGTAAACCAGCGAGCGCACTTGTCAATTCGTACATGAAAAGGGCATCTCTCTCGCGCGCCTGCGCCCGCGATAAGCCAGACTGGACACGCCCGATCACCACGATTGCTACCGCCAGGAAGATCCCCAACAGCAGCCAGCCTTCCAGGCTGCCAATATACAAGGTGTAATAAGGTGGGATGAAAAAGTAATTGAAGGCGAGACCGGCAGACACGGCTGCCGCAATTCCTGGTCCTTGACCCCAGCGGGCCGTACTCCAGCTGATCGGAACGAGATACAGCAGGGCGATCACTCCTTCACCGAGGATCTCCCGCCCAACCAGCAGCATCGCTCCCGTCACAAAAGCCACGACCAACACAGAAAGGGCATATTTGCTGATCATCGCACACCTTCAATCCTTAATCGATCTTGCCCAGTGCCAGATTCAGCTTCAAGACGTTCACCCTCGGCTCGCCCAGGAAGAAGAACTGGCGAGCTTCGGTTTGTTCTTCCACCAGAGCACGCACCTGATCTTCAGGCAGGCCGCGCTCCCTTGCCACCCGCGGCACCTGGACCATCGCAGCCGCCACGCTGATATGCGGATCCAAACCGCTGGCAGAGGCTGTCACCAGATCGATTGGGATGAGGGCTGTATTGTCCGGGTCGGTCGCGCGCACAGCTTCGATGCGGTCCTGGACGGCAGCTTCCAGGGCAGGGTTGGTCGGTCCAAGATTGGAGCCGCTCGAAGCAGCTGCATTGTACGGGAACGGCGCGGTAGCAGAAGGTCTTCCCCAAAAGTAAGCGGAGTCGTCAAACTGCTGGCCGATTAATTCTGAACCGACAGCCACCCCGTTCTGCATGATCAGGCTGCCTTCTGCCTGGTGAGGGAACAGCAGCTGCGCGATCGCGGTCAGCGCGGCTGGATAAACCAGCCCCGTCAACAGGGTGAAAAATACCAGTATCACAATCGCTGGCTTGATTTGTCTTAGCATGATCAACCACCTTTCAAGATCGGGTGCTTACCGATCAGTCTTCTTGTTGTGCTGCCAGTCTTCCTGCATTATGGCCAGCTCATTGGCGTCGACCCAACTGAATACGCACCCGAAAAACAGGACGACCAGCCCGGTTTCAGCCCATTTATGCACTGGATCGCTGAGTGCGAGATTGCTTTCCAGCCACAGAGCGCCTACGAACAGGCCAAAAAGCAGATATAAACCATACCATTTCGGACGAGCATGCGTGTCATTCATCGATCGTTACCAACAGCTGCGTGTTCCTATGCCTCTTCAACGTGTGGCGAAATTCTCTCCACCGGGGTTTATGCCAGTCCCAGTGCAGCCAGGATCATATCGATCAGCTTGATCCCGATGAATGGGGCAGCTAATCCACCCAGGCCGTAGATCAACAGGTGATCGCGCAGGAGCAGCTCCGCCGGTTTAGCGCGATACGGCACGCCTCTCAATGCCAGGGGAATCAAAGCAATAATGATCAGAGCATTGAAGATCACTGCGGAGAGAATGGCGCTTTGGGGTGTTGCCAGCTGCATGAAGTTCAGCGCCGCCAGGGCAGGGTAGGTGCTGGCAAAAGCCGCCGGGATGATGGCAAAGTATTTGGCGACATCATTGGCAATGCTGAACGTCGTCAGCGCCCCGCGAGTCATCAAAAGCTGCTTGCCGATCTCTACGATCTCGATGAGCTTGGTGGGATTGCTTTCCAGATCCACCATGTTCGCTGCTTCGCGCGCCGGCTGCGTGCCGGTGTTCATCGCCACTGCTACATCAGCCTGAGCCAGGGCAGGTGCATCGTTCGTCCCATCGCCGGTCATGGCAACCAGATGGCCGCCATCCTGGTACTCCCGGATCAGCTTAAGCTTGGCCTCCGGAGTAGCCTGAGCCAGGAAATCATCCACTCCTGCCTCAGCCGCGATGGCGGCGGCTGTGAGCGGATTGTCGCCGGTGATCATGACAGTTTTGATGCCCATTTTGCGAAGCTGGGAAAAACGCTCTTTGATGCCGCCTTTCACGATATCTTTCAGATGAATCACACCGAGCGCTACTTCATCCCGGGTCACTACCAGCGGGGTGCCGCCATTACGGGCGATCCCTTCCACGCTCCTTTGCAGCTCGGGAGGAATCGACCTGCCGGCCTCCTGCAGGAGCGCGATCATGGCGTCCGGCGCTCCCTTGCGGATCCGAGTTACGTGCCCGTTAAATGGGATGTCCACCCCGCTCATCCGGGTTTGCGCAGAGAAGGGGATGAAATGCATTCCTGCAGATGAGCCTTCCTGGCTGGCTCCACCTACGTGCCGGCCGCGCAGACCGTACTTTTCTTTAGCCAACACGATGATGCTGCGCCCCTCTGGGGTTTCATCGGCGAGCGAGGAGAGCTGGGTGGCTTCTGCCAGATCGAGCGGCAGTATCCCCGGCAGGGGGATGAACTCGACTGCATGGCGGTTGCCCAGCGTGATCGTGCCGGTCTTATCCAGCAAGAGCACATCCACATCGCCGGCGGCTTCTACAGCTTTCCCCGATGTGGCGATGACATTGCGTTGAATCATCCGGTCGATCCCGGCAATGCCGATCGCTGAGAGTAAACCTCCGATCGTGGTGGGTATCAGGCAGATTAAGAGAGCAATCAAGACGGTCAGTGTGATGGGCACCCCTTGCCCGGCTGCTTCGACGCTGTAGATCGAGTATGGCAGCAGGGTCATACACACCACCAGGAAGATGATGGTGAATGCCGCTAATAAGATGTTCAGCGCGATTTCATTGGGCGTTTTTTGACGCCTGGCGCCCTCGATCAGCCCGATCATGCGATCCAGAAAGCCCTCACCAGGGTTAGCAGTTACCCGAATGATGAGCCAGTCGGACAAAACCCGCGTGCCGCCGGTGACTGCGCTGCGATCGCCGCCTGATTCTCGGATCACCGGGGCGCTTTCGCCGGTAACAGCGCTCTCGTCTACGGAGGCGACCCCTTCGATCACCTCGCCATCGGCAGGGATGAGGTCGCCCATTTCCACCAGTACGACATCATTCAGGCGTAGATTTGTGGAAGAGACCTGCTCGAATTGCGCTTTCACCCTGGGGTTTTGCAGCTTTTTTGCCATGGTATCCCGCCGCGTCCGCCGCAGAGCCTCTGCTTGTGCTTTGCCACGCCCTTCAGCGACCGCTTCGGAGAAATTGGCAAACAGAACGGTGAACCACAGCCACGCGCTTACCGCGCCTGTGAACCCCGGCGTGGCTTCTCCCTGTCCGAGCAGGGCCTGCACCCACAGCACCGTAGTCAGCAGGCTGCCAACTTCCACAACGAACATGACCGGATTCCGAACCATCAGGCGCGGATTCAGTTTCTTGAAGGCATCCACCAGCGCGCGCCCATAAAACTCGCGGCGCAGCGGAGCCTGTCTCTTCTGAGGATGAGAGGATATCGGTAGAGTTGCCATAGACATCTTCCTATGAGATAAACAACAGGTGTTCGATAATTGGTCCCAGCGCCAGGGCAGGGATGAAGTTCAGCGCTGCGATGATGATGACGATGCCGATCAGCCAGCCCACGAACAGCGGGGTATGAGTGGGCAGGGTGCCGGAGCCTGCCGGTAGCTTCTTCTTGCGTACCAGCGATCCGGCGAGCGCCAGAGTCGGGATTGCCAGCCAGTAACGCGAGATCAGCATGGCGATACCGCCGGTCAGGTTGTAGAAGGGGTTGTTGGCTCCCAGGCCGGCGAAGGCGCTGCCGTTGTTGTTGCCTTGCGAGCTGTAGGCATACAGGATCTCGCTGAAGCCGTGCGGTCCAGGGTTGAGTATGGCTGCCTTTCCCTCAGCGGTGACTACCGCCAGCGCGGTAAACCCGAGTACGACCAGGGGCATGATCAGGATCAGCAGCGCAGCCATCTTCATCTCGTAGATCTCGATCTTTTTGCCCAGGTATTCGGGCGTGCGCCCCACCATCAGCCCGGCTACAAAGACAGCCACGATCACGAAGACCAGCATGCCGTACAGCCCTGAGCCTACCCCGCCGAACACCACTTCACCAAAGTGCATCATTACCAGGGGGAACAGGCTGCCCAGGGGCGTGTATGAGTCATGCATCGAGTTGACCGATCCGTTGGAAGCAGCCGTGGTGGCGGTTGCCCACAATGCCGAGTTGGCGAGGCCGAAGCGGACCTCTTTGCCTTCCATGTTCCCTCCGGGGTTCAGGTCGGCAGCTTGTTGGTCGACCCCCAGGGCTGCCAGGCGCGGGTTGCCGGCGGCTTCAGCCGCATAGGCTCCAGCCACAAAGACCACCAGGATGATGGTCATCGCCGCCAGCAGCGCCCAGCCCTGGCGTGTATCGCCCACCATCTTGCCGAAGGTATAACACAGGGCAGCCGGGATGAGCAGGATCGACAGCATCTCCAGAAAGTTCGAGAGGGGGGTCGGGTTCTCGAAGGGGTGCGATGAGTTGGCGTTGAAGAAACCGCCCCCGTTGGTGCCCAACTGCTTGATAGCGATCTGCGAGGCCGCCGGACCCAGCGCCAGCACCTGCCTGGCAACCGGGCTGCCCTCCGCGTCTACGGTAGGCTGCACCAGCGCGGCGGTCTGGTAGGGCGAAAAACTCTGCACGACGCCTTGCGATACCAGCGCCAACGCCAGGATGAACGAGAGCGGCAGCAAGATGTACAACGTGCTGCGGGTCATGTCTACCCAGAAGTTTCCCAGCACCTGGGTTGAATGGCGCGCCAGGCCGCGAATGAAGGCTGCCAGGATTGCCATCCCGGTAGCGGCAGAGACGAAGTTCTGCACGGTCATGCCCAGCATCTGGGTCAGGTAGCTCATCGTCGTCTCGCCGCCGTAACCTTGCCAGTTGGTATTGCTCGCAAAGCTGACGGCTGTGTTGAACGAGGAATCCGGGGTTACGCCGACCATCCCTTGCGGATTCAACGGCAGGAGCGCCTGGAGACGCTGTAAAGCATAAACGACGAGCAGCCCGGCGATATTGAACATCAGCATGGCAGCCGCGTAGACTTTCCAGTTCATCTCCTGGGAGGGGTCGACGCCCGCCAGCCGGTACACCAACCGTTCGACAGGGCCAAGGAAGCGGTCGAGGAAGGTCCGCTCGCCCTGGTAGACGCGCGCCATGAATGCGCCCAGCGGCTTCACCAGCAAGATGAGGACGACCAGGTAAATCATAATTTGAAGGATGCCGTAAGCGGTCATCGGAACACTCCCCGGAAAAAATAAACCTGATCATCCAAACAACTCTGGCTTCAACAACGCCAGGAACAGATAGACGAGCAAACCTACGGCTAAGAAACCCACGATGATGACCATAGAGCCCGCCTCATTTCTCCATCAAACGGTCGCAAATAACCAGCAGTCCGTAGCTGGCAAGGAAAAATAAAACAACGATCGCCACATACATGAAGTCGTTCATAGCTCGCTCCGCTTTCAGGAGTCAAGGTTATTCGGTTTCAGGTCAATTTGAGGGCAAGAAAGCGGGCCGGGAGGTCAAGAAATGGTCAAGAGGATGCGCTTTGGCTGTTTGGGACAGGTTGGAGAGGCTCATTCGAGCACCGCTAAAGCCAGCCGCTGAAATCCCAATCGGCAAGCGCCTGGCGCAGCTCGGTTTTGCTGCTCAGGTTGAACTTGGCAAGCACATTGCGCACGTGAGACTTGACGGTTTCGGGGGAAATCTGCAGCCGGGCGGCGATCTCACGGTTGGTGAACCCCAGGCATACCAGGGCTGCTACCTGCTGCTCACGCGGGGTGATGGCGCGCCAGCGCTGCAGTCCCTCTTCGGCGGCATCACGGCGCGCCAGGGCATAGGAGAGCAGCTCGGCTGCTACCTCATCTTCGGGGCGCTGCTGCTGCTGAGCCAGCTCCTGCAGCGACGCGACCAGCTCCTCATTCATTTCGAAGTGGAGCCGGGAGGGCCTGGGTCTCAGGCCGAGCATATCGAGCAATCGCTGCCAGAAAGACATAATTCAGGTGGTTGATCTCCGCGCGCATTACTATTGTACCAGAACTATTGTTCTAGTATATACAGGACTTACGCAGTTATCGGGAGGGCGCTGCCGGTGGAAATTTATACGTTTTGTGTTATGCTTTCTTCTCATGAAAGCGGTGGATGTCTTGATCACTGGCGCAGGCCCGGCGGGGCTATCGGTGGCGCTGCACCTGCTCCAGCAGGATCCATCCTGGGCAGAGCGGCTGCTGGTGTTAGAAAAGGCCGCCCACCCGCGGCATAAGCTGTGCGGCGGTGGTACGACGCGCCTGGGCTTGCAGGTGTTGAAAGATCTGGGTTTTTCTTTGCCGCTGCCGCTGCCGCAGGCGCCTGTGGACGACATCCGCCTGGTGTATCGCCGGCGCACACTGCACGTGCGCGGCAAGCCGCAGTTCGTGGTCTTCCATCGAATGGAGCTGGATGCCTACCTGGCGGCAGAGGCGCGCCGGCGCGGCATCCGTATTCACGAGAACGAGGCGCTGGAGCATTTTCGGGTGGATGAGACCGGAGTTACCGTAGAAACTGAGCGGGAAGCTTACCGGGCGCAGGTGTTGGTGGGCGCCGACGGATCGAAGGGGCTGCTGCGCGCCCACTTCAACCGTACGGAGCGCAGATCGCAGGTCGCACGCCTGCTGGAGGTCATCCACCCGGCTCAAGCAGGCGCCAGTCATTTCCAGGAGCGCTATGCCTTGTTCGATTTTACCCCGGTGGATCAAGAGCTGCAGGGGTACATTTGGGAATTTCCGGCTTATATTGAAGGTCAGCCATCCTTCAACCGTGGGGTGTATGACGCCCGCATGGTGAGTGTTCGCCCGAAAGCATCCTTACCAGGGCTGCTGCGGCAGGGATTGGAGGCTTCGCAGGCGCCACAAGGCAATATTCAAGGGCATCCGATCCACTGGTTCAGCCCATCGGGGCGCTTTTCGCAGCCGCGCCTGCTGCTGGTCGGCGATGCTGCCGGGGTGGATCCGCTTTTTGGGGAGGGGATTGCTCCGGGGTTGGCGTATGGGCTGCCGGCAGCGCAGGCGATCGCGGACGCACTGAGCCGCCGGGACTTTAGCTTCCGCGGCTACCGCCGCCGTGTCCTGAGTGCACCGGTAGGGCGCTACCTGCTGCTGCGCTGGGCGGTGGCGTGGGGCTGCTACCGGATGAGTTTTTTCCCCTGGTTCATGCATTTCGTCTGGTCGCTGGCAGGGTCGATAGCGGCGCTGTGGCCCGCGCCCGGACGGCTATATCCTGATTACCGAGGTTTGAATGGAAAAGAAACAGATCTTGCTGACCAATGATGACGGCATCCGCTCGCCAGGTTTATGGGCGGCGGCGGCGGCGCTTTCGGAGCTGGGCTACGTGCACGTAGCAGCGCCGCGCGAGCAGTCTTCTGGAACCGGGCGCAGCCTGCCCTCCACCTCGGATGGGCGCATCAAACTAGAGCAAGTAGTTGTCAACGGGAAGACCTGGCAGGTGCATGCCGTGGGCGGCACTCCGGCGCAGGCGGTGCTGCACGCCGCCCTGGAGATCCTGCCCTCCGTTCCTGATCTGGTGGTTTCAGGGATCAATTATGGCGAGAACGTGGGCAGCGGGATCACCGTCTCTGGCACGGTGGGCGCAGCTATGGAGGGGGCTTCGCTGGGGACGCCGGCAATGGCAGTGTCTCTGGAAACACTGAAGGAGCACCACCTTTCGTATTCGACAGAGGTGGATTTCTCCACAGCAGCATATTTCACGGCGTATTTTGCGCGCTGGCTGCTGGAAAGGCCCTTGCCGCCAGATGTGCATCTTCTGAAAGTAGAAGTGCCCAGAAGCGCCACCGTAGAAACGCCCTGGCATATCACGCGCCTGTCGATGCAGCGCTATTTCGAACCACTGCGCCCGCAGCGCTTAGATTGGTCCCAACCCGAGACGGTGGGCTACCAGCGCAGCGAGGATGTCTTTGAGGCAGAGCCTGGCTCGGATGTACATGCCCTGGTGGTTGCGCACTATGTTTCGGTCACCCCGCTCAGCCTGGACATGACTTCGCGTATAGACTTGAAAGCCCTCGAGCAATCGATGAAGGATGAATTGAGAGCGAGTTAAACGGATGATCGAGTTATTCCTACCCTCGGAAGCTGCAGAAGCCGGGTGGGTTGAGGCTGCCTTGAAGGACATGGTGGTCGGATACGAGCGAGTCGAGCTGGCACCCGATGAGGTGGAGACGGCGCTCGGAATGCAGGTAGCCCTGCCGGCGATCCGTCACGATGCGCGCATCATCAGCGGGCAGGAAGATTTGATGGCGTATCTGCAGGAGCTTGAGCACCTGGTGGAAGACTGGCGCCGCTTCCAGTCGGATGCCTGTTATATCGATGAAGATGGAGAGGTGTGCTAGGTAAACCGCCCGCTGCGATCCAGCACTTGCAGCATCTGCGGGTGCAGGGCCGGGTTGGCAGCCAGGATCGAGTGCGGGGGAGACAGGTAATTAGAGGTGCCAGCCGTGTCGGTGACCACCGCTCCAGCCTCCTGGGCGATCAAGGCGCCGGCAGCCAGATCCCAGGCGTTCAGGCTCATTTCCCAAAAGCCATCGAAGCGCCCTGAGGCTACGTAAGCCAGGTCTAATGCCGCAGAACCCAGGCGGCGCACACCCTGGCTGTTCAGAGCGAAGCTGGCATAATATCCCAGGTTGTTCTGCGGGTTGGTGCGGATATCATAGGGGAAGCCGGTCACCAGTAAAGCTTGATCCAGGTTGTTTTCACCTGCGACGCGAATAGCCTTGCCGTTGAGCCATGCACCCCGGCCGCGCTCAGCGGCAAAACATTCATCGCGCATCGGGTCGTAGATGACACCCAGCTGCAAAACGCCATCCTGCCGGTAGGCGATCGAAACTGCAAAGATGGGGATACCGTGGGCGTAATTCACCGTGCCATCCAGCGGATCCACGTACCAGATGCAGCATTCTTCGCCCGGCTGCCCGCCGGTTTCCTCTGCCAGGATGCGGTGGTGAGGAAAGCTGCGCCCTATTTCACCCAGCAGGTATTCCTCGGAGCGGCGATCCATTTCTGTCACCAGGTCGATGATACCTTTGTGCTGGACGTGAAGCTCGCCGCCGTAGCCGGCGCGCAAGATGTCACCCGCCTGGCGCGCCAGGCGTTCTACAAAGTCTAGGGTTGGATTCATATCTTGTATCTTCAGAAGGTGGGTATCAGGTTGGGCTGCGCGAGTTCCCGATCAGCCTTGATGCTGGTTGATCAGTCGGTTTAATTGATCCAGCTCTTCCTGGATCTGATCGCGGTGGTCGCGCACTTCGCTGAGCAAGGCTTGAAATGAGGCGCGCTGTTCCGATGGCAGGGTGTTCAGCAGGCGCTCGGTGCGCGCGATCTGTGAGTTTTTATGGCGCAGCTTGCTTTCCAGGCGCTCGCGGTAGCCGTAGTAGAATTCTTGCTCAGCCATCGGCGGAGGAATCGGCACCGGTCCCATGGTGAGCACTTCTGCTACGGTCAGCAAGAATTCTTCCGTATCTACCGGTTTTTCCAAAAAGCGCACCGCACCCAGTTTCATGGCGAAGGAACGATCGTCAGGTGTGACGTAAGTGGCGGAGAGAAAGATGATTGGGATGCGGTTGGTCTTTGGATTGACTCGCAAGCGGTGCACCATGGCGTACCCGTCCATCTTGGGCATTAAAATATCTGTGATGATCAGGGCCGGGTGCTCACGTTCGATGCGTTCCAGCGCTTCCTGTCCGTTCGTGGCTGTAACAACCGGGTACCCCTTGAAGCGCAATGTAACGGTAAGCAATTCCAGGATATTGGGGACGTCTTCAACGACTAAAATCGGACCGAAGGGGATGTTCATGGGGTTATTGTAGCCTCTTTGTGCTATGGTAGTACCCACAATATTGTCAGGTATCGCCTTCCATTTCTGCGGCGAGGTGCTCGAAAGCTGAATGCATCACCTGGCTGCGCTTCTGCGCCAGGCGGCGAGCAGACGGTGTGTGCAGCCCAGATTCGATCTTACTCAGCTTGAAGATATATTCGTGGTAGGCGCTGTGAGGCTCGCCAGGCTGCGCCTGTCCGGTCGTGGAAAACTGTACCGAAGGGCGGGCGTAGAAAGGTTGGTTTGCCTGAACAGCAAAGGCAATGGCACGCGCAAAACCGGTGGCGCCGATGGCATCCAGTTTGTCGGCGTCATACAGCACCCGCGCTTCGAGCGTTTGTGGAGGCTCGCTTTGCTGGCGAAAGCGATGTGAGCGGATGCAGTGCTGGACGGCAGCAATGCGCTCCTGAGACCAGCCTTCCGCCTGCAGGATCTCGCCAGCCAGCTCGGCGGAGGAAAGCTGGTGCTGCTGGCGTAGATTCGCGCTGGGTTCGCTGCCTGAAGCGATCAGGCTGCTATCCAGGTCGTGAAGCAGCGCCGCGGCGCGCACAATCTCCACATCGGCGCTTTCTTCCTGAGCGATACGTTCGGCCAGGCGATAGACGCGCTGGATATGCTCCAGGCCGTGTACGGGATCGCCGGCAGGATACCAGTTGGATGCCTGTTCCAGGGTGGGCATGGGCGCAATTATACCGGGTACTGGCGTCCTTTTTTGATCACCGATTTAACCAGGTTGCCGCCAAAGCGATAACCCAGGTGGCGATAGTCGGGGACGTTCAGGATGAGCAGATCAGCCTGCTTACCGGGTTCAAGCGAGCCGATTTGAGCGGCGCGACCGATTGCTGCGGCAGAATTGATCGTGGCGGCGGCAATGGCCTGCGCAGGTGTAAGCTTCATGTAGCGGCAGGCCAATGCGATGGCAAACTGCATGTTTTCGCACCAGGCTGTGCCGGGATTCAGATCGGTGGCAATGGCGAGCAGACCCCCTGCTGCCAGGATTTTCTTGGCGGGCGTGTAGTGGGATTCTGCCAGGCCAAAGGGGGTGCAGGGCAGCGCCACAGCTACGGTATCGGAGGCAGCCAGAGCAGCGATATCTTGATCTGAAGTAGCGACCAGGTGATCGGCGGAAGCAGCGCCCAATTCGGCTGCCAGGCTGGCGCCGCCCAGGTTGTCGAACTCGTCGGCATGAATTTTGAGCGGAAACCCCAACGAGCGCGCTTGCTCCAGTATTTTTCGGGACTGCGCCAGGGTGAAGGCGCCGGTTTCGCAAAACACATCCACGAACGGCAGCGGCAGTTCGTGGGCCTGGATGGGCCACCATTCTTTCAGCATTGGCAGCATGGTGCCGCATAACAGGTCTGTATACTCATCCGGGCTGTCTTTATATTCTGGCGCCACGGCATGTGCGCCAAGGAAAGTGAAGGCCAGATCCAGCGGGCCTTCTGCATTTAGAGCCAGGAGCGCCTGCAGCATGCGCAGCTCTGTGGCGGTGCGCAAGCCGTAGCCGGTTTTTACCTCCGCAGTGGTGGTACCAAAAGTGAACATATTCCACAGGCGCGGCCGGGTCTGTTCGATCAGCTTTTCCATGGAGGCTGTGCGGGTGGCGCGCACGGTGGAGAGGATGCCGCCGCCGGCAGCCATAATCTCCAGATAAGATTTCCCCTGCAAGCGCATTTCGAATTCCGCTGCCCGGTCGCCGGCCCAGATGGCGTGGGTGTGGGGGTCCACGAAGCCGGGCAGGACGACGCAGCCGCCGGCGTCGAGCAGCGGCTCATCTGGATAGGCGGCTCTCAAATCTGCACTCGTACCGGTGGCGATAATGCGGTCGCCATGGATGAGCACGGCGCCATCTTCGATTATATTCAGAGCACCCAGGGCTGCGCCGCGCTGCGGCGGGCCAGCCAGGGTGAGCAGTTGAGAAGCAGAATGGGTGAGCATGTGTCCTTGTGTATCTTGATTAATGATGAAATTTGCGTGTACCTGTTCGTATTATACCCACGCAGGCTGGTTGGAAGATAGCAATAATCAGCCAGGATTAAAGCAGGGCTAGACTTTTTCTACGGGTATCGTATCCGGATAAAATTGGTTAAAATATTTCAGGAGCTTGGACGAGCATGAAGAACAGAATCGAGCGTGACTCTTTAGGCGAATTGGAAGTACCGCAAGGTGCATTATATGGCATTCAGACACAGCGGGCTGTGT